>CAJKNC010000008.1 GCA_905201175.1 uncultured Succinatimonas sp.
AAAATAATTTAAGTAATTTTTATTAAATCATTCGTATATCAGTAAAATTATTTGATATTAGCTTTAGTAAAAAATTAAGTTATTGCTTTTAATCGGCAGCACCTAATATTATTGAAAGCTATATCATGGCTTCCAATAATTGCATTAACAATACATGGCAAAATGCATCCATTATCTTTTGCAATGCGAACTCTTCGTTTTAGATAAATATAGTATTAGATTGTAAAATTCTCTAGACTATTAAAATAATAAATATTGAGATTTCAATAAGAAAGGAAAAAAAATGTGCTCTCTTTAATTTAAAATAAAGAGAGCACTGATGTTAAAAATCAATATAAACTGTCATTAAACACGATGCCAAGTGGTTCCCGAAGGACCATCCTCAAGCTCAATTCCCATAGCTTTTAAAGTATCACGGGCTTTATCTGCAGCTGCCCAATCCTTATTTAACCGTGCCTGAGCTCTATCTGCAATCAACTTTTCAATTACAGCAGCATCATCGTTATCCCCAGCACCACTCTTTAAAAATGTCTGCGGGTCCTGCTGTAAAATTCCCAAAACACCGCCTAATTGCTGCAGTCTCTTACATAATAGGCTAGCTTCCCTAGGATCCTCAGTCTTATTGATCGATCTGACCAAATCAAATAATACAGAACTTGCTCCCGGAGTATTAAAATCGTCATCCATATACTCACAGAATTTTTTGGTGTATTCATCTTCATCAGGTAATGAAACATCATCAACCTTTGGAGCATCACGCATAGTGGTATAAAGACGATTTAACCCAGAACGAGCTTTCTCTAAATTTTCTTCAGTATAATTAAGAGGACTTCTATATTGTGCTGATAACAAGAAGAAGCGAATAGTCTCAGCGTCATAACTCTTTAACACATCTCTTATAGTAAAGAAGTTATTTAAAGATTTAGACATTTTCTCTTCATTAATCATAACCATGCCGCTATGTAACCAGTAATTTACATAGTTCTCATGCCAGGCACAGCAGCTTTGAGCTATTTCATTTTCATGATGAGGGAAAATTAGATCGGCCCCGCCGCCGTGAATATCAAAGGTATGGCCTAAATAACGGCTATTCATAGCAGAACATTCAATATGCCAGCCAGGACGGCCTAAGCCCCAAGGAGAGTCCCATGCAGGCTCGCCAGGCTTTGACATCTTCCATAAAACAAAATCTAAAGGGTTCTCCTTAGTATGCTCAACCTCTATTCGAGCGCCTGCTTGCAATTCATCTAATTTTTGTCCAGAAAGCTTACCATAGTCAGCAAATGACGCAATCTTAAAGACAACATCTCCGTTACCTGAGACATAAGCATTTCCGTTATCAATAAGTTTTTGAACTAATTCAATAATTTCCGGAATATTCTCCGTAGCTTTAGGTTCAATATCAGGACGCAAGATATTTAAAGCATCAAAATCTTTATGCATCTCTACAATAAACTGCTCTGCTAAATCCTTAGCATCAATGCCTCGCTCTAATGAGCGCTTAATAATCTTATCGTCAATATCCGTAATATTGCGTACGTATTTAACTTCGTAGCCGCAATAACGCAAATACCTAACTACCACATCAAAATTAACAAAGGTGCGTGCATGTCCTATATGACATAAATCATATACGGTGACGCCACAAACGTACATGCTGACCTTTCCTTTGTGAATAGGAACAAATTCTTCTTTGCTACGGCTTAATGTGTTGTAAATCTTTAACATTGTTAATCTCTTATAAAGTATTAACCTAAATTTAAATAACTTTTTTTCTTCTCAAACTAAGGATCTACTCTATCAAAATCTGATTGATGCCGCAAACAAAGCTATTCTTAGCTATGTAAAGTACATTAAATCAATACCTAAACTAGGTTATAATAACCAATCTAGAGTATTTTACTCATAAAATTTTTATAATTTTTTAAATTGAGATTCTAATTATGATTACCTTAAAAACTACTTTAGGCGATATTGTTATTGAACTTAATTATGAAAAAGCTCCAATTACAGCAGCTAATTTTGAGCGTTATGTAAAAGAGGGTTTCTATAAAGGAACTATTTTCCACCGTGTTATTAAAGGCTTTATGATCCAAGGCGGCGGCCTTACTGCTGACTTAGAATCAAAGGCCAATCATGAGCCTATTAAAAATGAAGCTGACAATGGCTTAGCAAATGAGCGCGGTACCATTGCTATGGCTCGTACCAATGACCCTCATTCTGCAACCTCTCAATTCTTCATAAATACAGTAGATAATGATTTCTTAAATTTCCGCTCTAAGGATCTTTCCGGCTGGGGATACTGTGTATTTGGCAAGGTAGTAGCTGGCATGGATGTTGTCGACAAGATTGAGTCTGTCCGTACTGAGAGCCGCTCTTACTATCGTGATGTACCTCGTGATACCATTGAAATCATCGACGCAATTATTGATTAGAGTTAGGTAAATTGATGGCGACTTTTATCATTGCAGATCTTCATTTAAGCACACAGCATCCTAAATTATTAACAGCTTTAAATAATTTCTATCAGCGCTTAAATTGCAATGATAAGGTCATAATTTTAGGTGATTTTTTCGATTTCTTTATTGGAATTGATTACCAAGACAATATCCATAAGCAGGTTCGTGAACTCATAGGCTATAACAGAACTAGAGGAATCACGACCTTTTTTATCTGCGGCAACCGCGATTTTTTAATAAACAAGCACGCAGCAGATTTTTTTAATTTTACTCTTCTTACGGGAGAAGTTAAAATCAGCACTCCCAAAGGTACAGCATTACTGCTTCATGGTGATGAACTTTGCGTAAATGATCCTAAATTTCAGCGCTTTCGTAAAATAACTAAAAATCCTATTTTACAAGCTTTATTTCGCGCTCTGCCTTTATGTTTAAAAAAGAAAATTGGCCTGCATATTCGCCAAAACAGTCAATTGCAAGAAAAAAAACGCTCTGTATCAGCCCAGGATTGGCAAATAATTCTTAAAGAAGCTAAAACCTACCTGGACAAGCACGGCTGCAATATATTAATTCATGGACATTTCCATATTTTTGCAAATGATAAAGAGGCCTTGGGCAAACACAGCCATAGGCTAGCTTTAGGCAGCTGGGGACAGAATTATAGCTACGTAAAGATCGATGACCATAATATTGAGCTTATCCAAAAACCTCTTCATGATTTAATGGGCGTCTCCCCAATTAGAAGCAACCCCAATGCCAACCGTTAACGGTACTTTAAGAACCACAACATTCTCCATAATGTCTTTAATTTTTGCTAATGCCTGATCTACAAAATCATTTCTGACCTCAAATAATAATTCATCATGGACCTGAATCGTCATTCTTAAGCAGTCATCGTTTAAGCTAGAAATCCATTCATCAATTTTTATCATTGCCAGCTTAATAATATCCGCAGCGCTTCCCTGCATCGGCGCATTGATAGCTGCTCTCTCTGCTCCTTTCTGCATCATAGTATTAGAAGAATTTATATTAGGAGTGGAGATTCTTCTTCCTAGCAAGGTTTCTACATAGCCATGTTTATGCGCAAATATACGCGTTTTTTCCATATAATCTTGAACTTTAGGATAACGACTAAAATATTTTTGAATATATGAGCGGGCTTCATCCAGACTCATGCCGGTTTGATTGGCAAGCTTAAAAGCCCCCATGCCGTACATAAGTCCGAAATTAGTTGCCTTAGCATTAGAGCGCTCCTGTGCTGTTACCTCAGAGATATCTTTACCTAAAACCTCTGCAGCTGTAGCCTTATGAATATCCTGATTCAGATTAAAAGCTTTAATTAAAGCTTCATCACCGCTTATATGAGCAATTAAGCGCAGCTCAATTTGGGAATAATCAGCAGAAATCAGACTGTACCCTTGAGGCGCAATAAAGGCTTTACGAATTAATTTTCCTTCTTGAGTTCTTGCGGGAATATTTTGCAAATTAGGATCATTTGAAGATAAGCGCCCAGTAATTGTACCTGTTTGATTAAATGAAGAATGAATTCTTCCTGTTTTATTTGAAATTTGTGTTTGTAATTTTTCTGTATAAGTTGAAATAAGCTTTTGCAGCTCACGATATCTTAAAACTAAATGAGCAATATCATAATTAGGAGCAATCTGTTGCAGGATATCCTCTGCTGTAGAATAGCTCTTACCGCTCTTTACTTTTTTAGGATATGGAATTGCTAGCTCTTCAAATAAAACCTCAGCTAATTGCTTAGGTGATGAAATATTAAAAGCATGTCCTGCCGCTATATAAATTTGCTCCTGCAATTGCTTGGACTCTGAAACTAGTACCTCATTTTGAGAAGCTAAAACATGCGCATCAACTAATACTCCTACACTCTCCATGTGAAATAAAGTCATTAGCATGGGCATATCTACTTCAAAAAAGATTTTCTTTAGCTTATCAATAGCAAAAAGCAGCTCTTTTAAATGTCCATATAAGCGTAAGGTTACCTCCGCATCTTCACCAGAATAAATTGTTGCTTTTTCAATTAAAACCTCTGAAAAAGAAATACGCTTACGACCATTTAATGTCATCTCATCATAAGAAATATTTTTATAATTCAGATAATTAAGAGCCAGTTCGTCCAGTGAAACACTTTGATATGAATCTAAAAGATATGCCATAATCATAGTATCTGCATAGGCTTTAGGTGGAATAAATCCATTGAAAAGCAAAACCTGAAGATCATATTTCAAATTATGCCCGATAAAATGAATATCTTCATCGGCAAATACAGGATTTAAAATAGAAATAACCTCTTTAATATCTAGCTGAGTCCCTACGCCTAAATAGCTGTGCGCTAAAGGAAGATAAAAGCCTTCATGCTCGCGCACAGCAAAGGATATTCCTACTAAAGTAGCTTCCTGAGCTTTTAAGGAAGTAGTCTCCGTATCAATAGCTACAAATTTTTGCTTTTTAATTTTCTCGATCAGACTATTTAAAGAATCGAGACTATCGATAGTAATAAATTTTGAAATTTTATAATCTGAAATCTGATTATTTTCCTGGGAGTTTACAAACTCTTCAGCCGGTTCTGCATTTTTTTCAGCAACATCTTCTTTTTTTAAATCCTGAGCTAATTTATTAAATTCAAGCTCTTTAAAAAGCTTGTATAATTGCTCTTTATCAGCAACTGGCGGCTTAACATCAGATATGGGCAAATCTAACGCTACATCTGTTTTAATCGTGGCAAGCTTATAAGACAGACGAATATCCTCTAAAGCATCGGTAAATTTAGAAGCAAAGCCTTTTGCGCCTCTAAAGCCTAAGGCTGCAATCTTATCAGTATTAGCAGCAATTTCATCAATACCGCCAATACCATTTAATAAAGCTAAAGCTGTCTTTTCTCCACAGCCCTTCATTCCCGGAATATTATCTGAGCTATCGCCCTTTAAAGCTAAGAGATCAATAATTAGATTAGGTTTAACTCCATATTTTTCCTCAACTGCAAGCTCATCATAAACTTTCTCGTTCATAGTGTCATACAAGGAGATGTCTGCATTTACAAGCTGAGATAAATCCTTATCTCCCGTACAAATAACTACTTTATATCCTAGCTTTACAGCTTCTTTTGCATAAGTACCCAAGACATCATCAGCCTCAACATGCTGAATGGATACTAATGGCAGTCCTAAGGCCTTTACAATTTCATGCACATAATCAATCTGAGTTCTGAGCTCATCTGGCATAGGCGGACGATTAGCCTTATATTCAGCATAAATTTCATTTCTGAAGCTTTTCCCCTTAGCATCAAATACCACAATAATTTTCTGCTGAGCAAATTTCTTGATTAAATTCTGAAGCATTCTAGTAATAATCAGAGCTACCCCAGTTGGAATACCGGATGATGTAGAAAAATTACCTTTAGATACATGATAAGCTCTATATAAAAAAGACGAGCCATCCACCAAGATTAAGCGATCCATTTGTACCCCATAGAAAGAATTGGTTATTGCATATGCAGGCGAAGCCACATGCTTAAATATTTATACCTATCCGACACTACAAAATAAGATTGTCAAATAATCAGTTTTCCCTAATCTTAAAAAAAGCTTATACCTGACTTACAATTACAATTCATTATAAGTTTTATTTATAGTATTTGCCGAGCATAAATTATTGCTCTAAAATAACCGACGTCTTAAGACAGGCCCGGTTATTCCGGATTATTTATTATTTTATCCTGAAACGAGAAAACATCATGAATGAATTTTCTTTCCCTTTAAAAAAGCTTTGGTTTACACACGTCTTTATTATTGTTCTTAGTAATTATGCCGTGCAAATTCCTCTGACTTTATTTGGTATTCATACCACATTCGGTACTTTTACCTATCCTTTTATTTTTATTACTACCGATCTGACCGTCAGAATTTTTGGCCAGCATCGCGCACGAAAAATTATTTTTCTTGCAATGATGCCTGCCCTTGTTCTCTCATATTTTATCGGCACTCTATTTGAGCATGGATCATTTCAAGGCTTCGATAATTTGTCATCTGTAAGCCTTTTCGTCCTGCGCATTACCATTGCTTCTATGTCAGCATATATTTTAGGGCAGCTATGTGACATCTTGGTCTTCCAGAGACTGAGAAAACTCCCTCAATGGTGGCCTGCCCCTGCCTGCTCTTCTATCTTTGGCAACATGCTTGATACATATGTATTTTTCTCTGTAGCATTCTTAGGAACAACAGATCCTTTTATGGCCGAACATTGGCTTGGTTTGGCAACCGTAGATTACTGTGTAAAAATTGCCTCTAATCTTGCAATATTTGTTCCTATTTATGGCGTGGTTTTATCCTATCTTTCAAAATATGTTTTCAGGCGTCCGCTTACCTGCTAATTACTAATATTGATAAACACTGCAATAAAATATCAAATATTGTAAGTATTTATGCTTGCCATGTTACACTTAAAACATAAATGCATGTCTAAGGAGTGTTTTTATGACCGATAAAGTTCTGCAGATAAATGACGATCAATTTGAAACTGAAGTTATCAAAGCCGATAAGCCGGTAGTTGTTGACTTCGGAGCAACCTGGTGCGGGCCTTGCTCTATGGTCGCCCCGATCTTAGAGGAATTAGCCGCTGAAATGCCTGAGGTAAAATTTATCAAAGTTGATATTGATAAAAATTCAGGCTATGCCGCAAAATTAGGAGTTATGAGCATCCCTGCTATTTTTATCTTTAAAAATGGCGAAATTGTTGGAAAACAAGTAGGTGCTTTGCCTAAAAGTGAACTTAAAGGCATTATTGAAAGCTATACTGCTTAATTTCTGATTTTTCTAAATTAGAATAAAAAAATCTTATTAAGAGCTAGTCTAGTAAGGACTAGCTCTTAATTTTTGTACTAAAAAATTCCATTATATTTAGCCTTAATCTGAATCTTAAGATTACTGCTATAATTAGCTCAATTTACTCACAGGAAGTAATAATGAGAAAATCAAATGACTTATAATATTCTTGTTTTATGTGGCGGAGACGGTTCCGAACACGAGATTTCTTTAACCTCGGCTAAATTTATCGCCGAACAATTACAATTAAATCCAGAATTTAATGTTATCTCCTGCGTAATTCACAATCATCAGTTTTTAATAAATGACAAAGCAGCAAATTTCGTAGGCAAGAGCCTACAGAATAATGAGTTAAACTTCAATGTTGATTGTGTTATACCCTGCCTGCACGGCTTTCCAGGAGAAACTGGAGACATTCAATCATTTTTAGAAATTCTCAATATCCCTTATATAGGATGTAAAAGCGAATCCAGCCGCAACTGTTTCAATAAAATTACGACTAAACTTTATCTAGATGCCTTAGGCATTCCCAATTCACCTTCCCAGGCTATCTTAAGCACTGACGAATCATATAAGAAAAAAGCTTTAGAATTTTTTGAACTATATAAAGACGTATATGTAAAAGCTGCAAGTCAAGGCTCTTCAGTTGGCTGCTATCATGTAACCGATAAAGACTGTCTGTGGGATAAAATTCTAGAAGCCTTTAATTACAGCTCCGAGGTTTTGCTAGAAAAAAGCATTGCTCATCGAGAACTGGAAGTCGCCGCTTATGAAATGGATCGCGGCTTAATCATTACAACTCCTGGCGAAATAATTATGCCTGATAATGTATTCTATACATTTGAAGAAAAATACAGCCAAAATAGCTCTACAGTGACCACGGTTACCCCTAAAGGACTAAGCTCTGAAGAAATTGAAACTATACAAGATTATGCTCGTCGTGCTTTTATTGGCCTAAAATTACGCGATTTGTCTCGTATAGACTTTTTCTTAAGTCCAGAAGACGGCATCCTTATAAACGAAATCAATACCTTCCCTGGAGAAACGCCTATTTCCATGTTTCCGAAAATGCTAACTCATCACGGAGATAATATGTGTGAATTTTTAACTCAAGCGGTAATGAGAGCTATAAAGTCCAGATAAAAGAGCTTATTTATAAAATTAAAAGCCCTCATAAAAATGAGGGCTTATTATTTATCATAAAAAATATCTTAACTGCGCTTCATGGCTGTGAAGAACTCCTCATTAGTCTTAGTCATAGATAATTTATCTATGAGGAATTCCATAGCTTCTATCTCTCCCATCGGATGCAAGAACTTGCGTAAAATCCACATCTTTTGTAACTCATCTGCAGCTGTAATCAATTCTTCACGACGAGTTCCGGAACGTGTGACATCAATAGCCGGATAAACACGCTTTTCTGCTATTTTACGAGATAAGTGCAATTCCATATTACCAGTGCCCTTAAATTCCTCGTAAATAACCTCATCCATTTTTGAACCTGTATCAATCAATGCCGTTGCAATAATTGTTAAGGAGCCGCCTTCTTCTACATTTCTTGCTGCACCGAATAAGCGTTTAGGCCGCTGCAATGCATTTGAATCTACACCGCCAGTTAAAACCTTTCCTGAAGGAGGAACTACAGTATTATAGGCGCGAGCTAAACGAGTAATAGAATCCATCAAAATTACTACATCATGCTTATGCTCCACTAAGCGTTTAGCTTTTTCAATTACCATTTCGGCAACCTGTACATGACGAGTTGCAGGCTCATCGAAAGTAGAGGCTACAACCTCTCCTTTAACCATGCGCTGCATTTCGGTAACTTCTTCAGGACGCTCATCAATCAATAAAACAATTAAGGTGCACTCAGGATTATTACTAGAAATGGAATGAGCCACATTCTGTAGCAAAACGGTTTTGCCTGCTTTAGGAGGGGCAACAATAAGGCCGCGCTGACCTTTTCCGATTGGTGCTACTAAATCGATAACTCTAGCTGTTAAATCTTCTTTTGAACCATTGCCTAATTCCAGGCGCATTCTGCTTTCAGGGAAAAGAGGAGTTAAATTTTCAAAAAGGATCTTATTGCGGGAATTTTCTGGACGATCAAAATTGACTGTATCTACCTTGAGCAGAGCAAAATAGCGTTCACTTTCTTTAGGAGGACGAATTTTGCCAGAAATGGAATCACCCGTACGCAAATTAAAGCGACGTACCTGACTTGGAGAGACATAAATGTCATCTGGGCCTGCTAAATAAGAACTATCGGCACTTCTTAAAAAGCCAAAGCCATCTGGAAGAATTTCGATAACACCGTCGCCAAAAATATCTTCGCCATTCTTGGCACAAAATTTTAAAAGCTGGAATATAATTTCCTTTTTGCTTAGTCGGGCGACATTTTCAATACCGTTTTGCTCGCACATTTCAACTAGCTGTGCGACAGGCGTATTCTTAAGTTCGTTAAGATTCATAAAGATTATGTGTATGGAATTGATTTACTGCTCTGGGAATGGCAGATGAAAATCTCTCAAAAAATTAAAACAATAGAAGATCCTGGATTTGGAAATGCTTGTAGTACCAGGAAACGAACCATCAGCAAGATGGATGGTGACATGATACCACAGAAATTGATAAATCTCAGAATTTATTTTTTCATTTAGTCTATATGGTATTAGGAATTTCAATCTTATAAGGACGTTGATCGGCTTTACTTGATTGATATTTATTTACAATTTCTCGTAAAAAATTGCTGGCTCCAGAACTATCGAGCCTCCCATAAAGCATTCTTTTTAAAGAATAACTTATAAACAGATTCTCCCTAGCCCGAGTTATGCCGACATAGGCTAAACGGCGCTCTTCTTCGTAAGCACGATTATCTCCTAGTCTGCTGCTGCTCTCGGCCCGATATGAAGGTAAAAGATTTTTTTCAAAACCTACTAAAAACACCGTGCTAAATTCTAATCCCTTTGCCGAATGAATAGTCATCAAATTAACCTGAGGGAGCCGAACAAATCCTCCTTCTTGACCCTCCTCATTTAATTCTGCAGAACTCGATAAGGTTACGGTCGAAATAAAATTTAATAAAGGATCTATTTCTTCTGAGCTTTCTTCTAAGTTCTGTGATGTATGCTCGTCATTGAACATAGCTGCATTACTTACTAATTGCTCAAGATTTTTATGCTTTTGATTATCGCTCTCTCCCTTAGAGGCTTTTTGATCCTTAAGCTTATAATATTCAACTAGACCGGTAAGCTCTATTACAGCACGAACTAAATCAGGCAAATTCAAAGTCTGCTTACATATTTTTAATTTATCCATAAGCTCGCTAAATACCGCAAGCTTGCGCGCTAATGTCTTAATTTCCTTAGTTGCGGCAGGATCATTCTCATAGCCTATAATCAGCTTTAATGCATCAAAAAGATAACTGCCGCGTTCATAAGCAATTTCACTTAGCTGCGAGACTACTTTATCGCCTATTCTCCGCGGCGGAACATTGATAATACGCCTTAACGCCTGATCATCCCTTTCATTTACTAAAAGACGCATATAGGCTAACGCATCCTGAATTTCAGCGCGCTCAAAAAACTTCTGCCCGCCGTAAATCACAAAGGGGATTGCCATCAAAGAAAGTCTCTGCTCTAAAAGCAGAGATTGCTGATTAGTTCTATAAAGTACAGCCATATCATCATAGCTCTGACCTTTTGCATGCAAGAGTTTAATAGTTTGAGCAACAAAATCGGCTTCTACATATTCAGATGAGCATTTTAAAATCTTAACCTTATCTCCGATGCCGCAATTACCGTCTAGAACCTTTTTTAATAAACGTTCTTTACCACCTTCAATTAAGGTATTAGCCATATCTAGGATATTTTGAGTAGATCTATAATTTTCTTTTAATAAGATTACTTCTACAGGAGCAAAGTCTTTTTTAAAATTATTCATATTAGTATAGTCTGCTCCACGCCATCCATATATGGATTGATCGTCGTCACCTACTACCATAATATGAGAATTACTGCCAGTAATAAGCTTTAAAAATGCAAATTGCAAAGAATTAGTATCCTGAAACTCGTCAACTAAAATTTCTTTAAAACGGCGGTGCTGTAAATCTCTAACAGCTTCATTTTGCTCCAAAAGCTCAACTGTACGCAATAAAAGCTCTGAAAAATCTACTAAATTTTGACTTTGGCATTGTCTTTCATAAATGTCATAAATTTTAGCAAAATCAATGTCTTCTTGAAATTTAGAAGAGCCAAAAGCTAATGCCTTAGATCTGATGCGCTGTTCTTTATATTTAGAAATTCTTGAAGCTATGTCTGAAGCCTTAAGTTCCCCTGTATATGAAATCTCTTTCATAATAGACTTAAGCATCGCTTCCTGAGCATCAATATCTAAAATACAAAATCCAGGTAACAGTCCGGCATATCTTGAGTAAGCACGCAAAATACGCAAACATACAGAATGAAAAGTACTTGCCCATAATAAACGCGCTTTATCATAGCCTATCAAAGATGCTATGCGCTCTTGCATTTCTTTAGCAGCTTTATTTGTAAAAGTAACAGCCAGGATCTCCCGTGGCTGTAAATTTTCCACTTCAACAAGATAAGCAATA
Source organism: uncultured Succinatimonas sp. (assembly GCA_905201175.1). Classification (GTDB taxonomy): domain Bacteria; phylum Pseudomonadota; class Gammaproteobacteria; order Enterobacterales; family Succinivibrionaceae; genus Succinivibrio. The sequence continues at coordinate 11,910 of CAJKNC010000008.1, forward strand.
CGCGAAACTAAAACTCGTGTTTTGCCGGTACCGGCTCCAGCTACTACCAAAATATTAGACAAAGGAGCACTTACAGCGTCCTTTTGGGCTTCATTTAAATTTTTAAACAAAAAATCAGCAGATCTATCACTCATTATTTAATAACCGGGCATAAGCCAAGGAGAAAGTTCATAAACATCATTGACGCTAACAGAGGGAAGCACCTTCAGATGATGCTCATCTGGAGAAATACCCGTATAGCCGCGGTATACCCATGCGCATTGACATCCAGCATAGACAGCTCCCATTACATCAGTATAAGGATCATCCCCAATATGCAAAATTTCTTTTTTATCAACACTGTAATGCTGTGCACACTGAATAAACAGATCTGCATGTGGCTTACAATTATAAATATCAATCTTAGGCCGAAAATCTATGCCAAAAATATCATCTACACCTAAAATCCTGGTATCGACATTGCCATTGGAAATTGCGCAAATTTCGTAATGCTGCTTTAAAGCTCTTAAATATTGCTTCATCTTGTCCGATACAGAGCCCTTAGATCTGACCTTTACAAATTCTGCAACTAATGAAAATGCCTCCTGCTTACTTATATTCTTACCTAAAAGCTTAAAAGCATCTACAAGCGAATAAGCTCTCAATGCCGTTACATCATTAGCTAAAGCTTGATTGTTAGCCAGACATTGATTTTTAATTTGCGCCCAAAAATCATATTCTGCAAATTTAGGATTAGCTAATTGATAGCGTTCATATAAATATTTTGCAAACCAAGCTTCAGCTTTTCTTAAAACTGTCTCACAATCATAAATAGTATTATCTAAATCAAAAGACAATACTTTAGGCCTAGAGACTTGTTTGTAAAAAATCATAATTTATTGCTTTTCCTGTGGGTTGTCATGTTTTAAGTGAGAACGGGGATGAGCTTCTGCATAAACTTTTTTCAAATGCTCAAAATCCAAATGCGTATAAACCTGAGTTGCCGCTAAACTAGCATGACCTAGCATTTCCTGAACAGCACGCAGATCGGCTCCCCCCTGAAGTAAAGATGTAGCAAAAGAATGGCGCAGTTTATGCGGATATACATTAGTATCGAGTCCTGCCCTGTCTGACTGCTTCTTTAAATTCATCTCAACTGCGCGCGTAGAAATCTCTTTACCAAATCGGTTTAAAAATAAAGCATTACTTTGAGGATTAAATTGAGGACGAATCTCTAAATATTCCTGCAATCGCTGCCGCGCTTTTTTCCCTACAGGGACAATTCGTTCCTTGCCGCCTTTGCCCATTACACGAACCTCAGCACTCTGAGAATCATAATCGCTGAGACTTAGACTAGTAAGCTCGCTTACGCGTAAGCCTGAAGAAAAAAACAGCTCGCTTATAGCTCGATCGCGAATCTCTAATTTGCTTGTTGCCGGTACATCTAAAAGAGCAGTAAGTTCCGAAGCTGTTAATACGCGCGGCAGAGACTTATCAATTTTAGGCGCATGAATATATTTAAACGGATTATCGCGCAACTCTCCTCTTTCAATTAAAAATTTAAAAAAGGCGCTTAAAACATAAAGATCATGCGCTACAGTACGCTTTGACAGGCGCTGTGCATTAACATCAAAATTAAATTCGCGATTTAAAATACGCATCTGGGCCATACCAACTTGAGCCCATGATTTGATGCTGGGATCTTCCATATTTAAAACTTTACAGGCCTTAAATAAAACATGCTCATATGAACTTAATGTATGTGCAGAACTACGACGCTCATAACGAAGACAATCAATAAATTCTTGGCATTTGCTATAAAGATCGTCCATATTTCCCCGCCTCAGAACCGAACTAGCTGTCTATCTTAAGAAAAGCTTATGCATATAGCAAAGATTTTAGATAAAAAATATGCCAGGCGAAACCTGGCATATTTTTTTAAATGCAGATTGTGCCTTCATAAACACGTTCAGCAGGGCCGGTCATCATCACGCTCTTACCCTCACCTTCCCAAGAGATCCTCAAATCTCCACCAGGCAAGCTGACTTTTACCGGATTTTGCAATTTTCCTTGAATTATGCCTACAACCGCAGCTGCACAAGCTCCAGTGCCGCAAGCTAAAGTAGGGCCGCAGCCTCTCTCATATACTGCTAGCTTTAAATGATGCGGGTTAATTATTTGAGCAAATCCAACATTAACTTTCTGAGGAAAATCTGCATGCTTTTCTATCTGCGGGCCAAACTTTTCCAACAAAGATTTATCTATCTTGTCAAAAAACAATACCACATGCGGATTACCCATAGAGACTACCCCGCATTCAAAAGAAGTTCCGTCTTTAAGCTTTAAATTGTAAGTTTTTTGCTCTTTTTCAGCCCTATAAGGAATTTTTTGCGGATTAAATTCAGGCTGTCCCATATTTACCGTAACCGTATCATCGTCATTTAGCTTTAATCTTAAAGCGCCTGATACAGTGCTGACCCGAATATCTGTCTTGTTAGTAAGATGGTGATCAACAACAAATCTAACAAAACAGCGAGCTCCGTTACCGCACATCTGAACTTCAGAGCCATCGGCATTGAAAATACGGTAATGAAAATCCATTTCTGGATCATAAGGAGGCTCGACTAAGAGCAATTGATCAAAACCAACCCCAAAATGTCTATCGGCTAAGCGCTTAATAAGCTCTGGAGAAAAGAAAACCTTTTGCGTTACTCCATTAACAACCATAAAATCGTTGCCAAGTCCATGCATTTTGGTAAATTTCAAAAGCATAATTATCCTCTACTCAGGTAGGATTGACTCATCTTTCCAAATGTCCTCATAGCTTTGACGAGCTCTGATGACATAAGACTTGTTACCATTAACCATAATCTCTGCAGGCAGGCGGCGAGTATTATAATTTGAAGACATCGAACTGCCGTAAGCTCCCGCTCCACGCACAACTAAGATATCACCATCGATAACATTTAAACGACGATCTTTACCTAAGAAATCATCGCTTTCGCAAACAGGCCCTACGACATCCGAAAGCACGGCGTCACCTGCATGCTTTTTAGCATTTATAATATTCATCCAAGAGCCATATAGAGCAGGACGAATAAGATCATTCATAGCACCATCAACAATCACAAAATGACGACTGCCATTATTCTTCTGATACTGGACCTTCGTTAGCAACACTCCGGCATTAGCTACCATTGCACGTCCTGGTTCTACATAAACTGCAACATCAATATTGCCCAAACGCTCAGACACGGCAGCAAAATAATCAGCAGGACTTGGAGGAGTTTCATTGTCATAGGTAACACCTAATCCGCCGCCTAAATCAATATGATCTAATGCAATGCCCTCTTCTTTTAATACATTATAAATTTCCAGCAAACGGTCAGTAGCTTCAACAATAGGGGTCCCCGTTGTCATTTGTGAGCCGATATGACAGTCGATGCCAACAATTTTTAAATGCGGGTCCTGAGCCATGTGCTTATAAATACGAATAGCTTCTTCATGAGCGATACCAAATTTATTGTTTTTAAGGCCAGTAGAAATTGCCGGCAAAGTTTTAGCATCAACATTCGGATTTACTCGTAAAGCTACCGGAGCGACTATATCCAGCTCTGCTGCTACTTCTGAAACTACTAAACTCTCCGCTTCAGATTCAATATTTAGACAATCTATTCCCTGCGATAAAGCAAAACGAATCTCATCTCGCGTCTTACCAACGCCTGAATATACACATTTATGAGGATCGCCGCCTGCTGCAATTACTCGACGCAACTCACCTTCAGAAACAATATCAAAACCTGTACCAAGCCTTGCCATTAAATTTAAAATAGCTAAATTAGAATTAGCTTTTACCGCATAGCAAATACGGTGACGACGGCCTTTTAAAGCTTCATCAAAAGCTTTAACATGGCGCTCTAAAGTCTTTTGAGAGTAGACATATAAAGGCGTACCATATTCTTTAGCCAAATCAGAAACTAAAATATCTTCAGCATACAGATCTTCGCCGCGGTAATTAAAATAATCCATAAATAGGTTCCTTAAAGTGAATATAGCGGATTGAAATAAATATTTTCATCATCAGCAGGGCCACGAACAAAACGCTCTGATGTATTTTCATCACCGGCGTCTTGGCACTCATCATCAGGATAACTGCCACAAACCTCAGCACTATCTTCAGGCATATATAAAGGGCCTTTAATACCGCACCCAGATAACAAAAAGATGGCGCCTAAGAAAATAAAGATCTTGGTTCTGTTCACGGTTTTATCTCCTAAAATTTGCGCTTCTAATTACAATATCACGCTTTTTTATTTGAACAAGATTTTATTATATTCAGTTTTTTTTATCCCCAGATTTGATCGTAAACGGATGTAAAGAACGCATATTATCGCTTAAAACAAAATATTGAGGTAAATTAAAATGAAGATTACGCTCGCCTGATGGCTCTTCACTTTGACGAGTATAAAAACGATTGATAGCATTTACTAAATCAGAACGAGATTTTTGATAGCCTCTGACAGTTTTGACCTCGTTGCGCTCATTCACAATATAAATATCCCATCCTTTTTCCGCTTTAACAAAAAAGTATTGCATAACGCCGATGGAAGCTTCACGATCAATTTCAGCCGGCACCTGTAATGCAAATTCAGGCCTCATGCCATAGCGAGACAAAACACTAATGTCAAAATCAGATGATGAGCTAAAGGGAGATCTTCTTAATAAAGAAACACCTCGCTCTCCTGAACCTCGCGCGACATAAGTATTAAGTCCAACATCAAAACTGTATTCACGCTGCGGATTATCGATACAAGCAAAAATACCTCTTAAGATTGATTCTAAATCATAACGAATTAAATCACTCTGTGTTTTTGAATAAGAAATAATTACCTCAGATTTAAAATTATTCTGATTGCGATCATGAGCCAATCTTCTTATACGCAATAAAGTAGCTAAAAGTTCAACTACCCCATCTTCACCATCCGGAAAAGCTGTAGACTCTATCTCTCCCCATGAATTGATGGTAATCATATCTATAGAGCCGATTAAACACTCTCTGGATCTGCCGGCACACAAGGCTGAACCGCTGTCTAAATCTAAGGAATTATTACGATAATTTAAAGTAGCATCACGCTCAAAATTAACTACAACTAAGGTTTTGCGAATATATCGTGTCTGCTGCAAATCAGCTTCTGCAACCTGCTCCTGGTTTTCCCCTAAAAAAACTCTAATATCTCTTGATAGAGATAAAATCTTCTCTGCATTTATAATGCCGGGAGCTCCTCCAAGATAGATTTTGGTTCTTGCTGTTAAAACATGATTAAAAGTAGCCCATACAACCGCCTGGCATAATCTCAAGGCTGTGTATACCGATCTTCTTTGCAGAATTTCCAAAGAATCGATAGCTGCAGGATATAAATGCCAGCCGCGGTCACAGATAGAGTTTTTCGACGGCTTAATAAAAGTTAAATAAGGTTCTTCTAAATATTCTCGGAATTCTTTATTAAGCAGCAAAACCTTGCCTGGATAGCCATCAAAAGCAGCATAAAGCTTGCGAGAGAGGACTCCGGCATCATCTGAAGTAATTGCATACTCAATGCCATGCCCAACACTAAAGCGCAACAAGGCACGATAGCTTAAATGTAAAGATGTAAATAAATCCTTTTGCAGCTTAGTAACAAAACCTGCTTTCCAATGCTCCCGCGATTTAAGTTCTTCTCTAAAAGCAGAACTCCAGCCCCAATTACTACATAAGCGGGATAAAAGCTTTTTTCTCGTATTTATAACCTTAGCATCAACCAGGCCAACCAAAGACATTTCAAGCTTCAAATAAAAACACAGGCGAACTAAAGTTAAACGTGTAGTATCATTTTTAGCTCTAAGGTAGCTTGAAACTTTTTTAAACATTAAATAATAAGCATCAAGCCTCAAAGAATAGCCATTGGATGAATACATTCTGCTTTTTAATACTGAAGAAAGCAGCTTAGTATGAGGATATTCATTAGCATAAACCTCCATCAGCAGAATCTTTAATGCAGCTTTAAAAGGGTGATCAATTCCTTTATATAAAAGCCATAAGCCCGAACCGAAATATTCAGCGGCAGAACTTTTAGCTACGGATCCAAAATCAAACCATAATTGATTATCTACCCGGCCACTTTCATATAAAGATCGTACTGCCCCGTAATAATCCTGATCTTCTTCCTGCGGCGTAACCATATACCAAATAATATAGCGCCCGCTCAATCTAAAAGAACTGCGATAGAATTCATCTAAAAGGAACAGACTCTGTGCCGAACCGCAATCTTCTGTATCTAACGTACCGTGCTGTCCACTAATAAATCTATCATCAGCCGTAACAAAAAGATTGATATCCGCTCCTAATGCCTTGAAAAAAGTAGAAATAAAATGGCACTTTTCTGTTAAAAGAAAAATTTCATGTTCAGGAATAATTGAGCTTACACATACCCAAATATCTAAATCAGATGATATGCCCTGGCAAATAGAAGAGGTGCTGCCCATAGCATATAGCCCTAAAATAGAATAACGTCCACGAGAACGCACTTCAGGATCTATCCCCTGTTTTTTCAAATATTCTTTTTGCCAGGCATTAGGCACAAAACCGTCAATGCCATACGGGACATCCGCATCTCGAGCCCCTGGCAGGCGTTTATCGTTATAATGCAGAAGTAAAGACAACAAATTTAGCATCTTGCGTGTATGTGGACGCAATACACACAGGGCTCTACGCATACGTTCTTCATTTAATAATTTGTATTGCGAAAGCCTTAAGTCAAAATCTGTTGTTAAGTTGTCCATATCATGCCTTTTGCAAAACTCTGCTTTGATTATAACTTAATATTACAAATATCTAATTCTGGCTAAAAAACTATAAGGGCTTATAATTATAATTTGTGAGACTTATAAAAATATATTTTCGCAAGTAGTCTTATAAAATGTGATCTAAACTGATCCTTTGAGGTGATCTTAGCATGCAATTTTTAGTCTAAATTATAAAGCATGTTATTATAAATACTTGCGTAGTTAACTTTTCTACCTAATTTGCTGAGACTGGCCTATATATGAAAGAACAAAAACAAACAAACCAAGTCGCTGAAGATACCTCCGCTGAAAAAAACTCTGCTACCCCTATTCCTAATGAAGAGGTACTTAACAAAGGATCTGGCGATCAGAAAAAAGAAGAAAACGCAGCTGAGCTTCTAAAGGAATCCATTGAGAATCCTAAAACTGAAGATCACAATGAAACTGTAGAAGATATTCAAGCAGAAGTGCCTGCCGCTCAAGTTTTAGACGAAAAGAAAATAAATGAGTCTATACAAAAAATAAAATCACATGGCCGCGTTTCTAATTTATTGATTATTGCTCTTATTTTAATTTGCGGCGGTTATATGTGGTATTTGCAAACTAATAACCAAAAAGCTTTAAATAAGATGCAAGATGATATTGCAGGCAAGGTTCAAGATCTAGAAAAAGAACAGCAGGCTCTTATTGATAATAACAAAGCCTATACTCAAAAAATTAGCGAAATTCAGACTCTTGCTAATACAAATAATGAGCTCACGAATAAGAATCAGGAATTATTAAGTTCCTTAGAGGAAATAACGAAAAAAGTTGACGAAGAAACTTCATATTTAAAAGGCATCAAAGAACAGCTTAATCGCTATGAGGCCAGAGACCCTGACGACTGGCGCAAGGCTCAAAGCTATTTCCTTGTAAGTTCTGCTTACAGAATGGCTGTATTCTCTCGTGATCCAAAGGCCGCTTTATGGTGCTTAAATAGCGCCAATGAGCTGCTTGCCGGCATTGAAGAAGAACAGATCAATAAAATCCGCGAAGTCTTAGCCAATGATATTATGAAGATAAAAAATATTCCTCAGCTAGACTTACGCGGTTTAATCAATAAGCTTGACAGTGTATACAATAATCTCGGCCAAATGACTTTAGCCGAAGTCACTACAGAGGATCAGCGCGAACAGAATTACAAAAAGTCCGATTCCGTTACCGAAACCTTAATCGAATGGAAAAATAATTTATTAGCCTCTTTAAAAGACTTTTCCTCTCGTTTTGTAGAAATTCGCCGCCGTGATGAACAGGCTGTAAATGCATTCTTATCTGCAGACCAGGCAAAACTTCTGCTTGAAAACTTAAAATCTCAGATATTATTAGCAAAAATGGCTGTTTATGAGCAAAATGAGCAAGCATACATTGCTGATATAGAACAGGCTTTAACTTTGATTAAAGGTTACTATAATCCAGAAACTCCTGCCTTTAAGGCTAATATTGAGACTTTAGAAGACTTAAAAGCTACTCAAATTTATGTACAAACTCCTAATACTTTAGAGAGCTATAATTTATTTGACAAATATGCTCGTCAAATTTTACGTCTCAATACCCCTGATATGCCGGCAGCTGCAGAAGAATAAGGAGACATTAGTATGTTAAAGATTCTTCTTGGTCTATTGATCGCTTGCGGTGCCATTATTGTTGGTCCTTTATTAGCTGATAAACAGGGCTTTGTACATATTTCTTTTGGTAACTACATTATTGAAGCTTCAGTGACAACTACTGTTATCATCTTGCTGGTTACTATTGTTCTTGTACATGTATGCTGGAATTTAATTAAAAGTATTTTCGGCATGCCTGGCGGAACTGCCCGTTGGTTTAAAGCTCACAGCGAGAAAAAAGCTTTAAGTCGTCAGGATATGGCTTACATAGCTTACGCTAAAGGAGATTTCAAAAAAGCCCTGGATTTAATTGAAAAATCAGCTCCGCTAAATAAGCTTCCTATAAATGCTCTTTTAGTCTCTGCTAAATCTGCTTTTAATATCGGCAATTTCGACTACACCCGCAAAGCTTTAGATGAAGCTCAAAATCGAGGCCCTGAATGTCAAATAGCAACTACTGTAATCCGGGCTAAGCTTAACTTAAAGGTTAATAATCCTAACGCTGCTTTAGAGTATCTTAATAAATTAAGCCCTAAATGCCGCAATACCTTAATTTATAAGCTATATTACGATTGCTATAAGGCTAAAACCGATATTGAAAAAATCTATAGCGTTGCTGCTAATTTAGTAAAAAGCAAGCTTATTTCCGAAGAGGATTGTCGCGTAATATTCTGCAAATATTATGAAGAACGCCTAAAGAAAGCACAAAATGCAGAAGATATGGATAATGTCTATAAGCTGTTAAATAAAAAGGATCGCTTCGACTCTCGTTTTATAGCTCCTTACATTCATAAACTTATTACTTTAAATATCTTAAATAAAGCATCATCCTTGAGCTTAAATTTCTTAAAGCATAATGATGATAGTGAATTTCTTGAGAGCATTGCTAAATGGGATGTCGCTATGCCGGAGGTTTTAAAATACCTGCAAAAACAAGTTTCTCATCAGGCTATTGCTGCTGAAGATAACCTATCCTTAATTAAGGCTTTAGCTAATTTAGAGATGAAACAGGACCTTCTTCAAGATGCTTTAGAAGACTATAAAAAGGCTTTGAAAATTCAGCAAAGTCCAGACATCTATGCAAAGATTGGACAGATTTTATCTATGCAGCAAAATTATACTGAAGCCACAGAGTATTTTTCTAAAGCTTACAGTATCTCTGAAAATAAAGCAGCCTCTAAGGTAATCTCTGATGCTAAGACAGATACTGATTCCGCAGAAGAGAATGCCGATGGCAAAAAGCTGCTAAGCTAAAAATTTATACTGATAAAAATAAAGGCATGACTTTTTTCATAAAGTCATGCCTTTTATATTTAATTGTCTTCACAATTTTTTCCCAATACTCTAAATGTATTTCTCCAATTTAATGAAAAAATACGCACGCAGCAATTTTATGAGCTAAACATTAGTGTAACTAATAAACCAAAATATAAGGCTGATTTAGAGGATATCTCCCTAGGTTTTCCTAGGGAGATTAGGCAAGAGCTTAACGCAAGAGCTGCTGATATGCTGTATTAGAGGTTACTTCTTCATATGGATAGCCGACTTTCTTTATAAAGTCCATAATGCCTTCTTCGTGATCAGCTAAATTAAATCCACATAAAACAGAACAGAATTCCAAACCAGTAATACGGAAATGGAACAGCGTAATGCTGTAAGAATCACCTAAAGTTTCTAGGAAACGCACTAAAGCATTAGAAGTTGCCGGGAACTCAAATAAAAATAACTTTTCATTAAGCTTACGATTAGGATGACCTCCAACCATATAGCGTACATGATCCTTAGCAATGCCATCATCAGTTAAATCCGTGACCAGATAACCGCTCTTCTTTAATGACTTAGATATTTCATTTAACTCTTTTTTACCTTCAGATAGCTCTACCGAGGCAAATACCCGAGCGCGATCATCTGCACCGTAACGATAGCTAAACTCAGTTACAGTTCTAGATCCTATTGCTTTAGTAAAATTCAAGAAAGCTCCTCGTGCTTCAGGGATCTCTACGGATAAAATACCCTCAGTCATCTCACCGACATCGCAGCGCTCAGCAACCATACGCAAAGTATGGAACTTAACATTTGCACCTGAAAGAATAGCTACATGATTTCCTGAATGAATATTATGATCACGCACATATTTTTTAAGTCCAGCTAAAGACAAAGCTCCGCTAGGCTCAGCTATTGCGCGGGTATCATCAAAAATATCCTTCATTGCAGCGCAAATTTCATCATTAGAGCAGGTAACAATATCATCAAGATACTTGCTTAATACTCTAAAAGTCTCGTTTCCTGCTTTGCGGACAGCAACACCATCTGCAAAATGAGACACATAGCCAATATCTACAGGTTTGCCAGCTCGTAAGGCCGCCTGCATGCTTGCACTGCCTTCAGCCTCAACGCCTATAACTCGCACATCTGGAAGGAGAGTCTTAATATAAACAGCAATGCCGGCTGCAAGCCCTCCTCCGCCTATCTGTACGTAAATAGTATCAATATCGTCTAGCTGACCTATGATTTCATGAGCTATTGTACCCTGACCTGCAATTACGTCAGGATCGTCAAAAGGCGGTATCATGGTCATAGATTTTTTCTTCGATAAAGACTGTGCATAAGCATAAGACTCATCAAAGCTATCGCCATATAAAACGACCTCTGCACCATAATGACGAACAGCATCCACTTTAAGATCCGGAGTAGAAGTCGGCATTACAATTACTGCTTTAATACCTAATTTTTGTGCAGATAAAGCTACGCCTTGAGCATGATTACCTGCTGAAGCTGTGATGATACCCGCTTTCAATTGCCCTTCAGACAGGTTTTTTATCATATTATAAGCTCCGCGGAGCTTAAAAGAATGAATCTTCTGGTAGTCTTCACGTTTTAAATGTACGCTAACTCCTAAACGCTCAGATAAATTATCCAAATGCTGTAAAGGTGTTACCCTAACTAAATCATAAATACGCGCCAAAAGGATTTTTTGCATATATCCTTGAGCGTCAAGTAATTTTTCAGCCATAACTATAAACCTTCCAGCTTAGAACGATCACGAACTCCGCCTTTATCAGCGCTAGAAGCCAATTTAGCAAATGCTCTCAAAGCAAATGAAATTTCGCGATTGCGATTCTTAGGCTGCCAGGCTTTATTACCTAAAGCTTCCATAGCTTTACGGCGCTTAGCTAATTCTTCATCGCTGACACACATTTTTATAGTGCGATTTGGTATATCGATTTGAATCATATCGTTCTCTTCTAAAAGGCCGATATTACCGCCGTTAGCAGCTTCAGGAGAAACATGACCAATCGATAATCCTGATGAACCGCCAGAGAAACGACCATCTGTAATTAAAGCACACTGCTTACCTAAGCCTACGGACTTGATATAGGAAGTCGGATAGAGCATTTCCTGCATACCAGGGCCTCCGCGAGGTCCTTCATAACGGACAATGACAACATCTCCCGCCTTAACTTTGCCGCCTAAAATACCTTCAACAGCATCTTCTTGACTTTCGAAAATACGAGCAGGTCCGACAAACTTCAAGATAGATTCGTCAACTCCTGCAGTTTTAACAATACAGCCGTTCTCAGCTAAATTGCCATATAAAACTGCTAAACCGCCATCTTTAGAGTAAGCATGATCAAAATCGCGAATGCATCCTGATGCTCTATCGGTATCTAGTTTGTCAACATAACAGCTCTGAGAAAAGGCTTCAATATTGTAGCTGCCTTTTGCACAAGCCTTATAGAACTTTAGGATCTCCTCATCAGCAGTAGTTTTGATATTATATTTATCGATCTGCTCACCAATGCTCATTCCTGATACTGTATGACTTTGCTCATGAATTAAGCCATTTTTCTTAAGCTCAGCCATAATATTCATAATGCCGCCAGCATTATGAAGATCCTCCATGTGCCACTCATGAGTAGAAGGAGACATCTTGCATATATGCGGGATATGGCGAGAAAGCCTATCGATATCCTTCATAGTAAAATCAACGCCGGCTTCCTGAGCTACAGCTAAGATGTGCAATACCGTATTAGTAGAACCACCCATAGCAATATCTAAGCTCATTGCATTTTCAAAAGTATCTTTAGTTGCTATAGAACGCGGTAATACAGAATCGTCTCCATTCTCATAATAGGCCTTAGCCATTTCTACAATGCGATGAGCTGCTTTAACAAACAAATTTCTACGCTCTGAATGAGTAGCGACTAAAGATCCATTGCCAGGCAAAGATAAACCTAAAGCTTCTGTTAAAGAATTCATAGAGTTAGCTGTAAACATACCTGAACAGGATCCGCATGTAGGACAAGCTGCAGATTCAACGGCTCTTACTTCCTCATCGCTAACATTAGGTTCAGCTGACACGATCATGGCATCGATCAGATCAACCTTATAATCACAGCCCTTCATGCGGCCAGCTTCCATAGGACCGCCGGAAACAAAAATAGTCGGAATATTTAAACGCATAGCGGCCATTAACATACCAGGGGTGACTTTATCACAGTTAGAAATGCATACTAAAGCATCAGCTTTATGGGCATTAACCATATACTCAACAGAATCGGCAATAATATCGCGACTAGGTAATGAATACAGCATGCCTGTATGTCCCATCGCAATACCATCATCAACGGCGATAGTATTAAATTCTTTAGCAATTCCTCCAGCCTTTTCTATCTCTTTTACAACCAACTGGCCGATATCGTGCAAATGCACATGTCCTGGGACAAACTGAGTAAAGGAATTTGCAACTGCAATAATAGGCTTACCAAAATCACTGTCCTTAACGCCGGTAGCTTTCCATAAAGCACGCGCTCCAGCCATGATTTTTCCTTCGTAGGTTACCTTTGAACGATAATTATTTGACATATAAAAAATCCTTTTTTTAAATAAAAACCCACTGCTTTTAGACAAGTAGTGGGTCTTGGTAATCAATTATTCGTAAAAATTACTTTACCGGAGTGAGCCAGCCGTACTTGTCCTCAACATTGCCTTTTACAATATCGAAGAATGCGTTTTGTAATCTCTCAGTTACAGGGCCTCTGTGACCTGGGCCTACATCGATGCCATCAACAGAAGCAATAGGTGTAATTTCAGCTGCAGTACCAGAGAAGAAAATCTCATCTGCAAGATAAACCATCTCACGAGGAATAGGCTGCTGACGAACTTCATAGCCTAAATCCTTAGCAATGGTAATAATGGAATCACGAGTAATACCCGGCAATAAACCAGAAGTAAATGGAGCAGTGTAAATAACATTATCCTTAACTAAGAATACATTTTCTCCAGAGCCTTCGGAAATATAGCCATTGACATCCAAAGCAATAGCTTCGGTATAACCATTATTAGTGCACTCATTTGCAATCAAAATGGAAGATAGATAATTACCGGCAGCCTTAGCCTCTGTAGGAATAGTATCTGGAGCTAAACGGCGCCATGAAGAAACACAAACTTTAACACCCTTCTTAAGGCCTTCCTCTCCTAAATAAGCACCCCAAGGCATAGCGCAAACCATAGCCTCGGCAGTAGAGCCTTTAGGGAATTTAACACCTAAGCCAACTGCTCCCATGAAAATTAAAGGACGAATATAGCCGTATTCCAAACCATTTTCAGAAATAACCTTCTTGCAAGCATCCATAATTTCTTCCTTAGTCTGTGCAACTGGGAAGCGATAGATACGAGCTGAGTTAAATAAACGGTCAATGTGCTCCTTTAAACGGAAAATCTGCGGGCCTTGCTTAGTAGAATAAGCACGGATACCTTCAAATACAGCAGAACCGTAATGTAATGCATGAGCAGTAACATGAACAGTAGCCTGCTCCCATGGAACCATCTTTCCGTTAAACCAAATGTACTTGGTGTTCTCGGCCATTTTCTTAACCTCAATTGTAATTAAAGAATTCTGTATTAAAGATCGGTAAAAAACCGATAACCTTTCTAAGAAAGAGTAGCACTTAACCCTTAATGATTGCTGTGAACTACTTCCTCACTTTATTATGTTGTTTTGATTATATATCAAAAAATGGAACACATTACATGTTATGTTCTAAATTTTGAAAAAATCATAATACAAAAAAAATTGTTAGAATATATTTGTTAATAATTTGTTCCTCTTTTTTATTTCAGGGATATATTTATGCTGGCTTTTTTACCCATGCCGCTTTTATTCATCATCAATATCATTTTGATTCCGGCAAACTCTATCATCATAGCAACTCCTATTATCTTATTAGGAATAATCCGCTTTGTTCTTCCTTTCAAAGTCATCATATTTCTTATAGAAAAATGCAATTACTATTTTTATAGAATTTGGGTATTCAACAACCGCCTAATCATCGCTTTAACTAATAATATTAAATGGCATATAGAAGGAGATGAAATTTTAGCTACCCAAAAATCATGCATTGTTATTTCTAATCATTTAAGCTGGGCTGATATCTTATTTATAGGCATGATTTACCATGGAAAAATTCCAATTACTAAATTTTTTATGAAGCATTCCTTAATTTATATACCATTTGTAGGATTAGCTTGCTATTCTTTGGGCATGCCTTTCTTACGCCGCTATAGCCGCGAACAATTACTAAAAAATCCTGCTCTGCGCAAGATCGATCTGGAAACAACAAAGAAAGCCTGCCGACGCTTGGCTTCTTCTCCAAGCGCCTTAATTAATTTTCTTGAAGGTACGCGTTACTCTAAAGAAAAAGCTAAAATTGCCAAATCGCCATATAAACACTTAATGCCGCCTAAGGCAGCTTCTTTTGCCTTTGCCTTAGGGCAAATTGCTGACAAAATAGATTATATTTATAACACCACGCTATTCTATCCAGACAATCAGCATAAAGCATTTATTGATTTACTCAAAGGTCGCATGCATAACGTTTATGTCAATATTAAAATCATAAAATCTACAGAAGATTTAAGCGGCGACTATTTATCAGATAAGGAATACAAGCACCGCATGACCATGATGGCACGAGATCTCTGGAGTGAAAAAGATAGTATTATTGATAGATGGCATCAAGAAATTACGCATGAACAGCAGTAAATAAAATTAAAGCCTTGCAGGAAATTTCTGCAAGGCTAAAAATAAACATTTTAAGGAAGAGTTAATAAATAATCTATTAAATCATTAAAATCCTCAACGCTTTCTATATAGTCTAGCTTAGCTAAATATTTGCCGTTGATTAAAATTTCAGGCACGGCTTCAATTCCAGACTTTTCAGTCCATTTGTTATATTCAGCAACTAACGCTACCGTAGGAAAAGCGCTTAATTCCTTCTGATATAGATTTTCAGGGATCCCTAAATTTTTAAAAATTTCTACAAAATCCTCATTGCTTCTTGGGATTTCATTTTTTTCATGAATATTTTTAAATAACAGCGCATTAAATTCATCTTCAATGCCTAAAATCTTAGCTACAGCATAAGCAAAGACGGATTTCTCTCCCATAGGGCCGCCTAAAAGCCCCACCGGGTTTCTTACCAGCTCGGCCCTGCCTTTTTCATGCTCAGCTAATTCTTTAAAAACTCCTTGCATACCAAAACAATGACCACACCAATAAGAATAAAATTCGCGGATTTCATTTTTTTCAGTACGTGTCTGTGTAGCTACTACATAATCTCTTCCTTCTACAAACCTAGATTCTGTTGCTGCAAAAGAGACTTGAGAAGCTAACAATAAAAAGGCTGCAAATAAAGCAGCTAAATATTGTTTAACAAAATTCGTTGGCATCAGTTATTATCCTTTAGCAAGATAGCAGATATGTCTTTATTCCACCAAGAAACCCTAGTACTCAATTCCTCCGGAGAGCGTCTGAGTCTAGGTATATTTTTGCTTATAATTGTAAATAATAAACGCAAGCTCCAATTATGTTTGACGCAAAGATTACTCAATACCAGTAAAAATTTAAGCTGACGGCGACTTATTTTAATGCTCGAAGAAGATTGTTGATTGTTATTGCTTATTTTTTTCAATGTTGCAGTAGCCATTAAAATATTTACATAGCAAAAACGTCTGATACCAACTTCACAGGCAGGAATCTTACAGATAAAATCTAAAGCATCATCCAGATGTCCCTGGCATAAATGGATATACTCTTGCTCAACGCTCTTGGGATCTTTATCTTGAGGAAGAAAACTTACTTGACGCTCTGCATCTACAGCACGGTCTTTTAAAATATTAGTCAGCTGCAATCCTTCGCCAAAACTTACAGCTAAAGACATCAATGCCTGTTTATCAATATTATGGTTATGCTCTGCAAATAAAGCTGCTAGCAACTCGCCAACTACGCCTGCAACAAAATAACAGTAATTATCTACGTCCTGGCGCTGTTCAATCTTAAAGCCATCCAGACTTTTAGCCATACCGAAAGACAGAATACTAACGCCTTTTCCTAAAATTTGCTTAATTCTAAGAGGAAAAGAAGCCGTGCATTCCACTACCGCTAACATATCATTTATCAGCTTACGCTCAGCACTCACTGCCCCTTGCGTAAGCTCTATGGCTTTATGATGCAAAGATAAAAGTTCTAATTCATCAGCAAAATTGGTTAATGCAAATTGAGCAAAAGACTTAAGCCAAAAAATTTTATGATTTGCAGAAGCTTTAGGATCATCTTCAACAGTATCTGCAATGCGGCAAAGCAAATAAGCATTTGCTACATAATCTTTCAAAGGTGCAGGCAGCATTGGAATAGTTAAGGCAAAACTTCTCGATACTCCTAAAAGATGATTCATTTGTAACTGCTGATCAATTTTCACGCTTTTATCCTTATATCTTATATGCTCAACTATTCAATCCTAACACTAGCACCAAAAATATCAAGCAACTACAACCTGCTTTTTGTATAAAATAAGGAACATAAATCGCACTTTATGCCATTCTAAATTTGATGTAATTTAAGCTCATTAGAATAATATTTTTTTGGTGATTTATGAAAGAAACGAATACAAAAAACACTCCTTCTGGAAATTTGCTTCTTAGAACTTTAGCTATGCCTGGTGATACTAATCCCGCAGGAGATATATTTGGCGGATGGATTATGTCTCAGATGGATATTGCCGGGGCAATTTTAGCTAGGGAGATTGCTTGTGGCCGAATTGTTACTGTAGCAGTCGATGCTATGTCATTTATGCATCCTGTAAGTGTAGGCGATGTAGTCTGCTGTTACGGACACTGCACATATTTAGGAAATACCTCTTTAAAAATTGAACTTGAAATTTGGGTAAAAAATCTTACAGAAAGTGATAATCATGAGCGCGCAGAAAGAAGCCTAGTCACAAAAGGAACATATACATATGTAGCTGTTGATCGCTATGGAAAGCCCCGCCCTTTACCTCCTACTGCAAAGTACGTTGCTAAATATGGCATTGATGCTGCAAGTATCGGCTTAAATCCTGACGGAACTATACGTACCTACTAAATCAACAGTAAAATGACTCAGTTCTTTTAAAGTCATATCTACATAAAAAGGAAAATGGTCAACTATATCTGCAGAAAAGGCTGTTCTTAAAGTATGAACGTATCCTCCCATAAATACCATTAAATAATCAGCGGCTGCTTTGACGTCCAAATTAGCCGGCAGCTGCCCTTTACGAACGCAGTTTTTTAAAATATCCATAAAGGTTCGCCGTCTAAACTCAACAAGTTTCATAAAACGCTGACGCAATTCATCATCACCGATCGTTCCGCGAAATATATTGCCAAATAATTCAAAAAAGCTTGAACGGAAAAATTGAATACTTTTTTCATCAGAGTGAGAAAGCATCCATGAACGCAAACAATCCAGTGGATTTTCTTCCTCAATCTTAGTGGCATTAACTAAAAAAGAACTTGATAATAACTCCCGATCAGTACGATCGCATAATTCCAAGAGCAAGTCACGCTTATCATCAAAATGCCAATAAATAGCACCACGTGTTACCCCAGCATATTTCGCAATATCAGATAAGCTAGTACGTTCAAAACCGCGGCGCGAAAATAAACGTAAAGCTGAATCTAATATAGCCTTGCGCGTTTTTTGAGCATCTTCATGTGAATGTCTAGCCACAATTGCTCTCCTTAATATAAAGTATTACTTATATTCTGATAGATTCTAACATATACATCCAAACATGTATGTATGTTTATTTATTAGTATTCTAAA
>CAJKNC010000009.1 GCA_905201175.1 uncultured Succinatimonas sp.
ATTGTATATTATATTAGAAATAATATTTTTATCTAAATATTCTGATGCGCCGTTAAACGCCCAATAATATGAATTGATTTGTATTGATTTAGCTGCCGCAGGTTTTTTGCTGCAGCTGACTGTTTCGGCTTAGATTCTCTTGCGGAGCTTTCTATGAAAAAATTATGTGTCGCGTCTGCACTCTGTCTTGTGTGCGCATGTCAGGCTACAGCTGTAATGGCAGAAGGTTTTGCCATGACACAATGGAGTGCTAGAGGATTGGCCTTAGCAGGAGGCATGGTGGGGCGCGCGGACGATCCCTCGGCTATAGCTTACAATGCTGCAGGCATCACTCTTTTGCCTGGGACACAAGTCATGGGAGGCTTTGTCGGCGGCTTTTCTAAGAATATTATTGACACATATAGAGCTTCAGAAGAGCATACGTCTACAGAAAATAACTCCAGCAGTATCAGGTTTGCGCCGTACGCTTATCTATCCCATCAGCTTAACGAGCGCTTTTGGCTGGGATTTGGTTTGTTCTCTCGCTTCGGGCTTGATAATGCCTTCCCTGATGACTGGCCTGGCCGTTATGACGTAGTCAGTACAAAATTAAAAACTTTCTCCCTTGTGCCTACGGTGGCTATGAAGGTCAATGAGCATCTGTCTGTTTCGGTAGGCTTAGAAGTTATGTACGCTAGCTTAACGAAGGTAAGTCAGATCCCTGTATATGCATATTCTTCTAATGTTTATCCAACGAAGCAAGATGATAACAAAATGACGCTTGACGGGTCTAATTGGGGAATCGGCGCTCATTTGGGTGTTCACTTGCGTTTGAGTGACAAGCTGTACGTGGGCTTTTCCTATAAGAGTCCCGTTACTGTCAACCTTGATGGCGGAGCTGATTTTTCTCGCCGTACAGCCAATATGCTGGCTGATCAAGGCCAGGTGCCTCATGCTATTGATACAGGTACTCACACTAAGATTCACTTGCCAGATTCCTTTGCCTTGGGACTAACCTACCGCCCGCAGGACAATCTAAGCTTTGAAGTAGGCAGCGTCTTTACTCGCTGGTCTGCTTATGATTCCCTATACACCGAATTTGATTCGGACTTTCAGTTAGATGAAAAACGCGAATGGGATGATGGCTGGAACTTTAATGCCAGTGTGGAATATAAGCCCATGGACTGGCTTGCTCTGCGCGCCGGCATTTGGCATGAAACTCCTGTTACCAACAGGGCGCATCCAAGCCTCATAGTTCCAGGTCACGGCCGTACGGGCATCAGCGTGGGCGCGGGCTTCCAATGGGATAACTGGAGGCTTGATATGGGTTATGCTCATGTTTGGATCCATGGAATGAACTATAATGATGTTTATACTGGCGACATAAAGGGTGCCAGCATGGAGAGCCATGATCTGTTTGACAATATCTTTTCAGCCTCTGTCAGCTATGTGTTCTAATTTCCAAAATCATTTCAATCCTGCGCAGGAGAGCATTTTTGCTGTGCGGTGTTTGGCAGAGGACTGCTGAGAACATGGAGATATTTGGGGCCGATCCTTTATTTAGGAAAATACGCTGAAAAAAATTAAAAAAAAGAGATTATCTTTGGAAGCGCACCTGCAAGCTGCAAGGGAAAGCTCAATTTTGATCTTTTTGCTGTTTATCGGTGTCAGCATCAGCCTGAGCTCGTCAATTTTGGCTACAACTTTACGACAGATAGGATGGTTTTTAGGTAATCTTTGACAGTAAGCAAGAGTATCTGTCCTAAGAAAACATATAAAGCAGATGGCTGCAAGCTGTTAGATTGGCTGGGATTTTTGCATTAATTTCAACTGAATTTTTAGCAAATACAATCGCTAAGCTTAGCTGCCAGATATTAAACGAATTCAGCCGTTTATTTTACAGACCCTTTGTGATATACAGCAAAACTCGGGACAATTTTCTTTTAATTGCAAGCCTTTTAAGTTTTTTGTTTCTTTTAAGTGTTAATATCCTAAAGATATAATTTGTAAAATACCTGGCATATTAAGCTTTTTTACAAGTATCTGAAATCAATCCATTACAATTAAAAAATCTTATTTATAAACAAGTTAGATAAAATATACAGGAATAATTATGATAAAGTTCGGTATTTTAGGAGCCGGCAAAATTGCAAGCGTGATGGCTGAAACCATCAATATGATGGCTGAAAACGGCGAGGATATTTGCTTATGGGCGGTAGGCTCCAGATCAAAAGAGAGAGCTTTGGAGTTTGCTCAGCAATATCATATTAAAAATGCCTATGACTCTTATGAAAGCTTAGTTTCAGACCCTGACTTAGATTTAGTCTATGTTGCAACCCCGCATAATTTTCATTATGAAAATGCACTCTTATGCATGCAGCACGGCAAGCATGTATTGTGTGAAAAAGCCTTTACCGTTAATGCAAAGCAGGCTGAAAAGCTGTGCAATTTTGCCAAAGAGCATAAGCTTTTATTAGCAGAGGCTATTTGGACTCGCTATATGCCTATGCGCAAGATGATAAATGACGAGCTTGAAAGCGGCATTATCGGCAATATCAGAATGGTAACTGCCAATTTAAGCTATCCGATGCTGAAAAAAGAGCGCTTATATAATATCAATTTAGCCGGCGGCGCGCTCTTAGATGTCGGCATCTATCCCTTAAACTTTGCAAACATGATTTTAGGCACTCCTGATCGCATCGATGCAAGCTGCATAAAGAGCTCTACCGGGGTGGATCTAAGCGAGTCTATGACCTTAACCTATGAAAGCACCGCCAGGATGGCTGTATTATGTTCAACCTATGCCGCTTCATCTGATCGCTACGGCTTCATTCATGGCGAAAAGGGCTATATGCAGGTTGAAAACATCAATAATCCTCAGGGCTATAAGATTTTCAATAAGGATTTTGAGCTTATCAAGGAAGCAGCCTGTCCAAAGCAGCTGACCGGCTATGAATACGAGGTAAGGGAGTGCATGCAGTGCATAAAGGACGGCCTTTGCGAATGTCCTTCCATGCCGCATCAGGAAACCTTGAATATCATGCAGCAGCTAGATACCATTCGCTCTCAGTTCGGCGTCAAGTACCCGTTTGAATAGGAAGTTCTATGCAGAAAATAGCTTTTATAGGTTTGGGGATCATGGGAAAGGCCATGGTTCAAAATCTTTTAAAAAAAGGCTACAGCGTTGATTTTTATGCTCGGCATAAAGAGCGTACTCTGCCTGTTATTGAGGCCGGCGCTGTATTTCATGACAATATTCATGATGCCGTATGCAGTGCCGATGCAGTCATTACTATGGTAGGCGGTCCTAAGGATGTAGAAGAGCTTTATTATAAGGACGGCGGCATCTTAGAGAGCGTAAAAGAGGGTACTTATCTTATAGACATGACTTCATCAAGTCCGTCCTTGGCACAGAAATTATATCAGGATGCCAAAGAGCGGCATTTATTTGCTTTGGATGTGCCGGTAACCGGCGGTGATGTAGGAGCTCGCGAGGGAACCTTATCTTTAATGGTCGGCGGCGATAAAGAGGTATTAGATAAAGTCTATGATATTTTAAAAGCCATGGGCTCGAAGATCACCTATATGGGAAGAGCCGGCTCTGGACAGAACTGCAAATTAGTAAATCAGATCATGTGTGCCGGAGCCTTAGCCGGCATGTGCGAGGGCTTAGCCTATGCCTCCTTTACAGGCTTAAAATTGCAGGATGTTTTAGATGCCGTATCACAGGGGGCGGCTGCCTCTCGCTCTTTGGATCTGTACGGCGAGCGCATTTGCAGGGGAGATATGCAGCCTGGCGGAGCTCTGAGCTATTTGGTCAAGGATTTAAAGAATGCTCATGCTGAATTAAAAGGCAAAAAGCTTGAGCTTAAAATGACGGATGCAGTTTTGGATGTTTATGCCAGAATGGAAAGCTTAGGCCAGGGAGCTCTAGGCGTTCAGGCTATGTATGCTTATCTATTAGATCAGGAAAAAAATCATGAGTAAGAAAATATTAGTTGCAGTTGAGGTTAATGCAGAGCACCTGGAGCTCTTTAAGCAGGCATCGCAGGGCAAATGCGAGCTTATTGTTAAAAATATGAATGAGATTGGTGCTGATGATGTAGCTTCTGTTGACGGCATTATCGGTAATGTCTCTCCTGAAATTGTAAGGCAGGCGGATAATTTGGAGTTTCTGCAGCTGAATTCAGCCGGATGCGATCAGTATTTAAAGCCGGGCATTCTTAAGGATAAGACCGCCCTATGTACAGCTGTAGGCTCCTACGGACTTGCAGTAAGCGAGCATATGCTGGCTATGACTTTTGATCTGGTGCGCCATTTTGCTTTATACAGAGATAAGCAGCTGGCTCATGACTGGTCAGACTGCGGCAGGATTTCTTCTGTATGGGGCTCAACCATTGCCGTTTTGGGGCTTGGAGATATCGGCGGCAGCTATGCGCAGAAGGTCAAGGCTTTAGGAGCTAAATGCGTTATCGGCGTTCGCCGCAATATTAAAAACAAGCCTGATTATGTTGATGAGATTTATGCCTTTGAGGATTTAGATAAGGTTCTGCCTCGAGCAGATATTGTGGCTATGGTGCTGCCTGACAGTCCTGTAACCCGCAATCTTATGAATAAAGAGCGCTTTGCGCTGATGAAAAAAGGGGCTTATCTTATCAATGCCGGCCGCGGCAGCGCTGTAAATCAGGATGATCTATTAGAGGCGATTAAGTCAGGTCAGCTGGCTGGAGCCGCTTTGGATGTTACTGCTCCTGAGCCTCTGCCGAAGGACAGTCCTTTATGGGATGAAAAGCGTATTTTTATTACGCCGCATGTTGCCGGCAATTTCTTCCTGCAGGAGACTTTTGAGCGCATGATTAGAATTGCTGCAGGCAATCTCAAGGCATATCTTGAGGGCGGTAAATTAAGAAATCTGGTAAAGCACTAATTTTATATAAAAAGCTTTAAATATGCTAAAGCTTAACTATGCTTAGACATATATGGTCTTTACTAAGGTAGGTAAGCACGATGAGATATATTGAGTTTGGCCAGGATAAAACTAGAGTTTCACAATTAGTTTTAGGCTGTATGCGAATTCCGCAGCTGCAGGAGCCGCAGCTTGTGAAGGAGCTTTTAGACTTTGCGCTCTCAAATGGCATCAATATGCTCGATACAGCGGATGTTTATAGCTTAGGCCGTTCAGAGGAGCTGTTAGGCGAGGCTTTTTCTCTAGAAAGCGGGCTTAGAGATAAATTTTTCGTGCAGACTAAGTGCGGCATCCGCAAGGATCCGCATTTATACGACTTTTCCAAAAAGCATATCTTAGAATCTGTTGAAGGAAGCTTAAAGCGCCTGAAAACAGATCATATAGACTGCTTGATTTTGCATAGACCGGATCCTTTAATGGATCCCTGCGAGATAGGGGAAGCCTTTAATATTTTAAAGGCTTCGGGAAAAGTTTTAAATTTTGGCGTCAGCAATATGAACCCTATGCAGATGCAGCTGCTGCAGTCAGGTCTTGATTGCAATCTAGTTGCCAATCAGGTGCAGTTTAGTGTTTGCCATACCCCGATGATAAATCACGGCATCAATGTCAATATGTATAATAATCCCGCCATTAACCGCGACGGCGGAATTTTAGAGTACTGCCGTTTGAAGAAAATGGTAGTTCAGGCCTGGTCAGTACTGCAGCACGGCTTCTTTGAGGGCGTGTTTGTAGGTTCTCCTAAGTATTTGCGCCTAAATAGCGTTTTAGATCGCATTGCTGAGGAAAATAATTGTAAGAGTACGGCTGTGGCAATTGCCTGGGTTCTTAAATATCCTGGATTGATGCAGGCGATTATCGGCACTACAAAGATCTCCAGAGTTAAAACTGCAGCTGCAGCCTGCGAGATTGAGCTTAGCCGCGAGCAGTGGTATGAGATTTATCAGGCTGCAGGCAATGAATTGCCTTAGACAAGATAAACAAAAGGGACGCTGAAACGTCCCTTTTTTTCAATCTGTGAATAGATTTTTAGGTGTACCTTGAGGATAAAACCTCTAAGGCCAGACTAACACTGCCATGTCTTAATTAGACTTTAGGCGCGTGATTAGTAAAGCCTAGTACGGCGCGCATTCTCGCGGGCCATCTTCTTGGCGTGGCGCTTGATAGCAGAAGCTTTAGCGCGCTTACGAATAGTAGTCGGTTTCTCGTAGAATTCACGAGCTCTGACATCAGCCAGAATACCGGCTTTTTCGCAGGAACGCTTAAAACGTCTCAAGGCAACGTCGAACGGCTCGTTCTCACGTACTCTAATGACTGGCATGTGGAAAACCACCTCACTTATAAATAAACAGCATTGATCTCAACTTAAGATCAATAGTAAAAAAACGTGTAAATTTTACATATAAGAAAGGCTAATGTAAAGCTTTTCTGGAAGATTTTTGTATACTTTTACATCAATTGTGCGATGCAGGTTAAAATTTTAGGAACAGGAATTTTTTCATATAGATTAATTCGTAAATCTACAGAATTAATTTTAGGTCTTAGGAGCATTTTTATGAAAGCTGTGATTCAGCGCGTTAAGAGAGGATCGGTAAGTGTGGCGGGAAAATGTTTAGGAGCTATTGATAAAGGAATTGTCGCATTAATAGCTCTTGAGCCTCAGGATAACGAAGGCAGCATGAAAAAGCTGGTTGAAAAAATCTTGAAATACAGAATTTTTTCTGATGAAAACGATCATATGAATTTAAGCTTAAGGGATGTGCAGGGCGGCTTGCTGCTGATATCTCAATTTACGTTAGCTGCAAATACTAATTCAGGGCTAAGACCTAGTTTTGATACGGCAATGAAGCCCTCTGAGGCTCAGGAATTATTTGCAAAGCTTACAGCGTATGCCAAGCAGTTATGGCCTCATGTAGAATGCGGCGAGTTTGGTGCCGATATGCAGGTTGAGCTGATTAACGACGGTCCGGTAACCTTTATCTTAACTGTTTAGCAAATTCATTTTTTATTTTGGTTAAAAGGCCTAAAGTTTGCTAAAATAGGCATTTGGGCGAGAGGGCCTTAAGACCCTGTTTTTATTTATTTTATAGCTTGGGCAAAGATATAAGGCCTGATTTTGGAATACTTTAAGGACTGAGGATGCGCATTTTAGGAATTGAAAGTTCTTGTGATGAGACAGGCGTGGCCGTCTACGATGATAAATTAGGATTAGTAGCGCATGCCTTGCATACGCAGATCCCTATGCATGCTCAATACGGCGGCGTCGTTCCTGAATTAGCTTCTCGCGACCATATAAAAAGAGTGGTGCCTTTAGTGCGGCTGGTCATGGAAAAAGCTTCCATGCAGCTGAAGGATTTGGATGCAGTTGCTTATACTGCAGGCCCAGGCCTAATCGGCGCCCTTTTGGCAGGCGCAATGGAGGCTAATGCTTTAGCCTTTGCGCTGAATATTCCGGCGGTACCTGTGCATCATATGGAAGGCCATCTTTTAGCGCCGATGCTAGAGGATCCTAAACCGCAGTTTCCTTTTGTAGCTTTATTGATTTCCGGCGGCCATACCATGCTGATTAAGGTTAGCGCGCCGGGGCATTATGAGCTTTTAGGCCAATCTGTGGATGATGCCGTAGGCGAGGCCTTTGATAAAACCGCCAAACTTCTGGGCATTCCGTATCCAGGAGGCCCAGGCCTTGAAAAGCTGGCTAAAAACGGCGATCCTAAAGCCTTCAGCTTTCCGCGGCCTATGCTGAAAAGCCCTAATTGTGATTTTAGTTTTGCCGGTTTAAAAACTGCTGTTTTAAATGCAGTTTTAGAACATAAAGACGATTTAGACAAGGTTAAAGCTGATATTGCTTGCTGTTTTACCCAAGCTGTAGCGGATACGCTTGAATATAAATGTAAAAAAGCTTTACATATCACCGGTCTTAAGACCTTGGTAGTTGCAGGAGGTGTGAGCGCTAACCTTGATATTCGTTCTCGCTTGCAGAATTTAATGGCCAAAGAGAACGGTCAAGCCTTTTTTGCCAGACGTGAATTTTGTACTGATAACGGCGCTATGATTGCACAGGCCGGTATGATGCGCTTTAAAGCAGGACAGCTTGGGGATTATAAAGTAAAGGTTTTCCCGCGCTGGCCTCTTTCTGATTTAAAACCTCTATAGGGAATCTTATATGGATAAGATTTTTGTTGAGGGACTGCAGGTAGACTGCATTATAGGCATTTTGCCTTTTGAGCGCAGAGAAGCTCAGCCGCTGATTATTGATTTAGTTTTGGAGCATGATTTAAAGCCGGCAGCATCAGCGCATGACTTAAGCTTAAGTATTGATTATGCAGCCTTATCTGAAAGAGTTGCAGAATATGTAATTGCACGGCAGGCTTTTCTTTTAGAAGAATTAGCTTTTGAGCTGTGCGATTTAATTTTAAAA
Organism: uncultured Succinatimonas sp.; assembly: GCA_905201175.1. Lineage (GTDB taxonomy): Bacteria > Pseudomonadota > Gammaproteobacteria > Enterobacterales > Succinivibrionaceae > Succinivibrio. The sequence goes on from CAJKNC010000009.1 coordinate 8,364, forward strand.
GAATTTAAGCCGCAGCGGGTTACTATACGCTTAAAGAAGCCTAAAGCGGTAAAGATGGCCCACGCGGCTGGAATTGAAGTTTCAAAAACTGCTGATAATTGAACGGAGATTGTCGATGACAACTAGAGTATATCTTGGTGTTGGTTCTAATTTGAATAGAGAGAATTCTTTGCGCTTTGCTGTAGCTAAGTTAGAGCCATTGTTCAAAAATTTTGTCAAATCATCAGTTTGGTCTAGCCATGCTATCCGCACCGCTGAGCCTGATTATTTGAATATGGTCGTAGGCGGCGATGTGGAGATGTCTCTGCAGGAGCTTTTCGATGCCATTATGGAAATTGAAAAGCTTGCAGGCAAGGAGCTTATGTTTAACAACGGTACAAATTTTGGCGTTAAGCGCCGTTTAGATATTGATATCTTAATTTACGGCAATACTATTGCTACTGAGCCCTGCAAATTACCGCGTCATGATATTCAGGATTATCCGTTCGTTTTATGCCCGTTATGCGAGCTTGATGCTGATTTGGTGCATCCTTTATTAAATATTCGCATCGGTGAGATTTGGGCTGAGATGGAACCGCGCTTGCCTGATAATCATCGTGTATGCAAATTTGATTTTGATTGGTCTAAAGAAGCCCCGAGCTGGAACGGCTCTGAGGAATAATTTGCCCGTATGTCAATTCTGCAAGTGGTAGTGTTAGCCCTTATACAAGGGCTAACAGAATTTTTACCTGTCTCATCTAGCGCACATTTAATTTTACCTTCTCAATTACTGGACTGGCCGGATCAGGGCATAGTTTTTGATGTAGCTGTGCATGTCGGCACTTTAATGGCTGTGATTTGCTATTATTTTTCAGATCTTTTGAAAATAAGCTCGTCCACAATAGAGGCCTGCGTCAGGCGTAAGTCAAATGAGCAGAGCAAAATCGGCTTTTGCGTTATCTTAGCTACGATTCCAGTCTGCATCAGCGGCTTTTTGTTTGAGGATCAGGTTTCAACTTTGGCGCGCTCTGTTGAGGTTATTGCCTGGACCACTATAGGCTACGGCTTGCTTTTAGGCTTAGCCTCATATGCCAACCGCCATCTTTTATGGCACAGCAGCTTAAAGCTTGAGAATAAGCGTCCTGACAGCCTGCATAGCCTTACCTATGCGCAGGCCTTGATAATCGGCATAGCTCAGGCCTTGGCAATTGTGCCGGGAACCTCTCGTTCGGGCATTACCTTAACTGCAGGCTTGTTTTTAGGCATGTCATCGCAGGCGGCAGCGCGCTTTAGCTTTTTGCTTTCCATTCCGGTAATTATTGCCTCAGCTTTACTGGAGTTCATAAAGCTGTATCTGCATCCAGAGCTTTTGGCCTCAGCTGATATTCTCTCGATAAGCTTAGGAGTAATGCTGACATTCTTAACGGCATTAACAGTAATTCACCTGTTTATGCGCTATATCTCTAAATACGGAATGGCAGTATTTGTGATCTACAGAGTGCTTTTGGGTGCATTGCTGCTGTGGTTCTTCAATTAAGCATAAGAGCTTTAAGAATCGATCTTAAAGCTCTTTATTTTTAATCGCGTCTGATTTTAAAAAATGCCCGGTAATACGGCTTTAAACTCTTGGGCTTTATAGGCTGCGGCTTGCGATCATGGAATGAAGCCTCCTGGAATTTGCTCTTAGGCAGCTGAGCCGGCATTTCATTGCTGGAATCATCTATTTCGCTGCGAGGCAAGATTTCAAAATAATCTTCAATTAATTTAATGCGCTTAAGCCGCATCATTTCACCAATTTCACGGCCTTTATAGCCTAATGAGATAAACTCCGAGGCTTTTACCGTTGAGCAGAGCGAAAACATGCCTAAGAAATAATCAGCGCGCGGGAAAGGGCGGTTTTCAAAGCCCTTGCGTCCTAAAAAGTCGCATTTGCAGCACAGCACCCACGGCTTGATGCGCTCGGGGCGGCGCCAGGCATCGAGATGATCTAACAGATCGACAATGCCTGCAGGTCCTTTGCGATAGAGGTGATGCATCTCGCTGTGGTAGAGAATTACATAATAAGCAAAGTCTTCATATTCACGGGGAACCTTTAAGCGCTTGCACAGCGATCTTAGCGGAGCTATGCCAAGTTCATTATGCAGGCGATGGTGAGGCCAGAGCTTTTTAGGAGTTAGGCCCTTGCCTAAGTCATGACAGAGCATGGCAAAACGAGTAACTGGATTATCGGTCTCTGCACATAATCTATGTACGGTCATGCAGGTATGAATGCCGGAATCAATTTCCGGATGCCAGCGTTTAGGTCCGGGAATGCCGTATAAGACATCTATTTCCGGCAGCACATAACGCAAGGCCTCGCATTGGCGCAGAACCTGAATGAAGATTTCCGGATTAGGAGTGCATAAAGCCTTTTTAAGCTCCATCCAGACCCTTTCAGGGGTAAGCTCAGACAATTCTCCTGAAAGCGAGATTTTGCGCATGAGCTCTAAAGTTTCAGGAGCAACCTTAAAGCCTTCGCAGTACAGCTTAGCTGCAAAGCGAGCTACTCTTAAAACGCGCAGCGGATCTTCAACAAAAGCTTCGGAAACATGCCTTAAAAGCCTTTTTTCAAGATCTTTCTGACCGCCGTATGGGTCGATAATCTGGCCGTTTTCATCCATAGCCATGGCATTTATAGTCAAGTCGCGTCTTTTTAAATCTTCTTTGAGGGTAATGTTTTCATTAAAGTCGCAAATAAAACCATGGTAGCCGTAGCCTTTTTTGCGTTCAGTGCGAGCTAGGGCATATTCTTCGTGAGTCTTAGGATGTAAAAATACGGGGAAATCATGGCCGGCCTGGACATAGCCTGCATTTAGAAGCATGGTGGGCGTTGCGCCGACAACCACATAATCCTTATCAGCTCCAGGTATTCCTAAAAGTTGATCGCGGACTGCTCCGCCTACTAAGTAAACTTGCATTTTTCACCCAGACAAAGATGTAGACAAATTTAACGAATCCGATTGCTCATCATCATTATTGCAAAAATACACTCTTAAAACACGAAAAATTTGTTTTATTTTTTCGCTAATTTAGGATAATAATTAATTTTAGAGATATAAAAAAAGGCTGTCTATAAGACAGCCTGGGTTATTTCTAATAACGATCTCTTCTCTTGCGCCCAGGTCGGGGAATGAAGATAAATATGACGCCGATGATAGCTCCGCCTAAGGCTATCATGGCACCCTGAAGCCACCAGCGCATCTGCATATCCAGCTCACGCGTCTCCAGCTTGTCGGCATATTCGCGTCTTTGAGTATCAAGCTTTTGAATGGTTTCATTCTTGTCATTATCTGCTGCTCTTAATTGAGCATTTTCTTTTTCTAAGACTGCAAGCTTGGCACTGGCATTAGCGTAATCCTTTGCAAGCTGCGTGTCATAATTAGCCAGCTTATTTTCAAGCTCATTTACGCGAGCTTGCAGGATATCTGCTAAGGCCTTGCCGCAAGGCTCCTGCTGAACATCATTAGTCTGTATCCAAATCTGTCCTTCTTCATCCTCAACTAAGACGAATTTGCCGTTGTCGCTGTAGCGGATAAACTTTACTTTATCGCCAACATGCTTTGAGCCTTTAATTCGGTAGTTAGTTCCAGGACCTGAACGAGTCCAGACGTTAGCTCTGTCGGAAATATAAACATCACTATTGGCAATAAGCGGCTCACTTATGGCCATTTGGCTGCTTAATCCTAAAGCAAGCATAGCAGAGAGTGAAATTTTAGATAAATTTTTAAGCACAAAAACATCCTTTGAAAATACGATGCTTCAATTCTAGCACAAGCTTAGAAAAGAGGCATTTATATAGAGCTTTTAAGTAAGAAGCATTTGCCTTAAATATAGAAAATGTTAGCAATAAGTTAAATTCTTTTACTTTGATTTAAAGATCTTAAAGATAAAGTTTGCTAAGATTTCAAAAAAGAGGATTTATATATGAATAATAAAGAAGTTGAAATTAAATTTGGCGTTTTAGGCGAGCCTGCCAACCTGATGAAGATCTTAAGCAGCATCGGCAAGGTTACAGGCGAGCATATTGATACTTTATCCAACTCATATTTTGATACTGAAGATCAGCGCTTATATGCAGTGCAGGCCGGAGTGCGCATTCGCCGCGCTTCTCAATATACAGAGCAGACCTTAAAGGTAAAGGGTGAGAATATTGCAGGCATTCACACCCGCGGCGAATATAATGTTTCTATTCCTAACGATACGAAAGTTCCGGATTTATCCTTATTTCCTAAAGAAGCATTTGGTCCGGATTTCGATCTTAAAAGCATACAGGAGCAATTAAAGCCCGTATGCCAGATTGATTTCGTGCGCCGCAGCTTTGATTTTGAAGTTATGAACAGCACCTTTGAGGTCTGCTACGACCATGGCGGGATTAAATTACCTGACGGCTCTTATTATCCGATTAATGAGCTTGAAGTTGAAATAAAAAAGACAGCTGTAAGCGATGATGAGATTGTAATGCTGTTTAGCACTCTGTCATCAATTTTCGCAGAGCGCGGCTTGCCTTTAGTACTAGAGCCGTTCTCAAAGATGCACAGAGCTACGATTTTACTGCAGAACCGCCGTAATTCTTTAGAATTCTCGAATATTGCGCAGGCTGCATCTTTAAATGACTATATTTTAGAGCTGATAAAGAGCTTTGAGCGTTTGTACGGACTCTTCCTGATTAAGCATGATCCTCTGGTATTTACCTATTTAAATTCAACTATCTATACTATGATAAAGGCATTAAAGCAGCTTAAAAAATCAGGAAAAGTGGCCTTTACTGAAGGAGAGCGTGAGCCTGTAAATTATGCTGATGACTTGAAGGTAATTATAAAGATTCTGAAATCTTTATATAGAAAGAGCTCTAAGATTGAAGCTAAATTTACCAAGCTGTCTTTGGCAAATAAATTAGATAAGGTTCAGGAGCAGGTTGACGCCATGCGCAAGGTTGAATGCCGCTATCAGGCTTTCTTAATTCCTTTGAAGCTGAGGCTTTTAATTTCAATGCTAGTTAAGTAATAGCTGCATATAAATACATTTATATTTCTGTTTTTATTGCTTCATATATACAGTTATAGTTATTCCCTTATTTTTTGAGGGGATTTTTTTTCTAAGCTTTGCATCAGCATTGCTTAAAGAGAAATTTTCACTATGCCTTAGTTTTTCACGGCATAGCTTTTTATAAGGCGTAATAATTGCAGCTGCTCTTCAAATTTTGCAGCCAGCTGTCAGTTAAATTAGGCAGGGAATTTAATAGATAAACAGGATCTGTATTTTTACGCTTTATTGAGCAATAAAAAGTGCTGCAATGCTGCAGCACTTTTAATAAATAAGCTTTTAAATAGCAGTACGAGTTATTCCTGCTAAATGGATATCATCAGGCCAAGAGTTTCTGTCTACTCCTTCACGAGTATCGATTTCTAATACAGCTGAAGCTTCGGCCTTACACAGGGACTGCTGATCCCATTGATTTTCAATGCTGTTTAAGACTGTATAAGTGATGGTGATTTTACCGCTTATGGTGTCAAAGCTGATATCAATCTTAGGCTGAGATTGCTCAAAAGTAATTGCAGCATTGCTGTCATTATACAATTGCTCGGCTGAATGTTTGCTTAGCAAAGAAAAGCCGCTTATATCAGGCATTACTTTCAATAATCCGTGCGTGCTGGCGATTATACCTATGCTCTTTAAAAATTCCTCAGGAATATTTAATGACATCAAGTCATATTTGATTGAGGATAAGTCTGATTCAAAACCGTTAACAGAGATAATACCGGCTTTTACTGCTGAAAGAAATGATCCTGTTAAATTATCATCTTCTTCAAAATCGGAATTATATCGCAGGGTTGCTTCAGCTGAAAGCTTTAATGTATCTAATATGCTTTTTTCAAACTCTGCATGATTATCTGAATTAAGCGGCGTATTATGCAGACTTTGCAGAAATTCTTGATTAGCACCTAATTTGCGGATTTCTTCGTTTAATTTTTCTTCAAAGTCACTGCGGGCTAGGCCTTCATCAATAGCTTTATGCAATACAGTATTAAGATAGGATTTAACTTGCGGCTGAATGTCCTCAGGGAAAGCCGAGACAGCTGTACTTAAAACCTGAAATTCATGGCTTTGCTTGTTTTTATATATTACATTGCCATTGTCATCAACCCCTATAGGATCAGGCACATCAAGATCAAGATTAATATGCTCTCTGACCTTAGTTAGGAGCTCATTAAGTCTTGGATCTGCCTGCGAGCTGTGATATTCCTTATATTCAGTGCATGACAAAGTGCTGCTGCAGAAATATTCTAATATAGAAGCTGGATTTAATAAGCTTCTTGCAACTAACATCTCAGCATCAGGATCTGCATTTTGCGGCTGACGATATTTGCCGGTCATAGCGGTATTTTCCATAGCATAGTTTCTTAATTGAACTGCTATATAGCTTAAATTTGTAAATTCAGCCTGAGTCATGTCGTTATTTGTAATATGCTGCATGAATGCTGCTATTTTAGCTATGCTGGAATATTCTCCTCCTCCTGAAATATTGATGCCTATGCTGTGCAGGGCAGCATTAATCTGAGTTTCCATATTATTCAGAAATTTCACGATTTCCAAAGGAGCTTGGCTGTCTTGAGGTTTATTCTGAAAGTAAGGTGAGATTTTTGTATAAGTTTTTACGAGTTCTGTAATGGTCTGCCATTGAGAGCCGAATTTTGCAAATTCACTCAATGGAATATTATTCTTTTCGCAGTAAACTAAAATCTGAGCGCATTGCTTATCTGTCAAATCAGGGAAATTTGCTTTAACCTCATCTAATGCAGTGCGCTGAGCTGAGCTGATATTATCTATATGCGCATTATCGCCAAGCTCTTCAATTTGATTTTTAATGCTGTCGCCGCCATCGCCGAAGACCCGTTCAAAGGCTAAGGCTCCATCTCGCTCAGAAGCAACGATATTATAGGCATCTGCAATTAATGAGGCTACGGCTTGCGGATCCTTATGCTCACTTATAGCTTCTTCGGCAAGTGATGATAGTTTATGTTCAAAGCTGTGAAATGCTTGAGAAACTATTTCTGAAAATTTAGAACGTTCTTCTCTGCTCCATTTTGTGTCTTTTGCGAGCAATGAATTAAGCTGCATCTGATCATAAGCGGAAATAAATTGAGAGATTTCGCCGCTATTATTGTATGCTAGGGCATGAATTACAGCTGTGCCTAATTTTAAAGGATTTGGAATGTTCTTATCTTGTGCATACTGCTGGCATAGTTCTTGAGCATTTAATATCTTGCCGTCGCAATAAATCAAAGAATTGCGCAGATCATTTTGTGAAATCAATTCAAAGGAATCTTTAAGATCTGCTAAGGATGAGTGCGTGTTTTCTGATTTAGCTAAGGCCTGCTGCAGCATGTCTGTGGTCAGGCCGCTGTTAGGCTGTATTTTTATCTGTAAATTTCTTAAGGCTGTAAATGCAAGATCGTCAGCTGAGACGTCTGCATTAGCTTTGTTTGCTGCAGCTGCATTTATAAGTTCATGTGATGCTTTTTCAGCAAATGAAGCATTGTTTTTGAGCTTCTCATAACGATCAATGGCATGCTGCTCATTCATATAGGCTTTATTGCGGGTGAGAATGCCCTTAAAGAAGCGGACAAAGGCATTGTTTCTTTTAGCGTTGGGATTTATAACAAAAAGCTCGCCTTTATCATCAAGAGAAATTTTTCCGGGCTTATTGAACAAAGCTTGAGCTTGAGCATCATCGGCAGTTAATCGTCCAACTTGGCTGAAGTCTAAGGTACTAAGATCTGCTTTAAGATTAATATTGTTTGGCATAATAGATACCTCTTTTTTAGAATTAGGCGATGATAAAGTTAGCAAAATCATTAATTATGCTGCTGTTTTCTGCAGCAAGAGAGGCATAATGTACAGATAGTTCTGTTTTTAATTTTAGATGAGCTGCAAGCAGCTTGAGAAATTGCTCTGCAGAACAGTCGTCAGCCTCGATCAGAGTATTTAGATAGAGATTATGCTCATCAAAAGTAAAGAAAAAGCTGCCTTGAAGCTTTAGGCTGCTGTAAGCTGCATCTTCAAGCTGCGCAGCTGATAATTCAGAGCATAGCAGTGATTTTAGGATAATAGTTTGATTATAAGGATTTAGCTTAAGCAGCACTGTCTGATCATTGATTTCTAAGCGATTAAAGTTCTCATAAAGAGCTTGCGGATTAATACCTGCATTTAAAAGCAATTTATCTAGGGTATCGTAAGCTTCAGCGGTGTTGCTGATATTTGTATTGGCAGTGCGCTTGCCTGTATAGTAGTAGGTACATAAAGCGTTTAAATTGAACATGTTTTGATTAAATTCATCTTGAGACAGATCCTCAAGATTAAACAGAGCAAAAAAACTCAGTTTTTGCTCTGAAGCTGAGGGGCAGCATATCGCATTGCATAAGTTCTGCCGCTTGTCTTCAAGCCGGCGGCAAAGCAGCAAGGCTTCTTCTTCAAAGCTTTTATTCTGCTCATCGCGCTCTAGGGTTACAATTACTAAAGCTTTTCGAGAGCCTTTGCTGTCAATTTCTTTTAACGAACATAAAGCGCGCTCAAATGCTAAAAAATAATATCCGTCATCGGCATCGCTGTTCATTACATCCTTTATCACTTCCATAGGGAAATCTTGGGCTTCTGCATACCCTTTAATAAACTGCTCTAACATAAAACGCCCTCTGCACAAAACTCCGTATAGATGTATTCTTACATAAGATCAAATTTTTATTTTGTTTTAGATCACTTTTTAAAAAACTTATAGGCATTTATTTACAATAATTTGTCTTAAGCAATCAGCAGAGATTTTTTTTCGGCATGATTTTCTGCCTGTATTTGAGGCTCTGAGTAAATAAGATAAATTTGCTAAAATAAAAATAAGCAGACAAATATAATTATTTTGCTTAATTATCAGATATATGTAACAAAAAATCTAAAGATAAAGCTTAGGCTTTAGTTATAATTTATATGGATATTTTGTCAAAATTTTGGAGGAAAGATGCCGTACGATATAAAGCCTGATCCTTTAAATTTGCCTCAATTGCCGCAGATATTGCAGATTGAGGCGCAAAATCAATATGAGCGCTTAAAAAAGCATCTTCCTGAAGATATTTTTGCAAAGTTTGAGGCAAGATCTGAGTTTTTATATGTTTTAGCATTATCTGATTTTGTCGCCAATACCATATTTTCCTATCCAAAAGAATGTGCAGAGCTGTTAGACAGGGGAGCTTTAGATAATCCTTGCTTTAACGAAGACTTAAAAGCGGCGGTTGAAAATTTTATTGTACAGGGATTGTCTGATTTTGAATTAAAAAAGCGGCTGCGCATCTTAAGGCGTACCCGCACTATGATCATAGCCTGGCGTGATCTCTGCGGCATGGCAGAGATAAATGAAGTTATGGGCGCTTTAAGTCTTTTAGCTGAATTGATCGTTTTGCGCACAATCGAAGTGGTGCGCTTGTCTTTTAAGCGGGCTTATGGCGATGCTTTATGCGAAGACGGCTCGCAGATGCCGCTTTTAACCTATGCTATGGGCAAGCTTGGCGGTGAGGAGTTAAATTTTTCCTCTGATATAGATTTGATCTTTGCCTATCCTGAGGACGGTGAAACTACGGGAGGGCCTCGGTCTTTAAGCTTCAGAGAATTTTTTACTAGGATAGTGCAGAGAAGTGCAAATTTTTTATCTGATATTACTGTAGACAGTTTTTGCTACCGCATTGATTTAAGACTGCGTCCCTTCGGAGATGCAGGTCCTATGGTCTCAACCTTTGACGGCATGGCGACCTATTATGAAACGCAGGGACGCACCTGGGAGCGCTATGCTTTAGTTAAAGCCAGATTATTAGGCGGCTACAGCGTTTACCGTGAATACGGGCCTGAGCTTGTAAGTCTGCTTAGGCCTTTTGTCTATCGCCGTTATCTTGATTACGGCGCCGTGCAGTCATTGCGCAAGCTCAAGCACATGATTGAGGCTGAACTGCGCCGCAAGCGCCGTATTAATAATTTTAAATTAGGCGAAGGCGGCATTCGGGAGATTGAGTTTATTGCGCAGGTATTTGAGCTGATGCGCGGCGGCCGCTATGAGGAGCTGCGTGAGCGCTCTTTGCGCAAAACCCTGGTGGCCTTGGCAGACTTGGAGCTGCTGCCTTCAGAGGTTGCCGCTAAGCTTGATGATGCTTATGTATATTTAAGGAGACTTGAAAATGTAATTCAGGAATTTTCCGATAAGCAGACGCAGACTATCCCTGATAATGAGCGCGATATCGCCCGCATGCTTATAGCTATGCATCAAAATTCTCTGGAAGAATTTTTATCTCAGCTTCAGAGCATTATGTCTTTTGTGCATCAGGAATTTTGTCAGGTCGTATCGGATGACGGACAGGATGAAGATAATATTGTGGGCTTTGACCTGTGGGAGAGCGATTCTACAGCAGAAGAGCTGGCAGCAGATTTGAAGCCTTATATGCATAAGAGCGAGGAAGCTTTGGATTTGGCAAAAAATATTATTGCCCTTAAGAAGAATCTTTCCCGCTACCCGGTAGGTCCTGTAGGCCGTGAAACTTTAGTGCGCTTGATGCCTAAGATTATTTTAGCCGTCAGCTCAGAAAATCAGGCTCCGGATTTATTTAAAAAAGTAGCCGGCTTAGTTGAGCAGGTTGCAACGCGCACTCCTTACATGCAGCTTTTAGCTGACAATAACCGCGTGCTGCAGCGCTTTATCAGCCTTATCAAAGAAAATGTTTTTGCCGCCGAGCTGATTACTGCTCATCCTATTTTATTAGATGAGCTCCTGATGCCGCAGCTGTATCACACTCCTCCGAGCTGTCAGGAGAATTTGATGCGCCTGCAGGAGCGGCTGCTGCGAATTGAAAATAATGATCTTGAAGAGCAGATGGAAGAATTAAGGCTCTTCAAAAAGATTATGATTTTTAGAATTGCCATGTCTGATAAAGCGCATACACTGCCTGTAATGAAGATTTCAGATGCCTTAACGTGGCTTGCTGAGGCAATTGTCAAGGAGCTTTTAATTTTAGCCTGGCATCAGACGGTAGCTAAATACGGCGAACCGCCTAATTGTACGGCTGACGATCCTGGAATGGCGGTAATTGCTTACGGCAAATTAGGCGGCATTGAGCTGGGCTATAAATCTGATTTAGATATGGTATTTATATGCGGCAGCTCTGATGAATATACCTTAGGCGAGCATAGCGTCAGCTGCAATATGTTCTATCAGCGTTTAGTCCAAAGAATGCTTCATCTGTCAGTAACGCGTACCGCAGGAGGAGTTCTTTACGATTTGGATATGCGCCTAAGACCTGATGGCGATTCTGGACTGCTGATTTCAGATATTAAGAGCTTTGAGTATTATCAGAAAAATCGAGCCTGGACGTGGGAGCATCAGGCGCTGGTCAGAGCTCGTCCGATTGCCGGATCGCGCAAAATTATTTCTGAATTCAACCGTATCCGCAATGATGTTTTGCGTACGCCCCGCGATCCGTACAAGCTCAAGGAAGATGTAATTGAGATGCGTAATAAGATGCGCAAGCATCTTGATCGCGGCGGTGATAAATTATTTGACCTAAAGCAAAGTCCTGGCGGCATGGTGGATATTGAATTTATTGCTCAGTATCTGACTTTGCGGGAGGCGCCTTTGCATCAGGGCATGGTTTTATGGTCAGATAATGTGCGCATTTTTGATGAATGTGCCCGCCTGCATCTTTTAGATGCTGAATTATGCAGCGCGCTTAAAGATGCCTATTTAAAGCTAAGAGAGTGTTACCACCAGATTTCGCTTGCAGATCTGCCGCGCTTAGTTGCCATAGAGCATCGGCCGCAAGTATGCGCGGAGATTATATCCATCTGGAAGCAAATTTTTTCCTAATCAAAGGGATCGAATGGATCGTCAGGGAAAATTACGCTGGCAGGAGGAATTTCAAATTCTAACTGCCCTTTTTTATTAGGAAGCTTAGGGCCTAAGCCGTCAGGACATTTATAAGCACGCCCCGAAAGAGCTACGCCTACCATATTAAAGGTCAAGGCTCCGGCATAGGCATGAGTTTCTACTAAGTGAGTTGCACCGAGCTTTGAGGCATCATACTGCAATTGAAAGCGGGCTGTCTGAATATTGCCTAAGACGCCGGTGTCTACATTGCCTAAAAAAGTACAGCCTTGTACCTCCTCAGGCAGAGCCGTAACCACTTGTTTGGCTCGGCTGATTTCTGCATCAGAATAGCAGCCGCTTAAGGCTGCTGCCATCAATGTGCTCAAAAATATTAATTTTTTCATATGTTTATTTAAAATTAGTGTCTAATTAAAGGGTAACGAGAGCTTTCTCCTTCAGGAGTAGTTTTAAAACGGCGATGCAGCCATAAATACTGCTCGGGAGCCATTCGTATCATCTGCTCTAAAACCTGATTGACTCGCTTAGTATCGGCAGTAGCATCCTCTGTAGGAAAATCCGTCAAAGGTTCTTTTACAAACAATTGATATTTGCCGTTTTTGCGAATAGTCCATGACGGCTGCACCAGAGTGTTTTTAACTCTAGCCAAATTATGCGTTCCGATTACGGTTGCAGCTTTTTCCACGCCGAAGAACGGTACGAATACAGAAGCATTTTTGCCATAGTCCTGATCAGGAGCATACCATATAGGCAGATTGCGCATGAGTGCCTTGATCATGCTTCTAGGATCGTTTCTGTCTACTAAGGCTAAATTATTGCGCAGACGTCCATGTACCTGAGCCCACTCCCAAACTGGGTGATCGGTAGGTCTGTAGACGCCGATGCCTGGAGTTATATAGAGCGCATACAGTCTGGCCATAATCTCAAGATGTACAAAATGAGCAGTTAGAACCAGAATAGGTCTTTGCGCATGAGCAATTTCTTTAGCGCGCTTTAAATCCTGCTCATCGATGCAGGCATGTCTTAGCAGGCGCTTATCTGACCAGAACCAGGCCATGCCCGTCTCGAAGATTGCCTGTCCGGAATTTTCCTGAATTTTTTTTGAAAGCGCGTGCCTTTCAATATCATTTAGCTCTGGGAAGGCTAATTCAAGATTCCGCCTTAAGACGTATTTACGGCTTGGACTTATAGTCCCCAATAGGCGTCCGATCTTGCGGCCTAAAAACATCAAAACGGGGTAGGGCAGAACGGTAACGAGAAGATAGAGCAAAAAAATCGTGCACCAAGCACCCCAAAAATAAGGGTGAAACATTTGCTTCACAATTATAGCTTTGCTGACGAAACCTTTGCCCCAGCCTTTTTGTACTATGGTAAAGCGTTTCTTTTCTTTCTCTTCTGCGGCTTTTTTCTGCCAGCTAGGGTGTAAATCAATCTGTTTTTTAGGCATATATCTTCTTTAAATAATATTTGAGCTAGGTTAATAGACTGTAAGGAGATAATCCAATTTTCTTTATCTCTATTTTAAGCTTAAGTTTAGATTTCTTATAGACTTGCGATTGATAAGAATTGTTAAAAACTCCGGAAGCTTATAGCTGTAGTCCTGTTTATAGAGAGCTAAAGATAAGCGGGTAGCGGAGGCGCCCATATCCGATACAGGATTTGTAACTGTAGATAAGGCCGGATTTAAGCAAGATGATAAGAATAAGTTATCAAAGCCTACAAAGGAAACCTCCTGCGGAACCTGAACGCCTGCATTGATAAAAGTCGCCATGCAGGAAGCGGCTAAGGCATCGTTATAGGAGGCTACGGCCGTAAATTGCCCGCGGTATCTTAAAAGCTTTTTGGCAGCGCGCGCTCCTCCTTCAAGTAAAGGAAGCTCTGAAATGATGATTCTTTCATCAACATCGAGATTGTTGTCACGTAAAGCGCATAGATATCCCGCAAATCGTTCCGATGCGTCTACAATATGGTGTGAAGAGTTGATAAAAGCTATTTTGCGATGCCCGTTTTTTATTAAAGCTGAAACGGCTAAATACATGCCATGAAAATTATTGATATTGACGCAGCGATCTTCAAAGCCCGGCAGAATTCTGTTTATGATTACCATATAAGGGAAATCCTGCATATAGCGGGCAAGAACGCGATCAGGTATGGCTAAAGCATGGATAACAAGGCCTGAGCATTGATGCGATATTAAATTTTCAATGGCACGCTGTTCACGCACAGGATCGTGAAAGCCCTGCGCAACCAGCAGAGCCTTGCCATGCTCATGCGCAACCTCTTCGCAGGCACGAACCATGGCCCCGAAATAAGGATCGGAGACCTCGGAAACTAATACGCCGATGATTTCGCTGTCTTTTTGCGCAAGAGCGCGGGCGTTGGCATTTAAATAAAAGCCTAATTCCCTTTGGGCATTCAGTACGGCGTCTCTTGCTTTTTGGCTTACTTTAGCAGTGCCGTTTAAAACTCGTGAAACCGTTGCTACTGATACTTGAGCAAGCTTGGCAACGTCACGTATTGTTGGAGCTTTATCATGTATTGTTTTAGGATCGGACATTTAAAAATTCCCCTATTTGCTGCTTACATGGTAAACGTTTACAAATGTTTTGTCTAAAACAAAAAATAATAAAAAGAAGGTAGAAATTAAAAAAAATTTAAAATGTGAAGTGATTCACAAAAAAAATAAGCAAAAGTTCCAAAAAGATCCTATAATACAATTAATGTAAACGTTTACATTACGTTTTTTAACGGTTTCTCGGAGGTTTTATATGGCAACAATTTTGGTAACTGGTGGTGCAGGTTATATTGGAAGTCATACTGTAATTGAGTTGGTTAATGCAGGGTATGATCCTATAATTTTTGATAATTTCTGTAATTCAAAGCCTGCCGTCTTAGCCCGCATCAATAAGATCTGCGGCAAGAATATTCCTTTTGTCTGCGGTGATATTAGAAGCCGTGAGCAGCTAGAAGTCGCTTTCAACGACTATAAGATTGATGGTGTTATCAATTTTGCAGGCCTTAAGGCTGTAGGCGAATCTGTTAAAAAGCCTCTGGAATACTATGATAATAATGTAAACGGTGCGCGTGTTTTATTAGATGTAATGAAAGCACATAAATGCTTTAATTTTATCTTCTCATCATCTGCTACTGTTTACGGCGAGCCGGACAGCGTTCCTTTAACTGAAAATTCTCCTGTAAAGCGTGCAAATTGCCCTTATGGTCAGACTAAGGTTGATATTGAATACATGTGTCAGGAGCTGCAAAAGGCCGTTCCGGAATTCTCTATGGTGCTGCTGCGCTACTTCAATCCGGTAGGAGCTCATAAATCAGGCCTCATCGGCGAAGATCCGCGCGGAATTCCTAATAACTTAATGCCGTATTTGACTCAGGTTGCCGTAGGCAGACTTCCTTATTTAAATATCTTTGGCAATGATTATCCAACTCCTGACGGCACCTGCGTTCGCGACTACATCCATGTTGTTGATTTAGCTAAAGGTCACGTTGCAGCTTTGAATCACTGCCTCAATAAAGCCGGAACCCATATCTACAACTTAGGCACAGGCGTAGGCTACAGCGTTTTGGATATGGTTAAGGCTTTCTCAAAGGCCATAGGCAGAGAGCTTCCTTATAAGTTCGCTCCGCGCCGTGCAGGCGATGTAGTACAGTGCTATTCAGATGCCACTAAGGCCCGTGAGGAATTAGGCTGGACTGCTACCTTAAGCTTAGATGATATGACCGCTGATTCATATAATTGGCAGAAGAATAATCCAAACGGATACGAAGACTAGTAGGAGAGTATATAAATGAGTACTTTTGATGTTACATCCCATCCGCATCGCCGCTACAATGCCTTAACCGGCGAATGGATCTTAGTTTCACCGCATAGAGCCAAGCGTCCTTGGTTAGGCCAGGTTGAGAAGCTGCCGCCGGAGATCCGTCCAAGCTATGATCCTAAGTGCTACTTATGCCCAGGCAATACCCGCGTTAATGGTGATGTTAACCCTAAATATACTGGCACCTTTGTTTTCACCAACGATTTTGCTGCCTTAACTCCGGATACTCCGTTAGAGGGCGATTTTGAGAATAACGATCTCTTTAAGATTGAGCCTGCCCGCGGCACAGCAAAAGTTATCTGCTTCTCTCCTGATCATGGAAAGACCTTGCCTGTTATGCCGGTAAAAGATATCCGCAACGTAGTTGATTTATGGGCAAGCGAGTTCGCTGAGCTTTCTAAGACCTATAAGTATGTACAGCTCTTTGAGAACAAGGGCGCGGTAATGGGCTGCTCTAACCCTCATCCGCATGGACAGATTTGGGCCTGCGGCTTCCTGCCTGAAGAAATCATCAAAGAGCTGAAGTGCCAGAAAGAATATTATGCTAAGCATAACACTCCTTTACTTTTAGATTATGTACAAGCTGAGCTAGAGAAGAAAGAGCGCATCGTTTTTGAGACTGAGTACTTTGTTGCCTTAGTGCCGTTCTGGGCTTTCTGGCCATTTGAGACCATGCTGCTGCCTAAGTTTAAGGTTCAGACTATTGATATGCTTACTGATGAGCAGCGCGATGACTTAGCAGTTGCCATTAAGCGCTTAACCTGCCGCTATGACAATCTCTTTGAATGCTCCTTCCCGTATTCAATGGGCTGGCACAATGCTCCGGCAGATGGCGACGAGCACCCTGAATGGCAGCTTCATGCAAATTACTATCCGCCTCTTTTACGCAGCGCTACCGTCAAGAAGTTCGTTGCAGGCTTTGAGCTATTAGCCGAAAAGCAGCGTGATTTAACAGCAGAACAGGCTGCAGCAAGACTGCGTGATTTATCAGATACCCATTATACCGAGAACAAATAGGAAGAACATTTATGTCAAATGTAAAACAGGCAACTATTGATGCTTTTGTAAGCAAATTCGGCGATAAGCCTACTATGCAGAGCTATGCTCCAGGCCGTGTTAATATTATCGGTGAGCATACTGACTACAATGGCGGTTTTGTTATGCCTTGCGCAATCAAATACGGCACTGCTATGGCTGCTAAGCCTAATGGCACCGATATGATGCGTATTGTCGCCTGCGATCTCGGCAATGATTATGACGAGTTTAAGATTTCAGATAATATCGAGAAAAACGCCGATAAGTTATGGGTCAACTATCTGCGCGGCATGACTCAGCTTTTAGTCAAAAAGTGCGGCTCTAAAGTTCAGGGCTTAGATGTTACCATTTCAGGCGATATTCCTCAGGGCGCAGGCTTGTCCTCCTCTGCATCTTTGGAAGTCTGCTTTGGTAATTTAGTTAATGGCGCCTTCGGCTTAGGCGTAGGCTTGCAGGAGATCGCCTTAATGGGTCAGGCTTCTGAGGCTTATATCGGCATGAAGTGCGGCATTATGGATCAGACTATTTCCGCCTGCGGCGTAGCCGATCATGCTTTGCGCATTGACTGCAAGAGCTATGAGCTAACTCAGGTTAAAGTTCCTGAGGATCTGGTCATCTTGATCTTAAATTCCAATGTTAAGCATCAATTAGTCGGTTCAGAATACAATGATCGCCGCAATGACTGCGAAACTGCTGCTAAGATTATCGGCGTAGATTTATTGCGCGACGCAAGTCTTGAGATGCTGGAGAATGCTAAAGACAAGATGAGCGATGTTGTCTATCGCCGTGCTTTGCATGTAATCACTGAAGATGAGCGCGTCTTAAAGGCCTCAGAGGCCTTTGAAAACGGCAACTTATCTGAGCTTGCTGATTTAATGTATGCCTCTCATTGCTCTATGCGCGATAATTTTGAGATCACCATTCCTGAGATTGACGGTTTAGTTGAAATCGTACGCGAGGCTTTAGGCGCAGGCAAGGGTGCAGTACGTATGACCGGCGGCGGCTTCGGCGGCTGCTGTGTTGCTGTAGTTGAGCCTGAGAATGTTGAAAAGGTAAAAGAAGCTGTTAAGGCTAAGTATAAGGATATTTCCGGCCGCGATGCCACTATCTTTGAGACTCATGCCTGCAACGGCACTCATTTTGAAATGCTCTAATCCTTTATTTTAGGTATTTAAGGCTCCCATCAAATTTTTGCTGGGAGCCTTATTTTTAGCAACATGGCTGAGATTTTGCTAAAATTTCCCTAAGGAGAGGCTTCATTATGGATGAAAAAGATAAATATACCCCTCAGGGCAGCTTTGATAGCTTAATTAAGGTTATCGAAGAGCTTGGCAATATCAAGGTCGATTATGATGCTGTCGATCGCAAGGTTGACTTAGAAGCTATGCGGCGGCATGAAGCCTTTTTAGCCAGTCAGGAGATACAGCAGCAGAGATTGGAAAATAGGCGTCTGCAGATTGAGAATATCCACAGATCTGGACTTGTAAATCCCCAATGGACCTTTGAGAATTTGATTAAGGATAATCAGAACCAAAATGCTTTTGCCAGTGCCGTTGGTTTTTGCAGTTCGCTAGATATAGCGCATAAGCCTTTTTTATATTTGGTGCAGGGCGGAGCAGGAACTGGCAAATCGGCGCTGCTGCATGCTATTGCTAATAGACTTTTGACTATTACATCTAAGCGTGAAGTGCTGATTGTCAGCTACGAGGATTTTAAGCGTTCGCGTTTGTTTACCAATAAGGAACCAGCTGAAATTATTGCAGAAAAACAGCAGAATTGGGAACGCTATTGTTCAGTTGACGTGCTGTTTTTAGATGATCTTTGCGGCAACAACGACGGCTTGACCTTGTATGATCAGAAGATTTTAACCGAGCTTTTGCGCACTCGTTATGTCAAAGGCCTGTCTATGGCTATCTCAACTCCAGTACAATTTAAGTTTATTCACCAAGCTATAGGTGATGCCTGCTATGAGTCCATTAAGGAATATGAAGTTATTTCGGCTGTTCTTTATGGCGCAAGCAGACGGGCGCCTATATTTGTCGAAGGAGTACCTATTCCTTAAAATGGCAGCAATTTTAGCTTTTGACTTTGGTACTGCCCACATAGGCGTAGCTGTAGGCAATGACGTTACTCGGACAGTATCTCCATATAAATCGCTTAAAGTTAAAGACGGCATTCCTAAAGAGCAGGATATTAAGCTTCTGCTTGAGGAATGGAAGCCTAAGCTTTTAGTAGTAGGGCTGCCCTTAAATATGGATGGCACAAAGCAGCCTTTAACTTTTAAGGCTAAAAAGTTTGGCAATCGCTTAGCGCAAAATTATAAATTGCCGGTGGTTTTTATTGATGAAAGATTAACCTCTTGTGAGGCTAAGGATGCAATTTTTGCTCAAGGCGGATTTAGGGCTTTAGCTCGCGATAAAGGCCGTATTGACGCTGCCGCCGCCGCTTCTATTTTGGAGCAGTATTTTTCAGAGCATTAGATTATGAATAAAGATAAAGTTAAAGAGCTTTTAGATGAGATTGAGGAAGAGCTGCATAATTTAAGTTTGTGGGGAGGAGAAGCTGCGCGCCCTGAAGAGCAGGCATTTTTAAGCAGCACGCCTTTTTTTATGGATACCATGGATTTTCATCAATGGCTTGAATATGTGGCTTTGCCTAAATTAAGAGATTATGTAGATCAGCACGAGAAATTGCCTGAGGGCATGCTCATTCATACTTATGCCGAGGAATATTACCGGGAAAATTATATCGATTTTGCTTATCTTATAAAACTGCTGCGCATCTTAGATTCATATAGCCGCCGCAGTAAATAACAGGAGGTAATTATGCGGAATTTTATAAAAGAGAATGAATCTCTAAGCATGTCTCTTAAGGAGCTGTTTTCTACATATCATAAAGTTTACGTTACAGCAGAATCTTTAACTGCAGGATTAATTTCCTCTTATATCGTAAATACTCCAGGCTCATCAGCCTGGTTTGATCGCGGATTTGTAACTTATTCAAACGAGGCTAAGGCAGAGCTTTTAGGAGTCAGTACAGAGACTTTGAAAACTAAAGGGGCAGTTAGCGAGGATACTGCAAGGCAAATGGCTGTGGGAGCCTTAAAAAACTCTCAAGCTGATATTGCCGTTGCCGTTACCGGAATTGCCGGCCCTGACGGGGGCAGCGAACAAAAGCCTGTAGGTACGGTCTGGATAGCTGCAGCTGATAAAGATAATTGCTATGCAAAATGCTATTTATTTTTAGGCAATCGCGAGGATGTGCGTAATCAGACGGTAAATGAAGCGCTTAAAGGCTTGATAGCTTTAACTCAGGGAATAAATCCTTTTGAGCATTAAAAACATCCATTATCAAGAAGATAATGGATGCAGATAGCTATCTTACTTCAAATTTAAACGGCCCTTTAGGGTCGACTTTAAAATCAGCGTGGCGGAAATGCCGGTTATCGTGAGGCCGTGGAGGGGCGGGCTTTTCTTTTTTTATTTTAGGCTTGGGAGGCGGGGCTCTGTGGTGATAGACATTGTCATCAACATAATGTACGCTGCAGGCGCTTAAACTGAAAATTGATAAGGTAAAAATACAGGCCATCAATAGAAAAAAGGATTTCTTTTTCATAATAACCTCCGGCTTATGTTTCTCAAACTAATAGTTAAACAGCGCAGAGCGCGCTGTTTAATCATTATAAATTTTAGTTAAAGCCGCGCGGCTGGCTAGGAGCTCTTGGGCAGTCAGGATACGGACGATTTGGTCTATTGCGATAGTTGTCATTGTAATAAGGACAATCCTCATAACGAGGGGCTGAACGATAGCCGGCCTTATGTCCATGATGGCGGACATGACCATAGT
The DNA here is from genome assembly GCA_905201175.1 of uncultured Succinatimonas sp. Taxonomy (GTDB): domain Bacteria; phylum Pseudomonadota; class Gammaproteobacteria; order Enterobacterales; family Succinivibrionaceae; genus Succinivibrio. The sequence goes on from CAJKNC010000009.1 coordinate 29,007, forward strand.
GCCGAGGACCGTAATAATTATCGAAGTTACGATATGGTCTGTCTGCATTCTGATAATAGCCGTTATTGTAGACCTGATCATTAATGTCGGCAGCCTGGGCTGCATTAAAAGCTAAGGATAAAGCTACTGCTGAAATAAAAACGGGTAAGATACGGCGCATAAAAATCTCCTGAAAGTTTGATTGCAAAATTTGACTTAAAGTCAGATCGTCATCGTCTATCTCAACTAGATAATTTTTTAGTTATCATGTAAAGCTTTCTTTTTTGTAAGAAAGCTTTATTTATTTTTATTATGGTAGATATTTCTTAGAATATACTTAGAGCGGCAAATTTTATTTTGCTTTAAGGGTTATTTTTATAATTTCAGCAGGAGTATTTAGACGCAAGGGAAAGCCCATCCATAATTTTGTGCCATTTGAAACAAGCACTTGTGTTGACTTGAGCTTATATAGTCCCGATACTAAGCCTTTATTAGCTGAGGCAACTAAATTTTTTATAAGCGGAGCTTGGCCTCCGTGAGTGTGGCCTGAGAGGATCAGATCTACCTGTCCTTGAGCTTCATAAGCAAAAGCAGGCTGGTGGCTGAGCAGAATTGTGGGCAGATTCTTGTCTGTATTAGCCAAAGCTTGTTTTAAATCTGAAGTTATATTGTTAATTTTTCTGGAATTTTTATCAGAAACGCCGGAAAGATTAAATAAAGGCCGCTGTTTTTCGTCTTTAATGATGACTGCTTTATTTTCTAAAAATTTAAATCCTCCTTTACTAAAATATTTAAGCCAGGCTTCGTATCCTGAATAAAACTCATGGTTGCCTGAGACCGCATAGATGCCGTCGCGGGCTTTAAGCTTAAAAAGAATATCAGTACGGTCTTTTAATCTTTCTACGCTGCCGTCTACAAGATCCCCTGTAATAACAATTAGATCAGCATCTTCCTGATTTGTCAGGGCAACAATATCTTCTACGTCGCTTTTAGAGATTGGTGATGATATATGCAGATCGGTAAGAAACAGTAATTTATAGCCGTCAGCTTCATGGGGCAGATTATTTAAAGTTAAAGTGTAATCAGTAATTTGCGGAGCTTTAAACGCATTATAAGTGCCTACAGAGCCTAGGCTGAAGCTGAGCAGTGCAAGCATAAAGGCACAGATAAGACTATGAGGAGCAATTAAACTGGCAGTTTTCCGTTTTTTTAAAATCTTATAAAAGATATTTATAAGATCACGGCAGATTGTCAATAAAGCAAGAAATAAGGCGCTGAAATTTAGGGAGT
>CAJKNC010000010.1 GCA_905201175.1 uncultured Succinatimonas sp.
AAAGTAAGTGATAGTGCTAATAAAACTGCTGTGATAAATTTTGTAAAAAAAAATAAAAAAAAATGTGCGCCAACTTGAATAATCGTAAACGTTTACGATTTTACATTTAACATTATTCTATTATGTGCTTACAAGTACAGTGTTACATTACTGTGCAAAATTAAATCTACAAAAGTATTAGTTTGGCTAAATCCTCATAAGAGGTCGTTTTTTTATTTACATAGGGAATTGCATATGACTGGAATAAAAAATCTTTCCGGTGCTGCTAAAGGTTATATAGTATTAACAGCATTGGTATTTCTTTCCTGGCTTATCTTTAAAATTCTAACTCCGGATAATTTCGGTTCTCCTAGTAATTTATTAAGTTACTTTCAGGCCAGTCTTATTGCTACGGTAGGAGCTATTGGCTTCTATTTCGTTATGGACATGGGATTGTTCGATTTTTCCATTGGTGCAAATATTATCTTGTCAGCAATCGTTGGCTGTCAGTTAGCTACTACTTTTGATCTTGGTTATGCAGGATTGATTTTAGGAAGTATCGCTACAGGAGCTTTAGTAGGCTTGTGCAATGGTTATTTCTATGTAAAGTTGCGTATTCCCTCAATGATTGTTACTGCAGGCTTAGCCTTGATTTATGAGTCTGTAGCTAACTATATGGCTGGTGGAGCCAAAATGACCTTACCTACCGAATTATGTGCATTTGGCCAAATGCCAGGTAATATCATTCTTGCAGTTATCACATTTATCATTGCCTATGTAGTTTTAAATTACACTAAATTCGGTACTTATACTTATGCTATTGGCTCTAATGAATTAGTAGCTAAGAATATGGGTATTAACGTTGATAAATTTAAAGTTTTAGCCTTTATTTTAAGCGGTGCTTTCTTTGGCGCTATGGCCGTATTGACTATCAGTTATGGTTCTTCGATGGTAGCTGTTACTGGTATGTCTTCTATGAGTCGAAACTTTATTCCTACTATGGGATGTTTCTTTGGTTTGGCTTTTATGAAGTATGGTATTCCGCTACAGGCAATTATCTTAGGCGAATTTATAGTAAATATTATTTTCTTTGGATTTATTTCCTTAGGAGCCCCTACTGCAATTCAAGATGTAATTACCGGTTTAGCCTTACTTATCATCATTACCTTTACTACTAAAGTCACTAAAGGCGAAATTGTTAAATAAGGGGATAAAAAATGAGCGAAGTAAGATTACAAGTAAGAAACATCAGCAAGCATTTTGGTATTACCCGTGCGCTTAACAATATTTCCTTTGATATTAACAAAGGAGAAGTTCATGCCCTTATAGGTGAGAATGGTTCTGGTAAGTCAACTATGACTAATATGCTTACCGGAATTTATCCTATGGAAACAGGCAAGTTTATTTTAGATGGTGAAGAAGTTCATTCTAAGAATCAGGTTGATGCCAACAATCATGGTATTTCTATTATTGTTCAAGAATTAGGCACACTGTCTGGATTGACTGTTGCAGAGAATATTTTCTTAGGTCACGAAGATCGCTTTATAAAGGCTGGTTTCCGTAATACTAAGGCAATGAATGATGAAGCAAACCGTTTATTACATGAGTATGGATTTGATCATATAAAAGCCAACCTCTTAGTTGATGAGTACAATTTTGAGGACCGTAAGTTAATTGAGATTGTAAAGGCTACTTATTTTCATCCAAAGATTGTCGTCGTCGATGAGACTACTACAGCCTTGTCGCAAGAAGGCCGTGAAGAGCTTTACAAGCACATGAATCGCATTCGCGATGAGGGCAATACTATTATCTTCATTTCTCATGATTTGTCAGAAATTTTAGATAAGTCAGATACTATTACTGTTTTACGTGATGGTGAGTATATTGATACTGTAAAAAGTAAAGATGTTAATGAAGATGATTTGAAGAGATTAATGGTAGGTCGTGAGGTAACAGGAAAATATTATCGTAATGATTATGACGAAAAGGTTTCTGATGAAGTTGTACTTTCCGTTAAGCATGTTACTGTTCCAGGCTTGATTAAAGATGTAAGTTTTGATTTACATCGCGGTGAAATCCTGGGCTTTGGCGGTTTGTCAGAGTCAGGAATGCACGAAATCGGCAAAGCTATTTTCGGTGCAAGCTATGATCGCGAGGGTGAAGTTGTTTTAGCTGACGGAACTCATATCAATGATATTCCGACAGCAATTAAGCATTCTATTGCATATACTTCTAAAGACAGAGATAACGAATCAATTGTTTTGAATCAGAGTATCCGCGACAACATTGCTATACCTTCTTTAGATAATTTAACTATTGGCAAAAGCAAATTCTTAAGCTGGTCAAAGATTAAAAAGTTTGCTAATGAATATGCCAAAGAAATGTCGGTAAAGATGGTTAATACTGATCAGTTTGTATCTGAATTATCTGGCGGCAATAAGCAGAAGGTTGTTTTAGCACGTTGGATCGGAAAAGGATCAGATATTGTTGTTTTAGATAGTCCTACCCGTGGTATTGATATTAAAGTTAAACAAGATATTTACCAGTTAATGGATCAGATGAGAAAAGACGGTAAGTCCATCATTATGATTTCTGAAGAGTTGATGGAGTTAATTGGTATGTGCGACCGCATTATTATTATGAAGGATGGTGCACTCAAGGGCCAATTACCACGCTCTCGTGAACTTAATGAGAACAGCCTAATTTCGATGATGGTTTAATGGGGAGATACCGAATTATGTCAGACGTAATTACTGAGAACAATAAAGATAAAGAATTAAAATCTTTGCGCAGAATGAGACTTATCCGTGCACTTCTTCCTATTGTAGGTTTGGTGCTGATGTTCATTTTGTTTAATATTTTCACTAACGGCAGAATGATGAGATTGTTGCCTTTGGCAATGTCTCAGGTATATGTAACCATGATCGCTTCTATGGGTGTATTCTTTATTATGACCATGGGAGGATTGGATTTTTCTCAAGGTTCAATCTTAGGATTGTCAGCCATAGTTTGCTGTTATCTTTCCCACTATAATATTCCTTTGGCAATTGTAGGCGGTATGGTAACAGGAGCTTTGATTGGAGCAGTTAACGGATATTTCTATGTTAATAGAAAAATCAAATCCTTTATTGTAACCATCTGTACAATGTTCTTGTTCAGAGGCTTAATTAAGTTTTTAACCACCAATTCCCCTGTTGCTGGTTCTGCAAGCTTAGTTGCTATGGATAGCACTACCTTTAAGATTATTTGTACCGTCATTGTGATGGCTATCGGATATATCTTCTTCGTATATACCAAATTTGGTGTTTACCTTAAAGCTATTGGAGCAGGTGAAAAAGCAGCTATGTTTTCCGGTATTCGTACCGATAGACTTAAGTTTATGGTATATGTTTTAGCCGGCGCAATTACTGGTTTTGCAGCTTTTATTAGTGCAATTAAGGTAGGTTCTGTAACTTCTTCTGGTGGAAATCAATTAGAAACTCAAATTTTGATTGCCTTAGTTTTAGGTGGCATGCCTATTTCTGGCGGTGCTATGGCACGTTTCGGAAATTGTGTAGTTGGATCATTACTTTATGTGGTTTTAAGCTCTGGTTTGACCATGATTGGTTTCACTACACAGATGATGCAGCTAATTCAAGGCGTAATTTTCTTAATGTTCGTAGCTTTGTTTGCTGATAGAAAGTCTATTTCCGTAATTAAATAAATTTTAGCCCCTTTTATACAAAGAAAGGGGTATTGCTAAAGGTACATGAGTATGAATAAGTTATATTTTGTTGTTGGTTCTCAAGATCTCTACGGTGAAGCTTGTTTAAAGCAAGTTGCTGCTGATGCCGCTAAGATGACCTCATTTTTCAATGACCATTTAAACGGCGTTGAAGTAGTACTATTACCTACTGTGGTCAATTCAGAGACCTGTATTGAGGATATGCGTAAGGCCAGCTGCGATGATGAGTGTATCGGTGTTATGACCTGGATGCATACCTTTTCTCCAGCTAAGATGTGGATTAAAGGCTTACAGGAGTTAAGAAAGCCTTTATTACATTTACATACTCAGGCTAATGAAAAGTTACCTTATGATTCCATTGATATGGATTTTATGAACCTTAATCAGGCAGCTCACGGCGATCGTGAATTTGGCTTTATTTTAGCTCGCATGCGTATTCCTCATAAGGTTGTTGCTGGTTTCTATGAGCATGAGGATGTTCTTGCTGAAATTTCTAAGTTCTTAGATGTCGCCCGTGCTTTAAACTTCTCTAAGCATTTAAAAGTTGCCTCTTTTGGTAATAATATGCGTGAAGTAGCTGTTACTGATGGCGATCGTGTACAGTCTCAAATTCAATACGGCTGGGAGTGCAATTATTTTGCAATCGGTGATTTAGTCAAGGAGATCAATGCTGTAACTGATGCAGAGATTGATGCTAAGATGGCTGAATATACCTCTAAGTATGTTATGAAGACTGATAAGATCGATGCAGTAAAGGAACAAGCTCGTTATGAGGTAGGTTTAGAGAAATTCTTGAGCGCCCGTAAGTTAGGAGCTTTTGCTGATACTTTCCAGGACCTTTATGGTTTACGTCAATTACCGGGCTTGGCTGCTCAAAACTTAATGGGCAAAGGTATTGGCTTTGGTCCAGAGGGTGATTATAAGATTTCCGCTTTCTCTGCCGTTTTAATGAAGATGGCTGAAGGCCGTAAGGGTGCAACCGGCTTTATCGAGGATTATACCTATGATTTAACAGCAGGTCAGGAATTAGAGTTAGCTTCTCATATGTTAGAGGTTCCTGTAAGTTTTGCTGCCACTAAACCAGAAATTGACGTATTACCTTTAGGTATTGGCGGTAAGGAAGATCCTGCTCGTTTAATTTTCGATGGTGTTGAGGGAGACGGAATTCAGGTAACTATGGTTGATATGGGTACTCATTACCGTATTATTTGTGCCGATATTGAGTTAGTAAAACAGCCTAAGCCTATGCCGAAATTACCTGTTGCTCGTATTATGTATCGTCATAAGCCAAACTTTAATATCGGTACTGCTGCTTGGTGTTATGCTGGTGGCGCTCACCACAGCGTAGTTTCCACTGCTTTAACTCGTGAGGATATTGCTTTGTTTGCTAAGCTTACTGGCACTGAGTTTATTGCTATTGGTGAAGATACTACAGAGGCTGATTTACAAAAATTAGCTTAATAATTTTAAAAGTCTCATAGATAATTTTATAAAATAAGCTAGTATTGTTTACTAGCTTATTTTTTTATTCCTGATATGGCTTTATGTTAGCCTTTTCCCATTTATTTAAATTATGCTCACGCAGCCACATTTGATAGGCATTGACAGCGTTTTGCCAGAGAATATAACAGCCAGGAGCAATAGCCGCAGTTGGAGAGAGATAGGTTAAGGCTATCCATAAACCGAACACCATATTTTTTTGGCCTAATGCTTGGCCTGCAGTAATGCGTTGATTTTCTAAATGCCCTAAGAGTTTCCCTAAAGTAAATTGGACTATTGTGCAAATGAGTCCTACTGTAGCTAATAGCCATAGATAGGAAGCATCTTCTTGCGAATTAAAAATATTAGCAAAAGTTCTGCCTGAAATTATTGTTAAAGTAAATCCCCATAAATAGAAACCAACATCTTTGAATTTAGTGATAATCAGCTTGTGTAGAGGCTTTACAAATAATTTAACAAAAAAAGCTATAAATAGTGGTAATACTATTACAGGAAAGACTTTATGCAGTAAAGTTAAGAATTGCTCTAAAAAAGTTCCTTGAACAGCATGTGAAAATATTGGAAAAATTAAAGGTATAGCTATGGCTGCAGCAATATTGCACATCAGTGTATATGTTGTAAGGGATGACTCATTACCGCCTAATTTACCAGCTAAAACAGCTGCTGAGGCTGCTGTAGGAGTAATAGTACAGACAATGATGCTTTCATATGTAATCAGATGGTCTGAGTTTGGATTATAAGCAATTATTAGAGCAAAGATTAAGCTTACGCCTACTTGATAGAGTACCAAAAGAAAATGCCATATCTTAGGCTTCATATCTTTTACATTTACTTTACAAAAGGCACAAAAAAGCATTAAAAAAATTAATATAGGCAATCCATCGTGAGCTAAAACTCTAGCAGGAGCTTTTAATGGTTGCAAAAAAGTAAAATTATGGAAACAAATGAAGGCTATAAAACCTAAACTAATTGCAATTAGTAGCATATAGGTTCTAAAACGTTTAATTAAAATAGATTTATTTATTTTCATAATAAAATTTGCTGCTGCCGCTTTAGTAAATTTGTAAAAAACCTTAGTTGATGTTTGCTATATTAAACTCAAATATTTTGAGGAATATAAGAATGAGCAATTTTAATGCAAAAATACAAGAATTTGAGAAGTATTTAGAAAATATAGCTTCTTTTACAATTAGAGAAGCTTTAGCTCAAGGCGCAAGTGAAGCCGAAATTTCTTTAGGAGGTGTCACTGGTCTTAATGTTTCAAGCCGAGATTGTGATATTGAAAATATTGAATTTAATCGGGATAACGGCATGGATATTACTGTTTATTGCAATAAGCGCCGTGGTAGAGCATCGACTACAGATTTGAGTAAGGAAGCTTTAAAGCAATGTGTATGTTCAGCTATCAATATAGCTTCTTTTGCTGATGAAGATCCTGATTGCGGTTTATGCGATAAAGCTCTGCAATGTACAGAATTTCCTGATTTAGATATCTTATTTGAACCTGATAGTGAACCAGAAACAGCCGCATCTTATGTGGTTGAATTAGAAAAAAAGGCTGTTGCACATTTACCTGCAGGAATAAAGGCTTCAGATGGAGCTTCTTATTCATCAAATGTGTATACAAATGTTTTTGCTAATTCTCAAGGATTTTGTCATGCTAGATCGGCAAGCTCTTTTTATAAAGGATTGACTTTATTGGGTGAAAGTAATGGTCATATGGAGCGAGGTAGCGGTTATAGTATCGCTCGTTCTAAAGAGGACTTATATGATGATGATAAAGTTATAAGAGAGGCTTTAGATCAAACTTTAGGCAAACTTAGTCCCAAAAGTGTTCCTACAGGCACTTATAACGTTATTTTTACTAAGGGAGCAGCTGTTTCTTTATGGCAGTCTTTGGTAAATGCGATTGCTGGTGGGGCTTTATATAGAAAAAGTTCTTTTTTATGCGACAGCATAAACCAACAAATTTTGCCTGAATTTGTTTCTATTAAAGAAGATCCTTCATTAAAAAAGACATTCGGCTCAGCTTCATATGATAATGAAGGTGTGGCTGTAAGACCTATGAATATTGTTGAAAACGGAGTACTTAAAGAATATCTGCTTTCGACATATTCGGCTAAAAAGTTAAAAATGCACTCTAATGGTCATTGTGGTGGAATTTATAATTGGTTTATAGATTTTGGCGATCACCAATTATCTTTTGAGCAAATGTTGGATAATGTTTCAGAGGGGTTAGTTATCGATAATTTGATGGGGCAAGGTATCGATCTTATTAGTGGAAATTATTCTCGGGGTGCATCTGGCTATTATTTTAAAAATGGCAAAAGAGTACACGCTGTATCAGAAATAACCATTGCCGGTAATTTAAAAGATATGTTTTGTAATTTACAGGCAATGGCTGATGATATTGATCAGCGGTTTAAGATAAAAACAGGCTCTTTATTATTGCCGCAAATGACTGTTTCTGGAATTTAAACTTAGAAAAAGCTCATTATCATGGAAGATAATGAGCTTTCTTTTTAATTGGTTATATTTGTTTTTTCTAATAACTCTTTGCCGTTAAGTAAACGTACATCCCGAGCTCCTAATAGAGGCTTACAGGCGTTGGCGAGTTTTTGTAATTTGATATGATTGACATTGATAGTACCGTCCTCTCTTTCGGTAATGTATTGATGTCGTTTTAATGTTTCACACATAATTTTAAATAATATTGGATCTGCAAATTCTGGAGAATTATTAGTTACATCTAAGGGTAAGCGTTTCGCATAATTTAAGCAAATATCAATAAATGTCTTGATATCAGTTGTGCCGTCTACAGTATGTTCAAGAGCTGTTTCTGCAACTAGGTAGCGGATTAAATTATGATAAATGCAACGCGATAGAATGAAAAATTCTGTATAACCATCGCCGGAAACATAGATCATATCTATATTCTTTGTTATGTATCCTTCATGTAAGAAAGTTTCTAAATAACGATCTATAAGCTCGTCAAGTCTTTCCTCCTCATCTGGAGCGAAAAGTTCGTGTCTTAGGAAATAAAATAATGATCGGGCATGAGCACGGACATCTTCATGTTTGATATGACCATTGCGCAAAATAATATTTGCAAGTAAAGCTGGTAAGGCAAATAGATGAACTATATTATTTTGGAAATATGTAAGCTGCAAGGACTGACCGTGACTTGGCCTTACAAACTTCATATCGTCGCCCACATCGTAAATTTTAAATTTATTAAGTTCTATTGCTTGCTGAATTAAAACATCAGTCGGGTCTTTAGGAATAGATTTGTGTCGATTTTCATCAACATGTAAAAGGGTTAGATAAAGATTTAAGCATTTACGCAATTGTCCCATGCTCATTGCATGGTCAGGAACGTTCATAATGGCTAAAGCGCATAAATTTATGCCATTAATCGTTGCAGCATCATTTAAATTGACAATAAGCCTTCTGGCTAATTGGTTGACAGTTTCGTGCAGCCAAGCAGGGCGTTTTAGCCCTGTAGGATCAATATCTTTTCGCCAGGAAGGAACATTTTGATTTAAGAAGCGTGTAACTACAACAGGTTCGCCAAATGTCACATAGCCTCGGCCATAATACCTAAAGCGCTTAAATATACCTAAAAGTTGGCGAGCACTTTCTTTTGCTTTTTGCTGGCCATTTAGTTCGCGCATATATGATCCAACTTCGGATACATGTTCATATCCTAAATATGTCGGAATAAAAGCTATAGGACGTTCCAATCCTCTTAGCTGAGCTTGTATAGTCATTGCTACCATTCCGGTTTTAGGCGGCAGAGTGCGGCCAGTACGAGATCGTCCCCCTTCAATGAAGAATTCAGTTGCGTAGCCTCTTTCAAATAACAGAGATAAATATTCATTAAATAAGGCAATATAGAAATTGTCGCCCTTCATTTTTCTGCGAATAAAATATGAGCCGCACCTTTTGATGAGTTGTCCTACAGGGAAGAAGTTTAAATTATCTCCAGAAGCAATCTGGGGAATAGGCAAACCTTCATGGAAAATAACAAATGATAAAAGAATATAGTCCATATGACTTCGATGACATGGAATATAAATAATTTCATGTCCAGTTTGCACTAAAGCTCTTACTCTATCAGCGCCGATAATTGTTTGGCCGTGGTAAATACGTTTCCAAATTAATGTTATTACTGAATTTAAAAATTTTAGTAATGAATAACGTGTATCGGCTACCATAACATTGTAGATAGCGCGTGCTTGAGCTTGCAATTCTTCGAAAGATTTACCTGTTTTTTGCTGTTCTTCTGTGATTGCTTTAATTACAGCAGGCCGCGTTACTAATTCGTCAATAACCATTTGGCGATTTGGTAAAGCTTTGCCGATTATAGAGCGCGCTTTCTTTAGGAAGGATAGTTTTATTACACGATGCATTAAGTGCTTTTTGTTGCGTTCTTTTACGCGTTTTTTAAAGGTTAACGCATCTATGGGGTCATCTATAATTGTACAATTATCGCGACCGGCAAAGGTCAGCATTAAAAATTTACGCAGAGACGGTGTTGCGGAATTAACGCCTCTTAAAGCTTTTCCTTCATAACCAGGATTTCTGGACCATAATACGGTAATCGGTAAAATTTGCACTTCTTGTCCTGGTTGTAAAGATAGGTCAAACCAGGAATTTAAAATAGGGGTTATATGACAATTATGAGCACCTTTACTTGAAAAAAAGCCTGGTCTGCGTAAATAACATAAACGTTTATAGGTTTTACCGTTTACTATTAAAGGTTCAAAAGGTGATGGCAAGCCTAACCTTTGAGTTAAGCGTTCGATACACATTAAATTTCCTATAGAAGAGGAAACTGTGATATAGCATATAGGCCGATTATGATCGATTTTTATATGTTTAAGCGGCTCATAAGGAATGGGAACGCATGTTGTTGTTAATCTAAATGGCCAATAAAAAATTGCTCGGAGAATTTTATTTAAAAGCATTTTTTTTCCCTTATTGTGCAATATTTATTTTTATTATAGGTGTTAACTTAGACAGGAGATAATTCTTTGCATTGTTTTTGCAATTTTGAGGCGATAAATCTTGATTAGCCTTAGGCTACTTGTAAAGAATTGGTATCATATAAGTCTTTTATATAACTTTAAAAAAAGAAAAAAAATGACAGTACATATAGATAATATTGAATGCGATTTTTCGAAAAAATATCGCACTTTGGTAATGCTAGCTGGTATGGCATCTGTAACTACAGCAGTTCTTTTAATTACAGTTAAAGCTGTAATTTGGTTTTACAGCGGCTCAACTAGTATTTTTGCATCATTAACTGATTCAATGTTTGATGCTTTAGCCTCTTTCATAAATTTATTAGCCTTGCGATATTCATTAACTCCGCCTGATGATGATCATCGCTTTGGGCATTATAAATCTCAATCTTTAGCTTCGTTAGCTCAAGCTGCTTTTATCGGGGGATCGGCGGCATTACTTATTTTGCATGGTATTAATCGCATTGAGCATCCGCAAGAAGTGGAGCATGTAGATTTGGCTATTTACGTAAGTATTATAGCTGTGGTTATTACCCTTGTTTTAATATTATTTCAATCTTTTGTTTTTAAACGTACTCAAAGTGAAGCAATTGGTGCAGATAGACTTCATTACTTATCTGATATAGGTTTTAATTTAGGCGTAATAATTGCTTTAGTATTAAGCCAGCAAGGATATTTATGGGCAGATGGTTTATTTGCGGCAATTATAGGTCTGTTTATTTTAAAGGGCGCTTGGGATATTGGTCGCCGCGCTATTGATACTTTATTGGATAAATCTTTAAGTGCTACTGAAATGATGAAAATTTCGCAGGTTATAAATTCTGTGCCGGGAATAATTTCTGTTCATGATTTGAAAACACATAAAGCAGGACCTAAAGTATTTATACAATGCCATGCAGTATTAAAAGGAAGTATGACAGTAAGCCATGCTCATTTAATTATCAATGAGGTTGAACATAAGCTAGAGGACCTGTTTCCTGAAACTGAAATTACTATTCATATGGAGCCAGATATTCCTGAAACTTATGAAACCGTAGTTTTTAAAAATTAGTGTAATAATATAAGTAAATAGCACTAATTTGAGGTTAATATGGAAGCTTCAAGCACAAGAGTACAAGAATTTTTTGCTGATTTAAAAAGAGAAGCTGAACTTATATATAAAAGAGAGCCAATGTTGCGTTCTTTTTTAGATCAAGCGATTTTACATAGTTCTGGCTTGGGTCATAGTTTAGGAAGAATGATCTCTCAATCTTTGTGCTGTGCAGAGGTTGGAAAATCTGAATTGTTCCAAGTTTGTGCTCAGGCTTATGCTTCTTGTCCAGATCTTTTAGACTGCGCTGTTTGCGATATTACAGCAGTAAAAAATCGAGACCCAGCTTCATCGTCTTTATGTGAAATTTATTTATTTTTAAAAGGTCCTAAAGTTTTAGAATCCTGGCGTGTGGCTAATTGGCTGTATAAACAAGGAAGAAAAGAATTAGCCGGATTTATTCAGAGCAGAATTTCAAATCAGTTTACAGTAGATATTCATCCTGCAGCTACAATTGGCCGAGGCATTATGTTGGATCATGCGTCAGGCATTGTTATAGGTGAAACAGCAGTTATCGCTGACACAGTATCTTTATTGCATGATGTAACGTTAGGCGGTACCGGCAAAGTTCAAGGAGATCGTCATCCAAAGGTTGGTAAGGGCGTTATGATTGGAGCTGGCGCAAAGGTTTTGGGAAATATTCATATCGGGGAGGGCGCTATTGTTGGGGCAGGATCCGTAGTTTTGAGGGATGTCCCAGCGCATACAACTGTAGTTGGTGTCCCTGCACGTGTAGTTGGCCATCCAGCTCAACAAATGCCTTCTTTAGCCATGGATCAAACTTTAAGCGAAATAACTACCCCTATAGAACCTTTATGTCCAATTTTAGAAGTCAAACAGGTTTAAGGAATTTTTATGCGTATTCGTGATTTGCTCAATCCACAGGCAGTTTGTCTTAATGCTGAGCCTAAGAATAAAGAAGAGGCTATAAATATACTTGTGGACATGCTATCGCGTACGGATTGTATCTGTGATGCTAAACGGTTTAAAAATGCAGTATTTGAGCGTGAAAGCAAAGGCTCTACAGGCCTAGGAGAAGGAGTAGCCATACCTCATGCTAAAAGTGCAGGAGTAGTTAAGCCAGGTTTAGCGGCTATGGTTTCTAAAGAGGGCGTAGATTTTGATAGCTTAGATGGCAAAAAAGCTTTTTTATTTTTTTTAATTGCTTCACCTCATCAAGCCTCTGATGCACATATTGATGTTTTAGCCCGTTTATCTAGTTTGCTTATTGATGATAATTTTAGAAAATCTTTAATTGAGGCAAAATCTAAAGAAGAATTTTTAGATCTTATTGATAATGCTGAGGTTAAAGAAATTGCCCATAAAGAGAAGGAGCAAACTAAGGATTTAAAAGGTAAGCAGAAACATAATTTGCCTAAGTATGACTTAGTTGCTGTTACCGCGTGCCCTGCAGGTTTATCTCATACCTATATGGCAGCTGAAGCCCTTGAGCATTGTGCTTTAGAAATGGGAGTTTCAATTAAGGTTGAGGCTGATGGTGCTGCAGGGAACAGAAATCGCCTCCTTCCTGAAGATATTGCTAACGCTAAGGCTGTAATTGTTGCTGCCGATCGCATGGTAGATATGGATCGTTTTATTGGTAAGCCTTTAGTAAGAACAGGAGTTGTTAGCGGTATAAGAAAACCAGATGAACTTATAACTAAAGCTTTAGATCCAGCTTGCCCAATTTATTTGCCTGGCTCAATGAATGAAAGTACCTCTTTTTCAATGAGGCTATACAGGCATTTGATGAGCGGCTTAACTTATATAATGCCTTTAGCCGCGACAGCAGGCATTTTATCTGCAATAGCCCGTCAGGAGTTATTTGCTTCTACTAATTTAGGCTTATTTTTAGATAGTATTGGATACAGCATTGGCACTTTATTATTTCCTGTATTAAGTGCTTTTATTGCTTTTTCTATTTCCGGAAGGATGGCTTTAGTTGCTGGATTTACCGGTGGTGTTATGGCAGATATGTTTGATGCAGGAGTTATAGGCGCTGTTTTGAATGGCTTTGTAGGCGGCGGAGTCGGATATATTTCAGCTGCATTCGGACAGAGATTTTTAAAGGGGCATGATGCAATGTTTGCTCTTTTAGTGTATCCATTAGTTGGAGCCTTATGTACAACTCTTATTGCGCAGTTTATTACTAATCTTCCTTCTGCATTTATCAATTCTCATCTTGAATATTATTTATCTTACGCTCCTAAAGTTTTATTAGTTATTTTAGGCGGTATTTTGGGCGGGATGATGTCGGCAGATATGGGCGGACCTTGTAATAAGATTGCTTATGCTTGTGGAGTTTTACTACTGGCGGATTGTTTACCTGAAAGCGGACCTGGAAGTAACATAATGGCTTCAGTCATGGCAGGAGGAATGGTTCCACCATTAAGTGCGGGACTTGCAGCATTAGCAGCAAGAAGATTTTTTACTTTACATGAAAAGAATATTGCTATGGCAACGGTGGTTAAAGGTTTATTCTTTATCACGGAAGGAGTTTTGCCTTATTTAATATATTCTCCTTTTAGAATGCGTATAGCATGTATTGTAAGTTCGGCTGTTGCTGGGGCTTTGTCTATGTGGTATGGCTGTGGATTGTGTGCTCCGCACGGAGGAATTTTCATTATTCCTTTAGCAGAAAATGCTGTCAATTATGTTATATCTTTGTCCATAGCTACGCTTGTTGGAATCTGTTTATTCATAATTTTTAGAATTGGGCAAAAGCATAATGAGTAATTATGCTTTTAAGACATTTTGATATAAAAGCTCTCTTGCATGAAATGTAAGAGAGCTTTTTAGCATATTTTTAATCAGGAAAGTTTAAGCTTTTGAGCATCGTCTCAAGGCGTTGCCGCCAAGTTTGCATAACTTCTCTTAGATGCTGATTTTCTGCTCTAAGGGAAAGCACCTCTTGACGTAATATTGCTAGATCTGATTCTGCTTTTTGTTGAGCATTTTGCACAAAAATTAATTTTTGGCTTAATTGCTCTGATAATTGCATAAGCTCATCTAAATCTGCAAGTAATTTTGTCTCACGTTGATTAAGCTTATTCATAATTAAAGAATATAGCGACTTAAATCCTCATTCTTTACAAGATCTGCCAAATGAGCATCTACGTAAGATGAATCAATGATAATCTGCGCTCCAGGGCTATCAGGAGCATCAAAAGATATATCATCTAATAGTTTTTCCATTAAGGTATGCAAACGGCGTGCACCAATATTTTCAGTTCGCTCATTAACTTGATAAGCATCCTCGGCAATACGTCTAATTGCACTTTCATCAAAGGAAATTTTTACGTTTTCTGTAGCTAAAAGGTGCTCATACTGAGCAGTAAGGCTATTATGCGGCTCCTTTAAGATTCTTTCAAAATCATCAATAGAAAGCGGCGAGAGCTCTACACGAATAGGCAAACGACCTTGAAGCTCTGGAATTAGATCAGATGGTTTTGACATCTGGAAGGCTCCAGAGGCTATAAATAAAATATGATCAGTCTTTACCATGCCATATTTGGTGCTGACAGTAGAGCCTTCAATTAAGGGTAAAAGATCTCGCTGTACGCCTTGCCTTGAAACATTGCCGCGATCTTGGCCTTCTTGGCAAATTTTATCGATCTCGTCAATGAATACAATACCATTGTTTTCAGCTAAAGAAATAGCTTGTGCCTTTATGTCGTCAGGATTTGTAAGTTTGCTAGCTTCCTCTTCGGTAATGAGTTTTAATGCTTCTGCAACTTTCATTTTCTTTGAAGATTGGCGATTAGCGCTTAAATTATCAAATAATGACTGTAATTGATTGTTCATATCTTCGATAGCAGGGTTGCCGCCTCCTATGATATTAACCATAGGACTTTTATCTTGAACAACAATTTCAATTTCTTTATTATCAAGTTCTCCTTCACGAAGCTTTTTGCGGAAAAGTTGTCTTGCCGGGCTAGCATTCTTTTCCTCAGCAGTAGCGCTAGGATTAGGAATTAAAGCATCTAAAATACGTTCTTCAGCAGCATCTTCGGCTTTAACACGATTATGTTTGAAGGCTTCTTCGCGAACCATTTTTATGGATATTTCCATCAATTCTCTGATAATGGATTCTACATCTTTGCCTACATAGCCTACTTCTGTATATTTAGTAGCTTCAACCTTTACAAAAGGAGCGTGAGCAAGTTTAGCTAAGCGTCTGGCAATTTCAGTTTTGCCAACTCCTGTAGGTCCTATCATTAATATATTTTTAGGTACAACTTCAGCACGTAGGTCTTTATCAAGTTGCATTCTGCGCCAACGATTACGAAGAGCAATAGCTACAGCTCTTTTAGCACTTTTTTGTCCGATGATATAGCGATCAAGCTCGGATACGATTTCACGAGGTGTAAGTTCAGTCATAATTTAGTATTCAATAGTTTCAATTACATGATTGCCATTAGTATATACACAAATATTAGAGGCAATCTCTAATGATTTTTTTACAATCTCAGTAGCACTTAAATCTGTATTCTCATATAAAGCACGTGCAGCCGAGAGAGCATAGTTTCCACCAGAACCGGTCGCAAGGATATCATCATCCATGCGGACTACATCGCCAGTTCCTGTAATTAAGAAGGAATCCTTTTTATCTGCGACAATTAAAATTGCCTCTAATTTTCTTAAGGCGCGATCAGAACGCCATAATTTAGCTAATGTAATACAGGCTCGCTCTAATATACCTTGATGTTCTTCTAATTTTTGTTCAAATAAATCAAGTAAGGTAAAAGCATCTGCAGTAGATCCTGCAAATCCGGCAATAACTCGATTGTGGAATAATTTTCTAACTTTAATAGCATTGCCTTTTAAAATGGTACTCTGTCCTAAAGTAACTTGACCGTCACCTCCTACAGCAACGACATTGTTACGTCTTACAGATACTATGGTGGTCATCTATTTGCTCCTAATAATTAGCTATTAAGCAAGCTGGAGTATAAGGGTTTACATTAAGATTAGAAGCTAAAAGTTTAGCTTCGTTACGTTTATAAAACGGACCGATTTTTAAATAGAATTCGTCTTTATATGGGAGAACTTGCGTTTTTTCGGAAATATTTCCGGGAAGTTTATTTTTTAAACTGTTCGCTAAAATTTCAAAGCTGAAATTACCACAATAAATATAATTTTCTGGTAAATGCTGAATATTTTCTTTAGCATAGGCGATATTTTCCGGTCTTAATTTAGGCAAAAAATCTCCTTCTATAAATGAACTAAAATCGGTTGGATTAGCTATATATTCTAACTTTGAAAAGCTCTTTGCAAGTTTTTGCGGATCAAAAGTAGCAGGAAGAGTCAATTTAAGATCTTTTTCAAAAGGCTGAGGCCTTTTTTGAAAGGATAAATTCAGTTTGCTATTTGAATAAAGTTCATAATTATGAAGACTATTTACAGAATAATGGTAGCTTAAATTCGGAACATAGAAATACTTATTTTTATGAGAAATTATGGTAACTTGATCTTGAAAATAAGGATAACCAAGAATAGTCATAACCGTCGCTAAGCTGAGGGTTAGCAAGAGGCACCTTAAAGCTATAAGACGACGGTGATTATTTTCTAAATTTTTTATAGCAGCTTTAGGCAGAATTAATCTTTGTAAATTTACTTTAGGTAAATACCTAAGCAAATTCTGCTTAGGCTCAAACTTAATTAAAAATTTTTTTAATTTAAATAGATATTGTTTGATTACAAAGATATAAAAAGTCACTACATTTGCTCCATAACATTAATGCCTAAAAGTTTTAGGCCCTGCTTAAGCACTTTTGAGGTCAAATCACATAAGGCCAAGCGGCTTCTCTTTATATTGTCAGGAATTTCAGCTTTTAGCACTGGGCAATGTTCATAGAAGCGCATGAATAGATTTGATAACTCATAAATATAATTACATAAAAGATTCGGTAAGCTTTTTGCTCCCACGTTTTCTACAACTTCAGAGAAGGCTAATAATTTTCCTGCTAATTCTTCTTCGGTTGTATCGCTGATAATAATATTACCAGGCTGTAATTTAGCTTTTCTGAAAATAGAGCGGATTCTGCTGTAAGCATACTGTAAATAAGGGGCAGTATTGCCATCAAAGGACAACATTAAATCCCAGTCAAAGATATAATCTGTATTGCGATTTTTAGACAGATCAGCATATTTAACTGCACCAATGGCTATGTTGTGGATTACTTGCTGACGATTTTCTCCTTCAAGAGGTGATCCTCGATCCTCGAGCATTTTAGCAACACGATTTTCAGCTTCATTTAACAGATCTCTGAGTTTTACAGTATCGCCGCTTCTTGTTTTGAATGGCTTGCCGTCTTTACCTAGCATCATACCAAATGGACAGTGCTCTAGTTTTACGCTTGCAGGAGCATACCCGGCTTTACGGCAAATGGCCCATGTCACTTCATGATGCTGCTGCTGTCTTGAATCGGTGAAATAAAGGATACGGTCTGCGTGAAGAGTTTCTACGCGGTATTTTATGCATGCAATATCCGTAGTAGTATACAGATATCCGCCATCACTCTTGCGAATAATATTTCCTAAAGGCAAGCCCTCTTGGTTTTTAAACTGCGGTAGGTAAACGACAATAGCACCATTGTCTTCAACTGCAATTTTTCTGTCTATAAGATCTTGAACAATTCCTGGCAACATGGAGTTATAAAAACTCTCTCCCATAATGTCTTTATCAGTTAAGGTAACATCAAGGCGATCATAGAGCTTTTGATTTTGTTCCATGGTCATGTTAACTAGCTTTTTCCACATTTGACGGCAGTAAGGATCGCCGCCTTGAAGTTTAACTACATAATTTCTGGCTTTTTCAGCGAATACAGGGTCATCGTCATAGCATTTTTTAGCCATACGGTAAAAAGCTTCAAAATCGCTTAAATCCATACCTGTACCTTGTTCGTTTTCAGTCTTCTCAAGATAGGCAATAAGCATTCCAAATTGTGTACCCCAGTCGCCTATATGGTTTGCTCTGATAACGTTATTACCCAGAAATTCCAAAACTCTCACGCAAGCATCACCAATAACTGTAGAGCGAATATGATGAACAGCCATTTCTTTAGCTACATTAGGAGCAGAATAATCAACCACCACCGTTTCCGGATGCTTGCAAAGTTTTACTCCTAAACGAGGATCTTTAGCCATTTGCTCTAAGCTTTGGGCAATAAAATTTTGATTAATGAAGAAGTTTATAAAGCCAGGACCGGCAATTTCGACACGAGAGATTCTTTCATCAGAAGGAAGATTTTCTATTAAAGATTGAGCAACATCGCGAGGTGATTTTTTTAAATTTTTAGCTAAAATCATGGCAGCATTACAAGCAAAATCACCATGAGTGCGATCTTTGCAACGCTCAATTTTTATTTTACTTAAAAGAGCTGTATCAATGGATTGCTCCGCGTTAATAGCATTGATACTTTGACAGATAAGATCGTTGATATGCTGTTTCATCATTTTCTCCGCAAAAACCGCCTGTAGCGGTTATGATTCCAAACTGACAGGTTTAGGATGAATTTTAAATAAATTTGTTAAAGATAACACAAATACCAGATATCAGTACATCATTAGAGGATCTACTTCTATAGCGAAACGAGTGTCAGAGGTTAGATTCATGTTATTTACGATATCTGTAACCATATCCAAAAAATTAGACAATGTTTTTCTTTCTGTAGCATTGATCAAAATATGGAAATGATAGCGATTTTGTCTTTTTTCCATTTTATCAGAGAGAACGGGACTTAATTTTAGATTTGAGTAATTATTAACTTCTTTATTAAGTCGTGAACGTAAGTCTATTAAAAAGGTATGAGCTTTATTGCGATTTGTGCTGTTTGCTAGCAGAAAAGCCATAAAAGCAAAAGGGGGTAATTGTTTTTTTTCTCGCTCTGCTAAAAGATATTGTGCTATTTCCCAATAGCTTATATCTGGGGTTATAAGCTTATTTATAAGATCATCATCTGGATAATGGGTTTGTATAAACACTTCTCCTTTTTTATGCGAGCGCCCTGCGCGTCCTGATACTTGTATTAGTAGTTGAGAGCATTCCTCGCGGGCGCGAAAATCATCAGAGAATAAACAAGAATCTATATCTAAAATACCAGCTAAAGTTACATCAGGAAAATCATGCCCTTTAGCTATCATTTGCGTACCTAAGAGAATAAGACTTTTTTTATTTTTAAAGCGTTCTAAACGCTCTTCTAGTTCAATTTTGTTTTTGACAGTGTCTCTATCAATGCGTTCAATACCAATATCCGGATAGCGAAGATGTAAAAAGGCTTCAACTTGCTCAGTTCCAAATCCTGTTTCTAATAGGTCTGAATTTTTATGACACTTAGGGCAAGTTTTAGGTAAAGCTGTAATATATTCACATATATGACATCTTAAGGATTGATCTTGTTTATGCACAGTTAAAGGATTATCGCAATGAGGACATGAAAAAATATAGCCGCAATGATGACAAACTAAATTTCTGGCATATCCACGTCGATTTAAAAATAATAAAACTTGATTTCCTTTAACGGTTTCTTCACCAATTTTATTTTCTAAGCTATAACAAATGCCTGCTTTGAGTCCATAACTTATAGGTTCCTGCTTTAAGTCTATAAGTTTAATTTCAGGTTTTTGGGCTTCGCCTGCACGAATGGTTAAGTCTAAACGCTGATAATTTTCTTTTTGATAATTAACAACAGTTTCAAGACTAGGCGTTGCTGAGCCTAAAATAATAGGACAATTGCAAAATTTAGCCCTAATTATGGCTAATATTTTTGCGTGATAGCGGAATCCGTCTGTTTGTCTAAAAGAATTATCATGTTCCTCATCTAAAATAATGAGCCCTAAATTTTTAATTGGCGTAAAAAGGGCCGTTCGTGTTCCTATAAGGATAGCTGAATTTGCTTGTTGCATATCAATATATGCATCAAGACGCTCTCTATCCGATAATTGTGAATGCATTGATGAGATGGGAACATTAAAGCGATTGTAGAAGCGATTAAAAGTTTGAGGCGTAAGAGCAATTTCTGGGACTAAAACTAATACAGCTTGTCCTTTCTTTAGGACTGCTTCAATAACCTGTAGATAAACTTCTGTTTTCCCAGAGCCTGTAATGCCATTGAGAATAAAGGTACGAAATTTTGGGCATGAACTGATAGTATCAATAGCAATTTGTTGTTGTGTATTAGGAACTAAAGGTGATTCATTGAGAATATTTTTTTCTAAGGTCCAAGGATTTTTCTTTTCTTTGAGATCAAATTTTTCTATTAAACCTTTTTTTATAAGAGCATTTTCGCAGCTTGTGCTGATTCCAATTTCCCGGATCTGTCGCCTTGGGCAAGAGTGTTGATGTAAATATGCAAGAAGCTTTTTTTGTTTTTCTGATTTTAGCGTATTAACATCGAAGTTTTGCCCTTTTGGGCTTAGTTTTAATCCGGGAATTTCTTCATAGGCGCATTTTTTCCCATCTCTAAGCAGTTTTGGGAGAGCATTTAAATAACATTGGCCTTTAGGATAATGATAGTAATGAGAGCCAAAATCTATCATTGACATCACATCAGGAGGAATTAAGCCCTCATCTAAAATCGTACCTTCTTTTATATTACTAAGCTTTGCAGGTGCTGTTAATATCTTAGTAATGATACCTATCATATTAGATCCGGCAAAATTTATAAGTACTCTCGATCCTACGAGGTGGTTTGATGATGAAGCTTGTACTTTATATGTAAATTCTTGCCAAAGAGGTCGATTTATTGCTACTGCTACAAAATAAAAAATAGAGTCAGTCATGGAGCTATTTTAGCATCAAAAATAAAGTGTTATGTTTGTTAATAAAGGCCAAGATATATTTATAACATATATTTGATTATTTATTAGTGCTTATACTCTTGATAAAATGATCTTTATGCATTAATATATGCCCACCTTTTTTTCCATATTATGCGTGTGGTATTTGGCGCAGTTTTTGTGGCTGAAAGCGCGACACGTAGCTTGAGGTTTTTATGAAAGAAAATATTCATCCTCAGTATGAGGAAGTAAATGTACGTTGCTCTTGTGGCAATACCTTCAAGATCCGTACTACTGCAGGTCACGATTTATCTTTAGACGTTTGCTCTAAGTGCCATCCATTCTTCACCGGTAAGCAGAAGATTGTTGATACTGGTGGACGTGTTGAAGCCTTCAAGAAGCGTTTTGGTGGTATTTCTGCTTTTGCTATCAAACACTAATAAAGAGCAATATAAAATATTAAAAACCCCTATGATCTTGCGATTATAGGGGTTTTATTTTACTTGTTTAGATGGTTGTATATGAGTAATTTTACTGATCGCCAAATAAAGTTTGCAAACTTATATTCTTTTATGGTTTTAGGTATTTTGGAATCTTCATGGGCTCCAATGATTCCTTATATTAAAGATCGTTTTCTTTTAGATGAAGGCAGTTTAGGCCTGCTGCTTTTATGCTTAGGTGTAGGGTCATTTTGTGCTTTGCCTTTAGTAGGCAGTATGAGCGCTAAATTAGGATGCAAAACTTTAGTCTATATAGCCGGCCTTTTAATGGCGCTGTCATTATTTTTAGTAGTAATTAGTCAAAATTTATATTTAACTGGAGCTTTGTTGTTTATTTTTGGAATGAGTACTATTGGTATTGATATTGGCTCTAATGTTAATGCGGTTATGGTTGAAAATGAATTAAAGCGCCCCTTAATGTCTGGATTTCATGGCGGATATTCTTTAGGTACTCTTTTGGGAGCTTTTTTAGTAAGCTCAATGCTAAGCCTTGGATGTAATCTGATACTTTGTGCTTTAGCCGTTTTAGCAATTGCTTTATTTTTAATTTTTGGTGGGTGCAGAGCACTATATAATAAAGGCCAAACTCAAGATAATGACCATAATTCAAAAGATGATGATAAAAGTCAAAAATATAATGCTTTTTTTCATCCTTTAGTAATTATTGTTGGTTTATTGTGCTTTGTCATGTATTCAACCGAAGGTGCGGTTATGAGCTGGTCTGCAGTATTTGCTCATCAAGAGCGAAATTTAGAAATTGAGTATGCAGGCTTTATATATACAGCTTTTGCTTGTGCAATGACAATTATGCGCTTAGTTGGTAATCGTTTAGTTGAAAAAATAGGCAGACGTAAAACTGTAGTTATTGGTGCATTATTGGTTTCTATAGGATTTGCTGCAACAGTTATTGTCGCTAATATTTTTGGTACTATTTTAGGATTTATCTTAGTTGGTTTCGGAGCGGCTAATATTGTGCCGCAATTAGTTTCCTTTGGAGCTCATATTAAAGGAGTTAAAGTACATATAGCTATTTCAATTATAAATGCTTTAGGTTATTCAGGTATCCTAGCAGGACCGGTTATTATTGGTTTTATAGCGAATAATTTTAGTATAGCTACAGCTTTTAGTTTTATTTCTTTATTGGTTTTAGCCGTAGCATTTACTAGCTTTAAAATTTTGAGAAGATCGCAAATTTAATTCATAAAAATAAAAGCTAGCTATATTTTTTTAGGCTAGCTTTTATTAATTTTTTGTAGATATGATATTTTTACAAACGTTTAAAAGATATTTTTAATAAACTTTTTATTAAATTTCACCAAAATGAATCACATTTGCGAAAAAATTGCAATCGTTTCTATCAGTTACTGAATATTTAATTTTATTTATTTAAACTGTATCTCGAACCTGTGATTTTATTACGCTAACTAATATAGATTTGTATTACACTTTAGAGTAAAACAAACAAAAATATTTCACAATTTAAATACAAGATTCATATTAAATAAATACAGAGGTGTTATCTTGGCTATTGATCATAAAGACTTGCATGAAAAAGCCTTGGCCTATCATGAATTTCCTGTTCCAGGAAAGATTGCTATTTCTTTAACTAAACCTGCAGATACTTCTGACGACTTAACTTTAGCTTATAGCCCTGGTGTAGCAGAGCCTGTATTAGAGATTGCTAAGAATCCAGATGATGCTTATCGCTATACTGGTAAAGGCAATAGTGTAGCTATTATTTCTGATGGTACTGCTATTTTAGGATTGGGCAATTTAGGACCATTAGCTTCAAAGCCAGTTATGGAAGGAAAGGCTTTGTTATTTAAGCGTTTCGGTAAAATTAACGCTATTGATATCGAAGTCAAGCACGAACATATTGAAGATTTTGTTACAACTGTAGAGAGCATAGCTGACAGCTTTGGTGGTATTAATTTAGAAGATATCAAGGCTCCAGAATGCTTTATTATTGAGAGAGAGTTGGCAAAGAGCTGTCATATCCCGATTTTCCATGATGATCAGCATGGTACAGCCATCGTTACTACTGCAGGTATTCTTAATGCATTGGAGCTGCAGGGCAAGAAAATCGAAGAGTGTAAGATTGTTTGCGTAGGTGCCGGCGCAGCAGGCATTGCTTGCTCTAGCTTCTTACTTGAGTGCGGTGCAAAAAAAGAAAACTTCTTTATGATCGATCGTCATGGCGTAATCAGATCAGATCGTGCTAAATATAATAATGGTGAGAAGCCGCGTTTTATTAACGATACAGGTCCTAAGACATTATCTGAAGCAATTGCTGGAGCAGATGTTCTTTTAGGTGTGTCCGGGCCTGGTTTAATTTCTAATGCCGATGTTATGTCAATGGCACCTAAGGCAGTTATTTTTGCTTGTTCTAATCCTAATCCAGAGGTTGATCCGGCAACTGTATCTTCTTTGCGTCCAGATATTATTATGGGTACAGGACGTTCTGATTATCCAAATCAGATTAACAATGTATTGTGCTTCCCGTATCTTTTCCGTGGAGCTTTGGATGTGCGTGCTACTTGCATCAATTTTGAAATGAAAAAAGCGGCTATGAATGCTTTGCGTGAGCTTGCTAAGGAGCCTGTTCCTGAGGAAGTTGTTAAAGCAGCTTTAGTGGATCACTTAGAGTATGGTCCTGATTATTTAATTCCTAAGGCCATGGATTTTCGTCTATTCAAGAAACTCTCTCGTGCAGTTGCAGTAGCTGCAGTTGAGTCTGGAGTTGCGCAGATTCCTTTACCTGAGCATTATATGGAATAGATTTTATTTAGCATATAGTTATAAAAACCCAGATATAATGCTGGGTTTTTTTATTTATACAGCTAATTACAGAGCGCGGCAGCAATAAAATAATACATTTATATTTTTTTTATGTCATTCAAAAGGTTTCTTAACAAATAAAGTTCTAGCAAAATATGAATGAATATTGATATTGCTAGAACAAATGTAAGTTATTAAAAACTAGCTGATTGTTAAAGCTGTGCAAATAGCTAGCTCCTTAACAATTTTAATTAGTAAAATTATTTTTTTACTAATTCTACAATCGTTTCTAAGTGTTCAGTATAGGGAAATTGATCAAAAAAGGCTAAGTTTTTAATTTCATGCGTTTTACACAAATAGGATAGGTCTTCAACTAAAGATTTAGGCCCGCATGACACATATATAACATGTTTAAACTGAGCCGTGAAATCACGGGCTTGCTGAAATTCTAAGCCGCTTCTTGGAGGATCAATAAGTAATGTATCAAAATTATACGAGGCAATATCGACATTTTCTTGTTTTAGTCTATTGAACTCTCTTACGCCAGTTAAGGCTTCTGCAACTTCAACTGCACTTAAGCGAACTATTTTAGTATTTTTAATATTATTTTTTTTGATGTTTAAAAGAGCTGTTGCTGTTGGTACACGGGATACTTCAGTTGCGAGAGCTTTTCTAAAAAGATCTGCAAGACATATAGTAAAAGTACCACTTCCGCAATAGAGCTCAAGAAGATCAACATTTTGTTTTTGTGTACATAAGCTTCTGGCAAATTCTATCATGTGCTGACATGTATAAATATTAGGTTGCGAGAAATTTCCTTCTACTTGATATAGGAAAAAGTCTTTTGATCTAGTATGAATAGTTTCTAAAATAGTATCGCTGTCAGCTAAAATCTTTTGCTTGCGGGCTCTGCCGATAAAATTAACTTTTAAGCCTTCTTTTAAACAGTTATCCTTAAGTTTTAAGGCTGCATCTTTCCATGAATTTTCGTCTAAATGGCGATGGTAACTTAAAGATATAACCAGCTCTCCATTTTGGTTGCATAAAAATTCAGCTTCAAAAAGTTTTTTCTTTAATTCCAAAGAATTTTTTAAATATTTACGCAATAGAGTCATCCCTTTATTGATAGCTTGATTTGCAATAGGGAAATGTTCAATTACTATTCTTTCTTTAGGGTTAGTATTTGGCTTAAACATTACAAAGTTTATATTGCCGTTATTTTCATGAAAGATCGCAAATTCTGCTCGCATGCGATAATATTCAGATGGACTTTTGTAAAGTTGGGCTTTAGGAATATTCAAATTAGCTTTAAGAAACAGATTTTTTACAGTTTCTATTTTTTCATTAAAATATATGTCGTAGTTTTGAGGATCAGTTGTAGTTAGTAATGGTTTGAGCATGCGCTATCCTTAAGAAACATAAAAGCATTTTCGAGATATTAAAATGTTACAGCAAAAACTCAAGTTGAAAAGAATTCTTTTTTTTGATTCTGGAGTCGGGGGGCTTTCTATTTGTCAGGCTGTAAGGAAGATAAACCCCGATGTTGAACCTGTATATCTTTTTGATAATGAATGCTTTCCCTATGGTGAAAAAAGTGAAAGTTTTCTTATAGAAAGAGTAAGTGATATTTTAGAAGCTGCTGTAAAAAAATTTGAGCTATCAGGAATAATTGTTGCATGCAATACAGCAAGTACTGTAGCACTGCCTTCATTGCGTAATCATATAAGTTTACCCATTATTGGTGTTGTTCCTGCAATAAAACCAGCAGCATGTTTGTCTAAGAAAAAGATCATTGCACTTTTAGCTACTCCTGGAACTATTAATCGTAAATATACAGATAATCTTATCAAAAATTATGCTTTTGATTGCAAAGTTATAAAAATAGGTTCTGCCAGATTAGCTCGTATCGCAGAAGAACGTTTAACTTGCAATAATGTAGATGAAACTGAAATAGCAGGAATTTTAAGCCCGATTATCAATTTAAAAGAAAAAGATCGCCCGGATGTAGTCGTATTAGGATGCACTCATTACCCCTTTATAGCAGATATAATTAAAAAATTGCTGCCTGATTGCCAACTTATAGATAGCGGTATTGCTATAGGTAAACGTGTAGACAGTCTATTTGCAGGTGCAAAAATGCTGCCTGTTGAAGTCAATAATATTGAGCATAAAGCTTATTATTTAGGTAAATTAAAAAATTTTTCTGATCGTTTTAAAATGTTTAAGCAATTTGGTTTTGATTCTTTAGATGAATTTAGCTTAGAAGAAATGTTATAAAAATCTTTAAAATCAATAAAATGTAAAAAAAATTAAAAAAAATTAAAAAAATGTGTTGACTTAAGAATAAAAAACTGTAGAATATGTTTCCGTTGTCACGCAAGACAACAGCAGAAAACCTCCGAGCGAGGAAATAAAGTTCTTTAAAAACAAGTACGGACAATCTGTGTGGGCCCTCAAAAGAAGAGGGAAAGAAGGATGAGAAGTCAAGAGATTGATGAAGGACATCCAAAAAAAAGAGTGAATAAAGTAGCTCAATCAAAATCTTTGAATATCGAAGAGTTTGATCATGGCTCAGATTGAACGCTGGCGGCAGGCCTAATACATGCAAGTCGAACGGTAACATAATAAAAGCTTGCTTTTATTGATGACGAGTGGCGGACGGGTGAGTAATATCTGGGAAACTGCCTGACAGAGGGGGACAACAACTGGAAACGGTTGCTAATACCGCATACACCCTGAGGGGGAAAGTCGCAAGACGCTGTCAGATGTGCCCAGATGGGATTAGCTAGTAGGTGAGGTAAAGGCTCACCTAGGCGACGATCTCTAGCTGGTCTGAGAGGATGATCAGCCACATTGGGACTGAGACACGGCCCAGACTCCTACGGGAGGCAGCAGTAGGGAATATTGCACAATGGGGGGAACCCTGATGCAGCCATGCCGCGTGTGTGAAGAAGGCCTTCGGGTTGTAAAGCACTTTCAGAGGGGAGGAGAATGACGTTACCCTCAGAAGAAGCACCGGCTAACTCCGTGCCAGCAGCCG
Organism: uncultured Succinatimonas sp.; assembly: GCA_905201175.1. Taxonomy (GTDB): domain Bacteria; phylum Pseudomonadota; class Gammaproteobacteria; order Enterobacterales; family Succinivibrionaceae; genus Succinivibrio. The sequence continues at coordinate 27,419 of CAJKNC010000010.1, forward strand.
CGGTAATACGGAGGGTGCAAGCGT
>CAJKNC010000011.1 GCA_905201175.1 uncultured Succinatimonas sp.
AATTCTGTTAGTATGACCTAGAAACTTAAGTGATCAATTTCTGGGGCCATACTAAATGTGACCGTTTTTTTATAAATAAGCAATATTTAAATAAGTATTACTTGTTCTTTTCTAACCATTCATGGGCAAACTTAACGCCCTTCTCGATGTTAGTCTTTAACTGCGGAATAGCCTCATCTAAGACTTTCTGCTCATAAGCGGAGATCTCGCCGATATCTAAGGTCTCTTCCCAGCCATCCTTACCAAAGCGGATGCCCTGAGCAAAGAACGGAGTATACTTGCCGTCACCCTCTACAAAGCCGTACTCGCAAACACCCGGCTCACCCATTAAGCCCTTAACAACCTTGAGAGCAAAACGAGCACCTGCACAGGCCATTGATAAGGTTGCAGAACCTGCACCGGCCTTAGCTTCAACGACTTCAGTACCAGCATTCTGGATACGGGCAGTTAAAGCCTCAATACGCTCAGCAGAAATTTTCTCGTGACCAATAACCTTAGAAATTAAAGGTAAAATAGTAGTGCCGCTGTGACCGCCGATTACCGGTACTAAGATACGCTCGCGAGAAATACCTAACTCTTCTGCTAAGAAGGTCTCAGAACGTAAAACGTCTAATACGGAAATACCGAATAAACGATGCTTATCATATACACCCTCAGCCTTTAAAACTTCTGCTGCAAGAGGTACAGTGGAGTTGACTGGGTTGGTAATAATGCAAATGCAAGCCTTAGGGCAAACCTTAGCACAATTCTTAACTAAGTTAGCAATAATGCCGGCATTGATGTTGAATAAATCATCACGGGTCATGCCAGGCTTACGAGCTACGCCAGCAGGAATGACAACAACATCACAGCCCTCTAAAGCCTTAGGTAAATCATCACCAGTAAAGCCCTCAACGCAAACATCAGTAGGGATATGGCTGAGGTCTTTGGCAACACCTGGGGTAAAAGGTGCGACGTCATAGAGGCTGAGCTCAGAACCGGCCGGAAGCTGATTTTTGAGAATCATGGATAAAGGCTGGCCGATACCACCGGCTGCGCCTAAAACTGCAACTTTCATGTGTTACTCCTAAAAAAAAAATCCTTTTCAGTAAGCAGGATTGATAATTATCCTACTCTGACCGTCACTATTATAACAATAATGCGCCTTAAGACTTAGAAAAAAAATCTCATAACGCATTTTTAATAATAAAATTTTCTACCTTATCTAAAATTTAAAAAATTTTTATAAAGATTTAGAAAAATCTAACAAAGAATATATCTGTTCTTCACGTCCATTTAACACAGAAGTAGCTTTGAAGTACTCATCTACCGAAGGCAAATGTCCTAACATTGCACTTACAGCGGCTACCTCTGCACTGCCTAAATAAACATTTGCACCATTGCCCAGACGATTTGGGAAATTGCGAGTAGACGTAGAGACAACTGTAGCATTGTCGCGTACGCGAGCCTGATTTCCCATGCACAAACTACAGCCTGGGATCTCCACTCTTGCTCCTAGCTTGCCAAAAACAGAGAGCAGACCTTCATCGCTTAGCTCCTGGCGGTCCATTCTTGTAGGTGGAGTTAGCCATAATCTAACCGGAACTTCTGATTTTTGATTTTCAAAAATTGCAGCTGCTGCTCGATAATGACCAATATTCGTCATGCATGAACCAATAAAGACTTCATCGATCTTAGTATTTGCAACCTCAGATAATAATCTGGCATCATCAGGATCATTTGGTGCGCACAGAATTGGTTCTGAGATCTCATTCTGATTTATTTCTAGTACATATTCATAGCTGCAATCAGGATCAGCTTCAATCAATTCCGGATTTGCGATCCACTCTTCCATAGCCTGAGCTCTTGAAAGCAAAGCCTTTGAATCACCATAGCCGTCTTTTACCATCTGCCTTAGCAGAGCTATATTAGATTTTAAATAGGCACAAACAGATTCTTTACTAAGCTTAATGGCGCAGGCTGCAGCCGATCTTTCAGCAGAGGCATCTGCCAGCTCAAAGGCATGTTCAACAGATAAATCCTCAAGCCCCTCAATCTCTATAATCTTGCCTGAGAATATATTCTTTTTGCCCTGCTTCTCTACAGTCAATAATCCCTGCTTTCTGGCAAAATACGGAATGGCATGAACTAAATCTCTCAGCGTAATGCCAGGACGTCTCTTTCCAGTAAAGCGAATCAGGATGGACTTAGGCATATCTAGAGGGATCATTCCGGCGGCAGCGGCAAATGCTACTAATCCTGAACCTGCGGCAAAAGAAATTCCTAAAGGCATTCTGGTATGAGAATCTCCGCCAGTACCTACTGTATCGGGCAGACACATACGATTTAACCAAGAGTGAATTACTCCATCTCCAGGACGTAAGGCTACGCCTCCGCGCTCCTGAATAAACTGCGGTAAAGTATGATGAGTCTTAACGTCAACTTTCTTAGGATAGGCTGCAGTATGGCAAAAAGACTGCATAACTAATGGGGCATTAAACTTCAAACAAGCCAAATCAATAATTTCATCGCGAGTCATAGGGCCTGTAGTATCTTGAGAGCCTACGGTGCTGATTATAGGCTCACAATACTGGCCTGGACGGACTCCCGGAAGACCGCAAGCCTTACCTACGATCTTTTGCGCGCGAGTAAAGCCTCCTTGAGACTTAACCTCCAAAGCCTTTGCAAAAACCTCACTTTGCGGAAGACCTAAGGCTTTACGAGCACGATTAGTTAAATCTTTGCCTATAATCAAGCGAATTCTGCCGCCAGCTCTTACTTCATCTAGTAAAGTAGGAGTCTTTAGCTCAAATCTAGACAGAATCTCTCCACTTTCATGATCACACAGAATGCCTTCATAAACCTTAAGATCAACTATTTGACCTTGTTTTAGCTTCTGCACATCGCACTCAAGCGGCAAAGCTCCGGAATCCTCTAAAGTAGTATAGAAAATCGGCGCAATTTTACCGCCTAAAACTACACCGCCTTCACGTTTATTAGGAACAAAAGGGATATCCTTTCCAATATGCCAAATTAAAGAATTAGCCGCACTCTTGCGTGATGATCCTGTACCTACAACATCACCTGCAAACAATAAAGGCAATCCATCGGCTTTTAAACTCTCAATGAGCTTCATAGGTCCCCTGACACCCTCATTGTCAGGCTTAATATCCGGACGCGAGAATTTAAACATTGCTGTAGCATGCAAAGGAATATCTGGCCGTGACCAGGCATCGGGAGCAGGAGAAAAATCATCAGTATTGATCTCTCCTGCAACCTTAAATACCTTTAAGGTTATGCTTTCTGGAAATTTAGGCGCGCTTGTAAACCACTTAGCCTGAGCCCAGCTATCAATAACTGCCTTGGCATATACATTACCTTGATTAGCTTTAGCCAAAACATCATCAAAGGCACTGTAAATTAATAAAGTCTGCTCTAAAGCATGCTGTGCTTCTAAGGCTAAATCAGCATTATCTAAAAGAGCTATAAGATAGGAAACATTATATCCGCCGCGCATTTGGCCTAACATTTCTACCGCGGCTTTTTTATCAATTAAAGGAGATATACTTCTTCCGCAAGCTAAATCATACAAAAAGTCTGCTTTTATCTTTGATGATTTGTCTACACCTGGATTGACTCTGTACTTTAATAGGTATAAAAAATCTTGATTGCTGTCTAAAGGAGGCTGTTTTAAAAGTTCGCATACAGCCTTAGTCTGTGCTTCAGTAAGTGCTAAAGGCTCAATTCCAAGCTTTTTACGCTCGGAGGCCATGGAAAAATAATCTTCAAGATATGCTGACATTCAATCTACCTTTAAACTTATACGATTTTAAAAATTATTTACAGTAAGATTTATATAGAAAACTTAGCGAAAAAGCTTCCAGGCAAAATATACCCCCGGATCTGTCTTTCGCGAAGGAGCAACCTCATTATGGCCGGCTAAAGCACCCCGAGTACGAGGATAAGCCTTATATAAACTCTGCAGCACCTTATTTAAGCTTTTATATTGAGCTATAGTGTAAGCGCAATAGTCACTCCCCTCAAGTTCAATTCCGATACTGTAATCATTGCACTCTTTACGACCTTTATATACGGACCTGCCAGCATGCCAAGCTCGATCTAAAAAAGATACATACTGTGTAATCCTGCCCTCACGATCAATGAATAAATGCGATGACAGTTCCAAAGAGTAAATATTTTTAAAATAAGGATGAACCGCCGGATCTAAAGTTCCTGTAAATAAGGCATCGACATAATGTCCGCCAAAATGCTGAGGAGGCAAAGAAATAGAATGAATGACAACTAGAGATATGTCTAAAGGAACTGGGCGCGCGCTAAAATGCTTGACTGGCACCTGTCTGACGCCACAGAGCCAGCCATTTAAAATACGCATAATTTAAAAAGATAGATTTCCGCCTAAAAGCTGAGCATTATTCTGGATAAATTCGATATCCTGCTTAGCCAGGGCTCTTGAATCTAAGGTTACAACCTCATAATTCTCAGAGGAAGACAATAAAGCCTTAAGCAAACGGTTATTTAAATCATGGCCGGTCTTATAGGCTTTAAACGAGCCTAGTATACTATGGCCATTCATATACAAATCGCCAATTGCATCGAGCATTTTATGACGAACAAATTCATCAGGACTGCGCAAACCGCCAGGATTTACAACTCTAAAGTCATCTAAAACTACAGCATTTTCTAAAGAACCGCCTAAAGCTAGGTGGTGTGCGTGCATATATTCTACATCACGCATAAAGCAGAAGGTACGAGCTTTAGCTATTTGATCTGCAAACTTACGTCCCGAAAAATCAAAATGCAAATGCTGCAAATCTTTATCCATAGCCGGATGATTAAAGTCAATGGTCAGATCTAGATTAAATCCTGCAGCGGATGGGTTAAGTTCTGCCCATTTATCTCCATTTTCAACTCTTACCTTACGCAATACTTTGTAATAATGCTTACTTTCTGAAAGCTCAACTACACCTACAGATTCAAACAAATAAATCCACGGCTGCGCTGAACCATCCATAACAGGGATTTCAGGAGCATTGACATCAATATAAAGATTATCAATGCCAAAAGCAGCTAAAGCTGCCGTGAGATGCTCTACAGTAGATATACGTACACCGTCTTCATTAACTAAAGCTGTACATAGCTGAGTATCACGCACATTTTGTGCTGAGCACTTAATAACTACAGGCGGATTTAAGTCGCAACGAGTATAAACAATACCTGTATTAGCAGGAGCAGGACGCATGCTTACTTGTACTTTTGATCCTGAATGCAAGCCAATACCAGTTGCAGATAAAGGTTGCTTTAGAGTACGTTGTTTGGTCATGACCGTTCTCCCTTTGTGGTGAACTAAAAAAGAAAGCAATTTCCTTTATTTCAAATATAGCAAATCGCTTTCATTTTATACTAAAAATTGAATTTTATCATCAACAACTTTAACGAATTCGACGGTTAAGAATTGGCGGCAGCTCTAAATCATCAGCTGCACTTTGTCCTTCCTTTGCAAAATTCTTATCTCGATTCTGCTCTTGAGAGCTAGCCTCATAATTCTGACTGTCAGCATAATTTTGCATCTCAGGATTTATTGATGCATCAGGAGCCTGCATCATATTCTCATTATTATATGCATTGCTATTTTGCTGATTCTGCGGATATATTTTCTGCATTTCATTTCTATACATATAAGGATCAATCCTTACGCTTTGATTATTAAATCCGCTAAGATTACTCTGATAAAAATTCTGAGTTTGATAGCCATTAGGATTCTGAGACACATTTTGATAAAAAGCCTGTGATCCTCTTTGATCATTAACTCTTATATCGACGCCGTTGTTTTGATAACGGCTATCACTGAAATTATTTGCTCCATAATTCGGCATTGGAGCCTGTTTAAAATAATTGTCTCTGTTAGATACAGGGCTGGAATTCTGAAATTGCTTAAAATCAGCGGGATTTCTTGGCTGACCTTGAGGTGGAACCATATTTTGGTCAGCTGCCCTGCTAGGCTTTGCCCCATATTGCATTTGCTGCAAATTATTATAGGCATTGATAGTTCTCTGGTTATCGCTGCGCGATAAGGAGGCTTGAGAATGCAAAGCCTGAGGCCTTTGCTGATTTAGCATAGCATTCTGCTGATATTGCTGAGGCTGCTGTTTCTTTACAGCCTCTTTTTCTAATGATTCTTGCTGAGTAATGCCGGTAATTAAAACTGTAAGATGCAATTCATCACTTTCTAAGGTCTCATCATAAATCATGCCAAATTTAAAATCGGCTTCTTCATTGGCATATTCTTGTAAAGAATTGCACACATCATTAACAAGATTGATTGGAAATGATGAACTTATACGTAAATTAGCTAATAATCCCGCTGCTGAAGACAAGACAATCGGATCTACAAGCGGAGAGCAAATAGCACTCTTTACAGCATCTGCAACGCAATTTGCGCCTTTACCATAACCTGTGCCGATCATTGCAAAGCCGCGCCCCCGCATAACTGTTAAAACATCGTTGAAGTCAACATTGATAAATCCAGGATTGACAATAAAATCAGTAATTCCGCGTACAGCATGATAAAGCACATCATCACATGCTTTAAAAGCCTCTACTAAAGTTACGCCAGAGCCTAAATTTCGCAGAAGCTTATCGTTATCGATAACTAAAAGAGAATCAATATGCTTTGAAAGCTCTGCAATACCTTCATTAGCATTTATAATATGCCGTCTTCCTTCAAACTTAAAAGGCCTAGTTACTACTCCTACGGTCAGAGCCCCTAAATCATGAGCTACCTTTGCTATTAAAGGAGTTGCGCCTGTGCCTGTACCACCACCCATACCTGCAGTGATAAAGACCATATCCGCGCCTTTTAAAATAGCTTTTATATCAGCTAAGCTTTCCTGAGCTGCCATAAATCCTTTATTTGGATCACAGCCGGCCCCAAGACCTCCGGTCTGATTAACGCCGATCTGTACCTTTAAATGCGCTGTAGATTTACGTAAAGACTGTGTATCCGTATTGATAGCTATGAATTTGACGCCATCAATACGCTCATTTATAGCATGCTGTAAGGCATTACAGCCGCCCCCGCCTACACCTATCACCAAAACGTGGCGGGTTTCTAACGGATTTATATCATCCGCACTGTCATTTATTTGTGCAGTATCTAAATGGTAATCAGTCATAGCTATCTCTTTATAAAATGCTTTGGATAATAAGCTAATTATAACTACAGAAAAGGCTTTTGTTAAAAAAGGCAACTTTTATAAAGTTGCCTTTCTATTTTTACTCAGATTTGCTTCTTAAAATCGGGGGCATATCCCACAAATCAGCATTTTTATCTTCCTGAGGCCGAGAATGCATTTGATTATCGGTATTCTGCGTCCTAGTAATGGTAATCTCATCGTCAAGATTAGACTCAAAAATCGGCATCCGTCTATCTCTTTGAGGCTGTTGTGCCATCTGCGGAGGCACTTGCTGATACTGATTATAATTAGGCGTCATCTGCTGACGAATTTCCCTTTGAGGCATAGCGCCCATCTGAGCATTATTCTTTACCCCTTCAAAGAAATTGCGATTAGGAGCATAAGGACGCATATTATTCCGCATTTGCGGAGACATCTGCTGCGGCTGACCCTGCTGCATCTGCTGCATAGGAGAATTTAAAGAATTCTCATCATTTGCAGATATTCCTGTAATTAAAATAGTAATCGCAATCTGATCTTCAGAAATACTCTCATCGAAGGTCATGCCAAACTTGCAATCTGCTTCTTCATCTGCATATGCTTGTACGGCATTACAAACCTCTTCCCATTTGGTGATCGGGAAATTAGGATTTACGCGCACATTTACCAAAAGTCCCGCAGCAGAAGAAACATCAACAGGCTCAATTAAAGGGCTATGAATAGCGCGTTCAACAGCATCTTCAACAAAATTTGCTCCTTGTCCGACACCAGAGCCTATCATTGCATGACCTCTGCCACGCATTACAGTCTGTACGTCAGCAAAATCAAGATTTATATATCCTGGATTGGTAATGAAATCAGTAATACCGCGAACTGCATTCAATAAAACATCATTAGCTGCATTAAAAGCATTAACAATGGTTACGTTAGCCCCTAAATTTCTTAACAGCTTATCGTTATCAATTACAATCAAGGAATCAACATGTTTGGATAATTCTGTTATTCCCGAATCAGCATTAACCATGTGACGCTTGCCTTCAAATTTGAAAGGCTTAGTAACAACAGCAACTGTTAAAGCTCCTGACTCTTTAGCAATCTCAGCTATAATCGGTGCGGCACCGGTACCAGTACCGCCGCCCATGCCGGCGGTAATAAACACCATATCAGAACTTTGCAAAAGTTTCTTGATATCTTCTTTACTCTCTTCTGCAGCCTTACGACCTTTATTAGGATCACAGCCTGCACCTAAACCATCGGTGAGTTTTACACCTATCTGCACCTTAGTCGGAGACGAAGATTTCTTTAAAGCTTGGCTATCAGTATTAACTGCGATAAATTCCACTCCGCTTAAGCTTTCATTTATCATGTGTTGCAACATATTGCCGCCACCGCCACCAATACCAATAACTCTTATAACACAGCTATTTGATGGTGTGATCCCCGTATCTGGGGTATTATTTGAAACCGATTCGACACGAAAATCGCTCATTTTTATAACTCTCTAAAAACCTGACTTTTATTCTTATTACTTATAACATATTCTAAAGCTTTTATACTTTTTAAATATAAATTGTTTATTAGAGCTCACGCTTAAACCAATCAACCATACCTCGCATAAAACTGCGGTGAGAATTAGTATTTTGCGTACGCTTTTGTTCAAGCTGCGATTCGATACTATCCTGAGCACATCTTAAAAGTCCTATAATTACTGATTTATCAGGATCTTCTAAAATTTCCTTATCGCAAGCTCCTGGTGCGACCTCTACTCCGCGAGGAATGCCGATACGGAATTTTCGGTTGATCAGAATTTCTGTATTATCCCCTCTATTAAAGATAATATTCTCAAGAACCTGATCTATATAAGGAGTCTTAGCCACACCGCCGGTAATTACAAAGCCAGCACCTAAAGATAAGCTTTTCCCGTTTAACCTATTTACCTTAGCTTCAAGATCAATGTGATCTATCACCTTGCGGAAAATATTAGTAAGATTCTTGTTAATAAAATAAGAAATATCCGCTTTCTTTACTTTGATGACATTACTCTGATTTGGATCACTGCCATGCAAATGAACATCTAGCTCCGCATAATCGCTCTCTAATAGATAATCTTCTCTTGCCACCCCCAGCTGAATGCGTATTTTTTCTGCAACATTCATATTTATGCCATAAAATCTGGCAATTTCATCATCTATAAAGACACCGCCGTCATTTATGCCAAAGCTGATTACACGATGTTTCTTATCGTAAACACTTACACCCACAGTACCTTTACCGATATCAATATGGCATACGCCGATTTCCTTTTCGCTTTCAGTTAATACAGCGTCTGAAGCAGCATTATCATTATTTACGTCAGAATCAATACGCAAATCGGGATTGATGGACTTTAAAACACTTTCAATATTTTTTATATGCGAAAGCTTAATGCCAATTATATGTACGCAAACTCCAATCTTTTTGGCATATTGCCCTATAGGGTTATAAATCTCATCTGAGGTTTCAGTAATATAGTTTTGCGGAATAATATGAACAATCTTAAACTTAGTTTCGTCAATATTTTGAATGCCTGCTTTCGCATTTTTGATCGCACTATCACGGTCCTCTGCAGTAACTTTTCCTGACTGCACAGTCGCCGTGCCCTGCTGATTCTCTGCTAAAGCAAAGCAGCTTGGAAAACCCACAGTTAAATGATCGACATTGATTTTATAAGCATCAGTAAACTTACGGATAAGATCAGCTATAGCTGAACTTAAAAGAGCTATATCAGTAACAGCTCCCTTACTTACGCCTACGCTTGGAACTTCCATGTAGCCTAAAACTAAAACTGATTTATCTTCAAGAACCTTTCCAGCAATCAAACGAATTTTTGAAGAGCCAATATCCAAGGCTAACTGTACTTCAGTTTCATCTTTTTTTTGCCCTGGTTGTTGCTTATTATTGCTTTTTTGGAACAGCCCCATTCTTATTGTCTCCTGAATTCTCTACTTTACCAACGGCAAAACCTACGTCATAACGCAAATCCACATAGGCTACATCATCAAGATCTAAGCCTGTATGGGGAAAAGCCTTTAAAAAGCGCTTTAATCTTACAACAGATGCATTTCTTCCTCGTCCTAAAATTAAACGAGTTTTAGTTTTATTATTAAGTGTAAGTATATAACTGTGAACTTTATCTAAATATAAGGCATACATTTGATAAGGACTGCCCTGCATAAGATGAATAAACAATACTGCATTGTCGTAAACTTCTTTAGCCAGATTATCGCGTTCAGCCCCTAATCTGACCAGAGGAGCACTAAAAATATTGTTCTTAGGATAAAAAACCGATTCGGTTTTGGCGTCATAAAAACCTTTTTCATTCCAATAAGCTGCAGGAACATGTTCAACTAAAGAAATAACCAGAGTATCAGGCATCTTTTTCTTTATTGCTACTTCTGCCACCCATGGCTCAGACATTAAAGTCTTATGCAAAAGGCTAAGATCTAAAGTGGCAATGTTCTCACCAGCACAGACCCAGCCTGTAAGATCTGCGATCTGTTTGCGTGTTAATTGCTGTAATGCTCCATCGATCTGTACTGCCCTAACAGGCAGCATATCATCCTCAGAGAGCAATTGTTTCAATAACATATCGCCCTTAATGACAGAAATAATCAGTATAAGAGCAAACAGCAATCCTCCAATAAAATAGCCACGAGAGATCTTTTTTTCCACACAAGCACCTTATTTTGCAGCCCACATCTTACTCAAATTACGAGCAACTTGAACTACATTGCCAGCTCCTTGAGTCAATAGTAAAGCTTTATCCGGCAAAATGCTCTCTAAAATTGCCGGTACCTCTGCAACGCTTTGAGCAAAATGCGGTTCAATCTTGCCTTTTGCACGAATAGAGCGGCATAAATGACGACCATCTGCTCCTACAATAGGGTCCTCTCCTGCCGGATAAACTTCAACTAATACCAGCTCATCAACCTCTTGCAGTACTTTAACAAAATCCTCATACAGATCTCGGGTACGCGTATATCTATGCGGTTGAAAAACCATACACAGCTTCTTGCCTGGATAAGCCTGTCTTGCTGCTTTAATTGTCGCTAAGATTTCGGTTGGATGATGACCATAATCATCGACTAAGGTAATCATATGGCCGTTCGGCAAACAAAATTCACCGTAATTTTGGAAGCGCCGTCCTACTCCTGAAAATAATCTTAGTGCTTCGACAATTGTATCCTCAGCAATGCCTTCTTCTAAAGCAACCGCAATTGCTGCAGCAGCATTTTTAGCCATATGCAGACCGGGGATCGGCAGCTCAACCTTAATTGGCGAACCATTGCGGCGATAAACCATAAAACTGCTCTTAGAGCCTAGCTCTTTAAAGTCAGCAACCCTAAAATCGGCATCCTCGCTTTCACCATAAGTTATAATCGTACGGCCGATTCTGGGCAGGATTGCCCTTACATGAGGGTCATCAATACAGCAAACAGCTACGCCATAAAAAGGAAGATTATGCAAAAACTCTACGAAGGTATCTAACAGGCGGTTAAAGTCTCCTCCATAGGTATCTAAATGATCAGCCTCAATATTAGTCACTACAGTCATCATCGGCTGTAAATGCAAAAATGAAGCATCCGACTCATCAGCCTCAGCAATAAGATAGCGCCCTGTACCTAAACGGGCATTAGTTCCTGCTGAATTTAAAAGCCCTCCGATCACAAAAGTAGGATCAAGCTTAGCTTGCGCAAAAATAGAAGATATCAAGCTGGTAGTAGTAGTTTTTCCATGGGTTCCGCTGATAGCTATGCCATAGCGATAGCGCATCAGCTCACCTAGCATTTCTGCACGGCGAACTACAGGGATATGTCTTTTAAAAGCCTCTTCAATTTCAGGATTGCCTTTATGGATGGCTGACGATACCACCACCACACTTGCGCCGCTGACATTTTCCTTTGTATGGCCTATAAAAACTTTTATGCCTAAGCCCTCTAGCCGTTCCGTAACTTTAGAAGCAACAATATCTGATCCAGTAACAGTGTAGCCTTCATTACGCAGCACCTCAGCAATGCCGCACATACCTGCTCCGCCTATACCTACAAAGTGAATACATTTAACCTTATGCATTAGTGGGACTTTTAAAGTCTGCTTAATCTTATCGTCAGTCATAAAATACCTTTCACTTACTTGCTTTAATAATAATGTCACAAGCTTTAGATGCTGCATCTAAAACAGCATTAGCATAAGCATTTGCAGACATGAATGCCAATTTCTGGCGATCATTATTTAAGCCATCAATAATCTCAGATAATTTTTCAGCATTTAAGCTATGTTGCGGACAAACCAAAGCAGCCTGACATTTTTCCATAAATTTAGCATTTTTAGTTTGATGATCGTCCACTGCTGAAGGAAGCGGCACAAAAATTGCAGGTATGCCTGAAGCTGCGGTTTCAGCTACTGTCAAAGCTCCAGCCCTGCAAATAATTAAATCATTTTGCGCATACAAGCTTTGCATATCGGAAATAAATTCATTTACAGTGTATTTAAAGCCAGCCTGAGCGTAAGCTGCCTTCACAGATTCCTCATTATTTTTGCCGCATTGGTGAGTAACCTTTATATGACAATTCTTACATTGTTTTAAAGCCCGAGGAACTAATTCATTCAAAGCCTGGGCACCTAAAGAACCTCCCACAACCGCTATATTTAAATCCTCGTGAGCAAAATCACGCTTGCGGTTATGTAAAGCAATAATATCCTCGCGTATCGGATTTCCTACAAGCTTAACTTTATCGCCGCTAAAAGCTCCGGGGAAACCTAACATCACTACTTTAGATATTTTAAACAGCAATCGATTCGTTAAGCCGGCAGCCGCATTTTGCTCATGCAAAACAATAGGGATTCTCTTTAAAAAAGCAGCAACTCCGCCTGGTCCTGAAGCATATCCGCCCATTCCCAAAACTACGTCCGGCTTAAATTTATTTATAACTTTTAAAGCCTCTAAAATTGCTCTTAAAATCATAAAAGGAGCGCGCAGCTTTGCCATAAGACCATTACGTCTTATACCCTTTACCTCAATAAATTCTAAGGGAAATCCATATTTTGGAACTAATTGCTCCTCCATGCGCCCATGCGTGCCTAGCCATAAAATTTCATTGCCTTCTTTGCGTAATCTTTCCGCAATCGCTATGGCTGGAAATACATGGCCGCCAGTTCCTCCGGCCATGATCATGATTCTTTTTTTATTGTTCATCTTTTGAAAAACCAAACTGACGATTGCGCCATTCATAATCTATACGTAATAAAATAGCGCAAGCACACATACTGACAATCATCGCCGAGCCGCCGTAACTTATTAAGGGCAAGGTTAAGCCTTTAGTCGGGAAAGTCCCTGAAGCTACACCAATATTGATTACGGTTTGAATAAAAAACCATATGCCTATGCCATAGGCTACATAGCCTTGGAATAAGGCATTATGCCTCAAGATGGAAAAAGCTAATTTTAAAGCCTTAAAAACAATTACCATCTCCAGAAATAAAACTACACATACGCCTACAAATCCAAATTCTTCACCCAAAATAGCCATAACAAAATCATTATGAGCCTCAGGCAAATAACCTAATTTTTGAATTGAATTTCCCAGGCCATTGCCAAAAAGGCCTCCTCGTCCGAAAGCCATAAGTGATTGTGTAAGCTGATATCCTGAACCGAATTGATCCGCCCAAGGGTCCAAAAATGAGGTTATGCGTAATAAGCGGTAAGGCTGAGCTATTACTACTAAATAGGCAGCAAGCATTCCTACTAATAATACGAAAACGTATTTAATAAAGCCTGCTCCGGCTACCCATAAAATAGCAAAGGTTATAGAAGCTACTACCATAGTTGAGCCGAAATCAGGCTGAGCTAAAAGCAGTCCAGCCATAATTCCAATAAAAACCAAAGGCTTTAAAAAGCCTAAAAGAGTATTGCTTACGGCATCAATTTTTCTTGTGGTATAGCTTGAAAAATATAAAATCCAGCAGATCTTAAGGACTTCAGCAGGCTGTAAATTAAAAAAGCCTAAGTTAATCCAGCGCTTAGCTTCATTTATTTCACGTCCTACAATTAAGACTAAAATCAATAAAGCCAATGACAGCATCATCCCGATTAAAGAAAACTTATTTAAAGTTTTAGTCGGAATCATCACTGTTATTACTGCGCAAAATAAAGCCATAACTATAGTCATGATATGCTTTTTCATCTGATAGAGCTCATCGCCATAGCGCATGAAAGACTCCATGACTGAGGCGGAGCTTATAATTACCGTCCCAATGCATAAAAGCACTACCATATCAAAAAGCAGCCAGCGATCATATCCTACAGATCTTGAAGATGCCATCTAGTTATTAACTTCCTCATCATCCTGAAGACGAGTTACCATATTTACAAAGATATGGCCGCGATCTTCAAAGCCTTTAAACTGATCAAATGATGCACAAGCCGGTGATAATAAGATTGCCTGACCTTTTTTAACAATAGCCTTGGCATCACGCAAAGCCTGACGCATATTTACCACGCTGTGACAATGTTCCGGGCTAAGCTCTAAAATTTTCTTAGCATCCTTGCCAAAACAGAAAACATCACATACCTCATGGCCTATGTAACGCTTAAGAGGGGTAAAGTCCTGTCCCTTGCCCAAGCCGCCGGCTAATAAAATAATACCGTTTTTATGTAAATCCTTAAGCCCGATAATTGCAGCTTCAGTTGAAGCTACATTAGTAGCTTTAGAATCATTGTAATAATTTACTCCATCAAGCTTACGCACAAGCTGGCAGCGGTGTGGCAGACCGCTAAAAGTTTTCAAAGCCATAACCTGAGCTTGGCGAGGGATCCCGGCTGCATCAGCTAAAGCCATTGCAGCTAAAGCGTTTAATTGATTATGCACTCCGTAAATGCGCATTTCTTCAGTATTGATGATACGTTCGCCATTTACGGTTAAGAAAGTTCCTTCCTCGCAAACTTCTCTTCCATATGAACTATTATCAAGACCAAAGCTTACCGCACCGGCATCATCTCCATAAAAAGTAGCCTTATCATCCCTATTTGTAACCTTAACCTCACAGTGATGATAAATTTCCTTTTTAGCTTTGCCATATTCAGTAATTGAGCCATGATAACGATCTAAATGATCTTCTGAAATATTTAAGATAACGCCTGCCCTTAAGTGCAGATTATGCGTAGTCTCAAGTTCAAAGCTCGAAAGCTCCAGTACATATAATTCCACCTCATCGGAAAGAATATTAAACACCGGAGTACCTATATTTGCACCGATAGCTACCTGTAAGCCTGCTTTATCAGCCATATAGCCTACTAATGTAGTTACCGTAGATTTACCATTTGAACCTGTAATACCTATGATTGGAGCTTTAGCCTCATAGGCAAAAAGTTCAATATCACCTACAACTTGACATCCGCTCTTTTGAGCTTCAACGACTTCAGGCATGCTGATGCTTAAGCCCGGGCTTAAAACCAAAATATCGTAGTTCTTTAATTCTTCAGCACTTATAGGTCCTAAATGAAAATCCATGCCTACAGGCAGCTCTTCTATATGCGGCGGATTTTCACGCGTATCAAAAACTGACAATTTATCTAAATCATGCTTTAAGAGATAATTTATACATGCGATATTAGAAATACCTAAGCCAATTACCGCAACTTTTTTACCATTTAATGCAGGGTTCATAAAATTATCCTTCTATCAACGTAATTTAAGAGTAATAAGGCCGATCAAAACTAAGACTAAAGTAATAATCCAAAAACGGGCCATTACTCGGGGCTCAGGCCAACCGCCTTTCTCAAAATGATGATGAATAGGGGCCATCCTAAAAATACGTCTGCCTCTAAGTTTATACGATCCTACTTGCAATATAACGCTTAAAGTTTCTATTACAAAAATGCCGCCCATTATAAAAAGCAGTATTTCCTGACGAATTAAAACAGCAATAATGCCTAAAGCTGCTCCTAAAGCTAAGGAACCAACATCACCCATAAATACTTCAGCCGGATATGAATTAAACCATAAAAATCCCAAACCAGCTCCTACAATAGCAGTACAAGCCATAGTAAGTTCAGCTGCTTTCGGTACATAAGGAATATACAAATACGAAGCGAAATTGGCATTTGAAGTAGCCCAAGCCACAATACCCAAACCGGCTGCAACGGTAATGGTAGTAATAATGGCCAATCCATCCAGACCATCAGTAAGATTTACTGCATTTGAAGACCCAGTCAAAACAAAATAGGCTAAAGGAATAATTAAAAAGCCAATATCCGGCATAATATTCTTAAAAAATGGGACTACAAAAGTGGTTTCAGCTGGACTTGAGGCTGTACCGTAAATGCAGCATCCTAACGTTAACGCCACTGCTGACTGCCAGAAGTATTTATACTTAGCACGCAAACCATGGGGATCGTGACGTACTACTTTTAAGTAATCATCAGCAAAGCCAATAGCCGCATATGCCAATAAAGTTGCAATGGTATACCAAACATAAATATTGTCTAAACGGCACCACAGAAGCATTGTCACTACAATCGAACCTATAATCAGGATACCGCCCATCGTTGGCGTACCTTGTTTTTTTAAATGTGACTGCGGACCATCATCACGGACAACCTGGCCAAAATGCAGAATTTGTAAGGCTCTTATGCTTAAAGGGCCAAAACATAAGGCGATAATTAAAGCCGTAAACAACGCCATTACAGCTCTAAAAGTCAGGTAACTAAAAACGCGCAGAGCATCTATATAATTACTAAGCCACTCTGACAGAAGAACAATCATTTTTTCTCTCCATGTGCGATTATCTCTTCACTTATAGTTTGCATATGCATTGCATGTGAGCCCTTTACTAAGAAGCTGCAATATGTACTGTCCATCAAACCAAGCGCATATTTTACGAGATCTTCATGACAATTAAAATGCTTAGCTTTATCTCCGCAGGCATTTACGCTAAATGTGCTTAACGAGCCTACGCATAGCATTTCATCAACATAATTTGCGGCAAATTCGCCTACCTGAGAATGCAAATCTTCCGCCTGCCTGCCTAATTCGCCCATATCGCCAAAGATAAATACACGATGCCCCTTACACAGGGATAAAGTCTTTAAAGCTGCAATTACAGCATTAAAACTGGCATTATAAGCATCATCAATTAAAGTGAAATTACCATAGTCTTTAAGAGATAGTCTGCCGCTGAGATTCTTAGATTGATTAAGCCCCTGACGAATTTCCTCTAAACTTGCACCTGCACTCATGGCCAGGCTTGCTGCTGCAGCTGCATTCAATGCATTGTGTTCACCTGTTACAGGTAACTCAATATGAGCGCTTTGCCCGCGAATGAATAGATCAAAATTAAGCTTATCAAGAGCTACTTTAAGATTTGCAATCCTTACATCTGCTTCTTGTGAAAAGCCAAAAGACCACAATCTGCCCTCGGCTTTTTCCTGAGCATAATCGCAGCACCAGTTTTTATACCAGGGACTATCAGCACATACTATGCCTATGCCTCTGCGGGCGTAAACATTATCTAAGATTTCACTCTTGCCCTTATAAATGCCCTCTTGCGTTATGAATCCTTCTAAATGAGCAATCCCCACATTATTGATTAAAGCTACCTTAGACTCTACAAATTCCGAAGTTCTAGCAATATCCAAAGGATGACTTGCCCCCTGTTCAATCACAGCAAAATCAGTATCGCGCTGCAATCGCAATAAGGTTAAGGGCACACCAACATCATTATTAAAATTACCATTTGTAGCTATGCTCTTTCCTTTAAGCGACAGAATACTATTTGTATACTCCTTTACCGTGGTCTTACCGCAGGAACCTGTAAGCGACACAACGAAAGCCTGACTTTTGCGTCTTACACATAAGCCGCATAATCCTAAAAAGCGTAAAGTATCATTACAAATAACCTTAGGAACGCTCAAAGGACGATCTGCACTTAATGCAACAGCAACCGCGCCATTGGCTATTGCTTTGTCAATAAAGTCATGCCCATCAAATTTTTCACCTTTAAGCGCAATAAATAATGCTCCCGCACAATTACGCGAATCTGTAGAAACTTTAGATATAATCAGATCTTGCCCAATTAAAGTTGCAAGCGCTAAAGAAGCAACTTCGCTTAATTTAAAATCAATCACAATCAACTCCAACAAGAGAGGCTGCAAGCTTTCTATCTGAGTAAGAAATCACCTTATCTTTAAAAATTTGATAGTCCTCATGCCCCTTACCGGCAATAACAATGCAATCATCTGCACTTGCATGCGCAAAAGCATATTTAATAGCAGCTGTTCTATCCGCAAGACGCATATAATTATGAGCGCTCTGTACCCCCATAACCATATCATCTATAATCTTCTCAGGATCCTCGCTGCGAGGATTATCAGAAGTAAAAATTACCTTATCTGCATGTATGCAAGCTTTAATTGCCATAATGGCACGCTTGCCTTTGTCTCTATCTCCGCCGCAGCCTAAAACACACCAAATTTGTCCTTGGGGATGATGAGCTCGCACCGCCTTTAAAACCTGCTCTACACCATCAGGCGTATGAGCGTAATCAACTACTAAATGCGGCTTATTGTCAGCTCTGAAACATTCAACTCTGCCCTTAACCGGGACTAAACTTGCAGCTGTAGCCATGAGTCTTTCTAAAGGTACGTTTAATGACAAAAGCACGCCTAAGGCTATAGCTATATTTTCTACATTAAATGTGCCTAAAAGCTTGAATTCAGCCTGACATTTGCCTTGATAAGTATCAAATTTTAACTGCAATGAATCACGCTTATAGACTATATCTTCAACTAAAACATAACGCTTATATTGAATATCATCGCCATGCTTATGCTTTTTTTTATAACTGACTGCAATGCATTCTGGATAATCTTTTGCAAAAATTTCACCGCAGCTATCGTCAACATTGATGACTATGTGATCCTCAGGCAGCATATCTAAAAACTTCTTTTTCGCCTTAGCATAGTTTTCCATTGTTTTATGATAATCAAGGTGATCACGGGTAAGATTCGTAAATCCTCCCGCAGCAAATTCGCAGCCTTGAATGCGGCCTTCGCAAACACCTATGGAAGATACTTCCATAACTGCATAACGCGCACCGTCCTTTACCATCTCGCCTAATACTCGCTGCAGGTTTATAGCATCTAAAGTAGTATTAGCGCTTTTATGTAAATTAGGCAAAAAGCCATAGCCTAAAGTTCCCAATAGCCCTACTTTTGCTCCGCTGACTAAAGTCAGCCATTGACTTATAAGTGAGGTAATGGTGCTTTTGCCGTTAGTACCAGTAATACCGATAAGCTTTAATTTTTTTGATGGATAATCATTAAGCCAGGTTGCAACAGCAGCATAAAAATATGCATTCTTATCCATATAAATTAAAGGTATACTGATATCCTGCAATTGCATATCGTTAGGCTTATTGTCATTGCTAATTAATACAGCTACAGCTCCATGTTCCTGAGCATTTTTAATAAAATCGCAGCCGTTAACATGAGCACCGTTTAGCGGGACAAAGACGCTAAATTCATCACAAAGCCGTGAATCCGTTTGCAGGCACCTAATCTCTGCATCAAAATTAATCTGATCTGCTTTAGCCCCGACAAAATCACATAAATCCTTTAAAGTAACCATAAACAGCCTATTCTCTAATTTTCTTCGTTAATTTCCCTATCTGGGGGCACATTATATAACTGTAAAGCTTGAGCCATTACCTCTTGGAATACCGGTCCTGAGACTACGCCTCCATAAAACTTACCTGCACGCGGAGCGGTAATTACAACAACCATTGCAAAACGAGGGGAAGAAATCGGAGCATAGCCTGCAAAAGTAGCCATATAATCCTTGCCATAACCTCCCGCAGTGGCAATACGAGCCGTACCAGTCTTTCCCGCGACACGATAGCGTTCAATTGCAGCCTTGCTGCCTGTACCGGCAGCAACTACAGTCTCTAGCGCTACCTGCATACGCTTAACCTCTAAGGCATTGGCAACCTGCGTGGCTGCTGGAGGCTTCAGCACTCTTAAAATAGAAATAGGATGATAAGCTCCGCCAGAGGCGATAGTGGCGTATGCCGACGCTAATTGCAGACTTGTAACTGCTACGCCGTAGCCAAAACCTAAGGTTGCCTTGTCAATTTCCGACCAGAAGGTTCGCCTCTCATTTAAACGCCCAGCGCTCTCCCCCACAAGTCCAGACTGCGACTTACGGCCAAAGCCAAAACGCTGCAGCATCTCCATAATTTTATAAGGACCAATTCTCTGGGAAATATGGGCCATACCGGTATTTGACGAATATTTTATAATGTCAAGTAAAGTGCCGGTATTCATCGCATGTGAATCACGCACCACCTTGCCATCAACTACAAAAGGCCTTGTATCAAAAACCTCCTTCCAATTTACAGCGCCAGTCTCTAATGCAGCCAAAGCTACAATAGGCTTCATAGTGGATCCTGGCTCAAAAATATCGGTAATAGCGCGATTCTTTGCATTTTTAATATCAAAATGACTTCTATCATTAGGATCAAAGGAAGGACTATTAGCCATAGCTAAGATTTCGCCAGTTCTGACATCGACTAATACAGCACAGCCGCTTTCAGCCTCATTAGCTTTAACTGCATCATCTAATGCTTTATAGGCAATGGTCTGCAGGCGATTATCAATACTTAAAACTAAATTTCCGCCATTAGCTCCAGCCTTGACTATGCCAAGATTTTCAATTACATGGTTATAGCGATCCTTATGGGCAGAGCGTGTAGTAGCTGTAGCAGTTAAATAGCTGTTGAAGCTTTGCTCAACTCCGTAAACACCAACGCCCTCGCCATTTAGAATCCCCACCAAATTAGAATTGACATTTCCCGTAGGGTAATAACGGCGATAGCTATCATTTAAGATAATGCCGTCTTTAGCAATTTCTTGAAGCTGCTTTGCTTTATCAATGTCAAGATAGTGCTTTAAATGCACAAACCGCCGGCTGGGATCTTTTATTTTATCGGCAAGCTCTAAAGGATCTATTTCCAAGATTTCAGCTAATTTGGCAATGGCTTTTTTATCTTTAGCTATACCCTTTTCGTGTAAAACTTTAGGATCTGCATCGACAGTTTTAACAGGTATAGAAATTGCCAGAATTTTTCCTTGGCGATCGGTAATCTTTCCGCGGGCAGGCTCGTAATGATAATTGCGCAGGACACGAGCATTACCCTCAGCAATAAGCCGCTCAGGATGTAATACCTGTATCCATAATAAGCGTGCAACTATTACAACAATTACACTTATTAGAACTAAACAAACTACACTAATCCGGAAGCGGGAAATTTTTAAATTTCCGCCTCCCTCTTTATCAGTAAAAAGTGACATCTAATGATCCAGACGAATAACAATTTCCGCCTCGGTTTTGGGATTCACCATTCCTAATTTCTGTATTGCTTGTTCACGAATAAAAGAATGTGCCGACAGTGACTGTCGTTGCGCTTGCAGCAATAAGCTCTCACGGCTTTGATTTTCAATATCGCGATTCACTTCATTTAAGTGCGCGGTAAGCTGACGGGTATCCTGTACCTGAATCACCTTATAAATACATAAAGCCGTAACGCCTAATGCTAATAAATAGACTAAGCTATTACGCATAATATCTGCAACTATAGTCGGCAGCAAAGCCCTGACTTTAGTTAAGCCTAAATATTCGTAGCGTCGATTAAAGGAATTATATGTTTCCTCGCCGAGATCTTCTAAATTAACATCAATAACAATAGACTCCTTTTTAGAAGCCTCATTATTATCCTTATTTTCATCCTTAGAAGCTGAGGTGTTTTTTGGGTTTTCTGTGACTTGAGTCTCTTGTTCCTGAGACTCATCCTCTAAAATCCTGGCAGCCGCACTTTGCATTTATGTTTTAAGCCTCTTCATCCGAGCACAGACTCTTAAAGTAGCGCTGCGCGAACGGACATTATGTAAAAGTTCAGCTTCGCCGGCTTTGACGGCTCCGCCAATGGGCTCCATAGTTGCTGTAGCCAGGCGCAATTGTTCTGTTTGCTCGAAGGTCAAAGGAATGGCTGGAGGTATCTCCTGCCCGCGCGCCTTGTCTTTTATAAAATTTTTTACTATACGATCTTCAAGCGAGTGAAAGCTTATAACGCACAGTCTGCCGTCGTCATTTAAAACATCAACACATTGATCTAAAGCCTCACGCAATTCATCCAATTCTGAATTAACTGCTATACGCAAAGCTTGAAAACAACGGGTAGCCTTGTGCTTGGTTTCTGACCATCCTGGGATAGTCTTTTTGATGAGTTCGGATAATTGCATAGTTCTTAAAAAAGGCTGCTTCTGGCGCTCTCTTACGATAGCTGCAGCTACTTTAGAAGCAAAACGTTCCTCACCATAAACTTTAAAAATATATGCTAAATCTTTTTGCGAATAAGTATTGACGATAGTTTGGGCATCTAATTTTGCACTTTGATCCATACGCATATCCAAAGGACCATCACGATCAAAAGAAAATCCTCTTTCAGAATCATCTAATTGAGGAGAAGATACCCCTATGTCCATTAAAATTCCGTCAACCTTTCCTACAATGCCAAAATCCTCACATACTGATTTAAGCTTAGAAAAACGGCTATGAACAATTGTAAAGCGATCGTCAACAATGCTCTTAGAAGCCTCAATAGCTTCTAAATCGCGATCTAACGCATATAAATGCCCATTTGGGCCTAATTTTTCCAGTATACAACGCGAATGCCCTCCACGGCCAAAAGTAGCATCTAAATAAATGCCATTTTCTTTAATGGCCAGGCCTGCTAAAACTTCATGAAGCAATACGGGAATATGAGTAAATGGCATGATGGGCAAGAAATCCTAACTAAATGAGTCGGCCTGTAAGCCGAGTTCTGTACTGCTTTTATTGCAGTGGCAATCATTCCTCTAGACCGGCAATCACTCACCGGTTCCAGCAATCAACCCGTCTCCGATGCGGACCACATCATAAGGAGACCTATTCGATCTTGCTCCGGGTGGAGTTTACCATGCCTTTCTTATTACTAAGAAAGCGGTGCGCTCTTACCGCACCCTTTCACCCTTACCAGTGTTTTCACACTTAGGCGGTCTGCTCTCTGTTGCACTAGTCATGAGCTTGCGCTCTCCAGGCGTTACCTGGCACCCTGTCCTGCGGAGCTCGGACTTTCCTCCCCCAGTGACCGTATGTCTAAGACACGCGTGCACGGCAGCGATTGCCCGGCCGACTCTTATATGTATTATACCAGATTGTTATAAAAGATCGTTATCTTCTTTTAATTTCAACGCCAAAGAGTAAAGATCATTACGCTTAAGTCCAGAAATATTTGCCAAAACTGAGGTTGCAGTCTTTATAGGGGTAGTTGGCAGCAGCTGTTTTAAAGCTTCAACTATTTTTTCATCTATAGCATTATCCTTATTTTCAACTGAACCAATTACCACCACAAACTCTCCCTTAATGCGGCAGGGATCAGATTTTAAAAACGCGGGAAAATCTTTTGCCTGCATGCGGTAAAAGGATTCGTAAGTTTTGGTAAGCTCACGGCATAATGAAATTGGATGCTCTGGCAATATTTTTGCACAAAGCTCCATCGTCGCTAAAATCCGCTTAGGCGTCTCATAAAACACTGCAGTGTAATCTACATTTATTAAAGCCCGCAAGGTTTCTTCTAACTCTTTTTCTTTAACCGGGAAGAAGCCTTGAAACATAAACTTATCTGTTGGCAAAGCTGCAGCCTCTAAAGCAGTAATCAAAGCGCAAGGTCCTGGCAGCGGCACTACATCTATACCTTCCTTTGCACATAAGCTTACTACTCTATAGCCAGGATCATTTATAAGAGGAGAACCTGCATCTGAAATTAAAGCAACAATACCGCCATTTTTTACTTCAGAGGCGATCAAATGGGCTCGTTCTTCTTCATTATGATCATGACAGCTTATAAGCTTGACCCCGCCGATCCCCAAATGATCTAGCAAAATTTTTGAATGCCTAGTATCCTCAGCTGCAATTAAAGTAGCTGATTTTAGAACATTGATTGCTCTTAAGGTAATATCCTCAAGATTACCTATTGGAGTTGGAACAATATAGAGTGCGTTTTTAAGCATAAGCTCCTCAAAAAAAGTTTTTTTCTATTATACAGTCCTAATTATGATTACAAAAAAAGACTCATGCTTATAGCTAACAGCATATAAATTTTTCCCTATAACCAAAACCATAAATTTTATAATATTTCACATTTATCATACTGATATAACTATCAGTAAAGTAATTTATCTTCGCAATTACCTATTTGAATTACATAATAACTTCTCAGTTAAAATCATGCTGAATGCACAAAATGCTTGCCATTGGCAATCTCATAGTTATTACCTGACAGGCAAATGAATTAAATATTTCCCATATACCTAACTTGCATAAAGCCAGCTAATGCGCCAGCAAAAAGAAGAGCTTGCTCTGATTATTCTAATGATTTCCCACAAATTAACGCTATAATGAGAACATACTTTTCAGAAAAATTTCCTCAAGTCTCATTATTATGGCGCTGATAGCTTTAGTATTAAGCCATAACTAATTTAAGTAAGCCTTGAGGTTATAAACACTGTGAGTAGAGGCAACGGATTTCATGGCTTTAACGGAGTGGGACGCACTTAATTAAGTGCACAGGCGCAATATAGTGGCAATTGAACTACTTTTATATTATGCCATGAAGATATCTGACGATAATCCTATTCTCAGCCATACCAAGCTTGATAAAGTCTAAAAAATTGAGTACAGGTTATGTAACCTGCAACCTCTTGATTGGTTCAAGGAAATTACAGTGAAAGCTAAAAAATCTAGATTAAATATTGCCGTATGTTCTGTTATTACAGCTGCAATTTTATCCTTAAGCGCTTGTACTACTAGCAGTCAAAATATTAGCAGTGCTCAAGCCTTTGGCAATCTCAATCTAAATCAGAAAGAGTATGCTGATCTTGTAAATAATGTAAATGACAGCGAACGCTTTAATGCCTTAATTTTACTTATGCGCAGCAGCGTCAATGCTGGCGATGCTAAACTCGCAAGAGATACTTTAAATGAAATTTATTCATTAGCTACAGATCCCTATAAACAAACACAAGCTCAAATCCTAGAAGCTTTGCTTAATTCCAGAACAGGAAAATTAGAACAGGCTTACAGCGAACTTAAAAATATCAATGCTCAAGCTTTACCGGAAAGCACTGCCGCTTATTACTATCAATTACGCTCTGCAGTTTCGGGCAAAATGTTTAATAAGACCAAGGACACCCAGTATCAGTTTGATGCTTATAATGCAGAGAAAAACCTTTTAGATTATGTTAACGGTCAGGATAAAATAATTGTTGTTAACAAATGTAAAGATCTCTTGCAGGCTATCCCTACAGATAAAATTGCTCAGCAAATAAACAATACTCAAGATTACAATGATCGAGGATTCCTTGAATATACCCTTATAAACAGGTCTCAAAATCAAAATCTTAAGGAAGCTACCCTAAAAGAATTCAGACAAAAATACTCTCAGCATCCCATCTGTACATATATTCTGCCGCCGCTTAAAAATGAGCCAGCCTTTGAAGGAAAAAGCTTAAGTGAAAAAGCTGAAGCTGTACCGGTTAATATTAACCCGCAAAGTCTATTTAAATTAAATGATGATGCTAAGATTGCTGTTTTATTACCGCTTTCTGGACGTTTTGCGAAAAATGTTGGCAATCCAGCTAAATTAGGCATCTTATCTGCTCTTCATGACAGAGCCTCGCAAGCTAAAGTAGTTTTTTACGACACTAACAAACAAAATATTTCCGAAATTGTTGCTGCTATCACTAAAGATAATACTAATCTAATCATTGGTCCTATCTTAAAGCCTGAAGTTAACGCCTTAAATGCTCATAATATTAAGATCCCTTCAATAGTTCTCAATACCCCAGAGAATAACCGTCCTGTAAATCAATGGTATTTCAATCTAGGTCCGGATTATGAAGGAGCTCTAGCTGCCGCAAAAATTTATGCTGATGGCTATAAATCTCCGGTAGTTATCTACAGCAGCAATGACAGCGGCGCAATCCGAGCTCAGAATGCCTTTAACAATGAATTCTCAAAAGTTGGCAAAGTTGAAGCCTGCAGCTATCAGGACCCTAACCTTCTTAAAAATTTTGCCCAGACCTGCAATCTTTCCTTAGCCGACAGTGCTTATATCTATGCAAACGGCATTGATACAGTTACTATCAAATCAAGTCTGCCTCGAGATTTGCCTGTATACCTGACTGATAAAAGTTACCAGGGCATAAACAATTCAGCCCAAGAATTGGCCTTAAAAGGAGCTGTTTTAGGAGATATGCCTTGGCTTTTAACAGATAGCGAATTGAAAAATTCATTTATGCAGGGATTACCTAAAGCAAATTCTCAGGTACAAAGAATTTTTGCATCTGCATATGATGCTGTAAATTTTGCTTTTAGCATAGACGATCTGGCTAAGGATAAAGACGATGTTATGCATGGACTTTCAGGAGATCTAAGCTTGACCAATAAAGGCTTAATTGAAGCATCTCCTATGTGGGTGAAGCTTGGCAATTTAAGAAATTAAATAAAAATGCGCCATAATAGTATGGCCCCAGAAATTGATCACTTAAGTTTCTAGGTCATACTAACAGAATTT
>CAJKNC010000012.1 GCA_905201175.1 uncultured Succinatimonas sp.
TATAACTAATTTAATTTTCATTCAAGTGAATATACAAACATATATATTATTTGAATCCGCAATCTTCGTCTTAGAAGGATGTAGATAATGGATCCTGCCAGTAGTATATCAGGCGGTCTTCTTTTTGATTTAGCCTGGATCAGTGAGCCCACAGCTTGGATTGGTCTTCTTACTTTGACCTTAATGCAGGTTGTTTTGGGTTTAGATAATCTTCTATTCATTGCAATTTTATCGGCAAAATTGCCTCCAAGACAGAGCCGCAAAGCCCGCTATTTAGGTTTAGGGGCCTCTTTAGTGGTACGTCTTATCTTGATGTTTTTTGCCGCTTATATTATCGCCATGAAGGAGCCCTTGTTCACCTTATTTGGTCAAGATTTCTCCTATCGTGATCTTGTTATGCTTACAGGTGGTTTGTTTTTGCTGTATAAATCAACTGAGGAGCTGCATGGCAAGCTAGAGGGAAATGATAACGAAGAGGTTTCTGTAACTAAGGCTGCGGGACAGTCGCTTTTAATTGTATCTACACAGATTATGATCTTAGATGTATTGTTTTCTGTTGATTCAATTATTACTGCTGTGGCTATGACTAATCATATGATGATCATGACAATTGCAGTGGTTGTCGGCATGGGCCTTTTGACTTGGGCTTCAGGCATAATTTCACGCTTTGTCTCTCGTCATCCTACGTTAGTTATCTTATGTTTAGGCTTCCTGCTTCTGATTGGTTTTAACCTTATTATGGAAGGTTTGCATTTTGAGGTGCCTAAAGGGTATCTGTATTCAGCAATGGCCTTCTCGATTTTAATTGAGATTTTCAATCAGGTATCGCGCAAGAATCTTTTAAAGCTGAAAAAAGCCGGATCAATGCAAAGCCGTGAATTGGCAGCTAATTTGGTTTTGCGTCTTTTAGGCTCTCGCAATGATGAGGTTCAGAACTTTAGAGAAGCTATTTACGAGCGTACCGGCTCAAATGTTTTCAATTCACAGGAAAAAGAGATGGTATCGCGTGTGCTGCAATTGTCATCCTTACCTGTAAAAGCGATTTTGACTGCAAGAAACGATTTGCAGATGCTTAAGATTGACGGCGATACGGAAAATATAATTAAGCAGGTTTTAATGCAGACTAAGACTAATCTTGTAGCATACCGTCAAGGGCAAAAGGATCAGCCTTTAGGCTTTTTGTCTCGCTCTGAGGTTTTAGGCTTAGTAGTTGAAAACCGCTGCAATACTCAGGAGCTTGAGAAGATTGTTCAGCAGCCTTTGTATTTGCCTGAGACTGTTAATATTTTAAAGGTTTTAGAGGCCTTTAGATCGAGTAAGAAGTATATAGCCTTTATTTTTGATGAATTCGGCAATTTTGAGGGTCTGGTAACATTACATGATGTTATGGAGGAATTTGCCGGCGATATGCCAGATCGCAGCGAAAGTGCGGAAATCGTCGCTTTAGATAAAAACGGCTATCGTATTGATGCTGAAGCTGTATTAGCTGACGTATATCGCGTAACAGGCCTGAAGCTGCCCCATTCGGAACATTATCAGACTCTAGCAGGCTTTATTTTAGATTATCTGCAGAGAGTTCCAAATAAAGGCGAGGTCATAGATTACAACGGTTGGAAGATGGAAATTACGCAGGCAAGCCCTACTTCTATAAATGAGGTAAAGCTTACGCGTCCGCAGGAGATCGCAGAGCCTGAAAAAAAATAGCCTTTACTTGATTTTTTGCACCAAATTTGGTATAAAATAAGCGCATTAAATGGCAAATCTCAAGAGTTTGCCCCTATTTTAGATTTACTTTTATTTTTTAGTAAATCTCACGCTTAGACGTGTTTTTACAACCGGTGGAACTTATAAAAGGCCCCAGAACAGGGCCTTTTTTTATGGATAAAATTCATTGAGGAAACATGGCTGGAACCATTGAAGATAGAGTAACAGAACTTTGTAAGCCGTTGATTGAGTCTTTAGGTCTGCAACTTTGGGGAGTCAGATATCGCCAGGGAGGATCTAAAGGAGTTTTGGAGATTTATGTTGAGACTCCAGACGGTGTCAGTGCTGATCAGTGCGGTGAAGCTCTGACCGTGCTCTCTCCTGCCTTAGATGCAGCTGATATCATTGGTCCGGCTTATGTTTTAGAGGTTTCATCTCCTGGTCTTGATCGCATTTTATTTACTGTTGATGAAGCCAGAATGTATATCGGATCTGTAATTAAGGCCGAACTGCGCATGCCGGTACAGAGCCGTCACAAGGTTCGCGGCAAACTTTTAGAAATATCTTCTGATGGTTTGCTCAAGATAGAAGATGAAATCAGCGGTGTTTTAGATATTGCTTTTGCCAATATTGCAACAGCAAGATTAGTACCAGCATTTAAAGACAACAGCAAAAAGAATCCTAAGAGCGCATCATAGAAGAGGTCCAAAAAATGGGTAAGGAAATTATAGCCATCGCCGAGGCGCTGTCAAATGAGCGCGCCATAGATAAGGAAAAGATTTTTGAGGCTTTAGAGCAGGCCTTAGCAACTGCTACTAAGAAAAAATATCCTGTGGATATTGCAGTTCGTGTTTGCATCAATCGTAAAGAAGGCAGCTATGAAACTTTCCGCCGCTGGAAAGTTGTAGATACTGATGGTCCATTAGACAACCCTGCTTCTGAGGTTTCATTAGAAGCAGCTTCAATTGAGCATCCAGGCATTAAGGCTGGAGATATTGTTGAAGAACAAATTCCTTCAGTTAAATTTGATCGTATTACTATTCAAACTGCAAAGCAGGTTCTTTCTCAAAAGGTAAGAGATGCTGAGCGTGAGCAGATTATTGCAGATCAGCGAGATCGCATTGGCCATGTCATCAATGCTACCGTTAAGAAGCAGACTCATGACCATATGGTAATTGACTTAGGCAACAATGCCGAGGCAACCTTATATCGCGAGCAGATCATTCCGCATGAAACCTATGGCCGAGGAGATCGCATCAAGGTTTTAATGCAGGAGATCAGAAACGATCCTTCCAAAGGGCCGCAGATTATTTGCACGCGCACTTCTCCTGAATTTTTACGTGAATTGTTCCGTATTGAAGTTCCGGAGATCGGCGAAGATGTTATTGAGATCATGGGAGTTGCCCGTGATGCCGGCTCTCGCTCTAAGATTGCCGTAAGAAGCAAAGATCGTCGTGTTGATCCTCGCGGTGCCTGCATTGGCATGCGCGGTGCCCGCGTGATGGCTGTATCTAATGAGCTGTCAGGGGAGAAGATCGATATCGTTTTATACGATGAGAACTTAGCTCAGTATGTGACTAATGCAATGGAGCCGGCTGAGGTTTCCCGCATTATCATCAATGAAGATGAGCATATCATCAGTATTGCTGTAGCTGAGGAGAATCTAGCCTTAGCAATCGGTCGTAATGGTCAGAATGTTCGTTTAGCCTCTCAGCTTATAGGCTGGGATATTCGCGTTATGACATCTAAGGAATTGGAAAACAGCCTCCAAGAGGAAGTAGGCAAGGTAGTTAAGACTTTTGAAGAGGGCCTCAACGTTGATGAGGAATTCGCTATGGCCTTAGCTGATGCAGGCTTTACCACCTTAGAGGAAGTTGCTTATGTAACACCTTCTGAATTCAACGCTATTGAAGGTTTGGATGACGAAACCATCAGAACATTGCAGGAAAATGCCCGCAAGGCAGTGGCAGAGCGTGAAGAGAAGACTGTGGCTTTAGAGATCGAAGCCTTTGAGAAACTTGAAGGTGTTGATAAAGAATTAGCTTTAAAGCTTATCGCTCATGGCATTAAAACTCCTGAAGAGTTAGCAGATCAAGCTACTGATGACTTAGTTGACATCGAGGGGCTGGATGAGGCTAAAGCAGGTGCCATTATTATGGCCGCGCGTAACGAGTGCTGGTTTAAAGATGATGAGCTTAGCAAGTAAGGAGGGTAGATGAACATGAGTGAACAAAATAATTCTGGAAAATCACCGCGTCTTTCTCTGAACAAAAAGTCTAGTAGCACAATGACCTTACACGGCTCAGGCGGTACTAAGAAAACTGTTCAGGTTGAGGTACGTAAACGCAAGGTCGTTATTGATCCGCAAGAAATTGAAGCTCGTCGCCAGGCTGAAGAAGAAGAGAAGCGCCGCTTAGAAGAGGAAAAACGTCGTTTGGAAGAAGAAAAACGTGCCGAAGAGCAGCGCCGCGCCGAGGCTGCTCGCCGTGCAGAAGAAGAGCGTCGTGCTGAGGCAGCTCGACAGGCTGAAGCAGAGAAACAGCGCCGTGCTGAGGAAAATGCAAAGCGCAAGAGCGCAGCTGCGACTAAGCATAAAGTCGAAGATAAGGCTACTGAAGAGCTGCGCCGTAAACAGGAAGAACTGGCAACTCAGAAAGCTGAAGCTGAGGCTGCAAGACTTGCCGAGCAGGCTCGCCGCTTAGCTGAGGAAAATGCAGCTCGCTGGGCAGAGCAGGAAAAAGAAGGCTCTGTTAGCGATGAGGACAATACTAAGTCCAAGTACGTACGTGAAGCTGAGGATCGCCAGGAGCGTGAAGCAGAGAGCCGCGGACGTCATCGTGATCGCGGTAATTCAGATCGCCGTCAGAGCACTAGAAAGCGTGAAGAAGTTGAGCAGCCTAGCCGTTCTAATAATCGTAATGGCAAGGGCGGACGTAATGGCCGCAGTATTAAAGGCGCAGCAAAATTAAATCAGCAGCAGCATGGCTTCAATCGTCCGCAGGTGCCTGTAAATAGAGACGTTGAAATCGGCGAGACGATTACTGTTGCCGAGTTAGCAGCTAAGATGGCTGTCAAGGCTTCTGAGGTAATTAAGACCTTAATGAAGCTAGGCGAGATGGTTTCCATCAATCAGGTTTTAGATCAGGCTACCGCTCAGGTAGTAGCCGAAGAGATGGGCCACAAGGTTATTTTACGCAAGGAAAATGAGCTTGAGGAAGAGATTATCTCCGATCTTAAGACTAAGGCTGAAGCTAAGCCGCGCGCTCCGGTTGTAACCATCATGGGTCACGTCGATCACGGTAAGACTTCACTCTTAGATTACATCCGCAAGTCTAAGGTTGCTGCAGGAGAAGCCGGCGGCATCACTCAGCGCATTGGTGCTTATCACGTTAATACCAGCGGCGGTACCGGCGTTACCTTCTTAGATACTCCAGGCCATGCAGCCTTTACTGCAATGCGTGCTCGCGGAGCTCAGGCTACAGACATCGTAGTTTTAGTTGTAGCAGCTGATGACGGCGTAATGCCGCAGACTTTAGAAGCCATTCAGCATGCTAAAGCTGCTAATGTGCCGATTATTGTTGCCATCAATAAGATTGATAAGCCGGGTGCAGATCCTAATCGTGTAATTAATGAGTTAGTACAGCATGGAGTTATTCCTGAGTCTATGGGCGGTGAAACTCAGTTTGTTGAGGTTTCTGCTAAGACTGGCCAGGGCGTTGACGAATTAATTGAAGCTATTCTGCTGCAGGCTGAGATGCTGGAGCTGAAGGCTGTCCGTGAAGGCATGGCACAGGGCGTAACTATCGAGTCTCGCCTAGATAAGGGCAGAGGACCTGTAGCCACAGTGTTAGTGCGTCAGGGTACTTTAAAGAAAGGCGATGTCATCCTTTGCGGTCTGCAGTTTGGCCGCGTGCGCGCTATGCGTAATGAAAAGGGCATGAATATTGATGAGGCCGGTCCGTCAATTCCAGTTGAGGTATACGGCTTATCTGGCGTACCGACAGCCGGTGATGAGGTAACAGTTGTCCGCGATGAGAAGAAAGCTCGTGAAGTTGCGCTCTTCCGTCAAGGCAAGTATCGTGAGCTGAAGATTGCCAAGCAGCAGAAGAATAAGCTTGAGAACATGTTTAAGGAGGATACGGCCTCTGAGCTTAATGTTGTCCTCAAGGCTGATACTCAAGGCTCTGTTGAGGCAATATCTGATGCTCTGCTGAAGCTTGGTACTGATGAGGTTAAGGTTGCTATCGTAGGTTCAGGCGTCGGCGGCATTACCGAAACTGATGCCACTTTAGCGACAGCCTCCAATGCTATTATCATAGGCTTTAATGTTCGTGCAGATGCTCCGGCTCGCCGCATAATTGAAAGCGAGAGCGTTGATCTTCACTACTACAGCGTTATTTATGATTTGATTGACGATGTTAAAAAGGCTATGTCAGGCTTGCTTAAGGCTGATGTACGTCAGGAAATTATCGGCTTAGCTGAGGTTCGTGATGTGTTCCATCATCCGAAGTTTGGCTCAATTGCCGGCTGTATGGTTACTGAAGGTACTGTTAAGCGTTCAGCTCCGATCCGAGTTTTACGTGATAATGTTGTTATCTACGAAGGTGAGCTTGACTCTCTGCGCCGCTTTAAGGATGACGTATCTGAAGTTAAGCAGGGCACTGAATGCGGTATCTGCGTTAAGAACTATCAAGATGTACGTGTAGGCGATCAGATCGAGGTCTTCCAGAACGTTGAAGTCGCCCGCACCTTAGATTAGGAGCTTTATGGCAAAAAGTTACGGAAGAAATGAGCGTGTCGCGGCGGCTATCCGTCGCGAGATAGCAGATATTCTGCAGCATGAGCTCAAAGATCCTCGTGTTAAGAACGCTACGGTTACAGAGGTAGATGTTTCGCCTGATTTGCGTAATGCGCGCATCTATATTTCATTTTTGAGCGATGATGAAAAGACCATCAATGAGGCTATGAATGGTCTTAAAAGTTCCAAGGGCTTTTTACGTTCATCATTAGCCTCGCGGCTGAATTTGCGTTATATGCCTAATTTAGATTTGCGCTATGACGATTTGCCAAGTACAAGCATGAAGCTGGATGCTTTAATCCGCAAAGGCTTAAATCGCGATTAATATAAAAGATCTCCTTAGAAATTAAGGAGATCTTTATTTTTCTTTTTTCATTCCTATTTGAAGTCAAGCAGAAAACGTTTGCTTGAATTTTGACCTGTATACATGTTTTTTTACTCAATGTTATAGGACAATATATTCTCTACATGAGCGTATGGGGGAACGAATATGGCCAATATTAAAGATATCGCTAAATTATGTGGTGTTAATCCTGCAACTGTCTCACGCGCGCTTAATGGACAAAAAGGCGTATCTTTGGCCATGCGAGAAAAGATTGTTTCAGCGGCGCAAAAGCTCTCATACAGCAAAAATCCATTAGCAGCAAGCTTAATCACCAGACGATCAGGAATGATAGGGCTGGTAGTTCCGGATATTACTAATCCTTACTATGCCTGGGTCGCTAAAGGAGTAACTAAGGTTTTAGATGAAGCTGGATATGTCATTTTCCTCTGCGATTGCGATCGCAAAAATGAGCTTGAACGCAAGTACTTTGAGAAGCTTTGTGCCTATCGCGTCGAAGGCGTTATTTTGCTCTCAGTGTCTGCAACAGAAGAGGATTTGCAGATTTTCTTTGATAAAGGTATTCGAGTTGTATGCGTAGATAACCATATAAGCAAGAAAGTATCCACTGTTAGCAATGACAATTATCAGGGAGCCTGTGATTTAGCTGAACATTTAATTACTAATTGCAATTCTAAAAAAGTGGTGGCTGTAATGGGAGCTCCTGAAGCTATGACAACTATCAACCGCTTACGCGGCTATAAGGACACCTATGCAAGCCATGGACTTGAAAAGGCAATAGAGGTGATATCTATAAGTTCCACGTACGATGAAGGCTATCGCATAGCTCCTGAAGCCTTAGCTAGAAAACCAGATACAATTATAGCGATCAATGATACTGTAGCTTTAGGTATTTTTGCTTATTGTCAGCGCCATAATATTAATATCCCGGATGATGTTCATTTGGCAGGCTATGATGATATTGAAGAGTCATCCATGATAAGCGTGCCTTTGACTACTGTTCATCAGCGTAAGTATGTCTTAGGCCAGAAGGCGGCAGCGCAGCTTCTGCAGGAGCTTGAGGATGAAGATCCTACTCCTATTCGGATTGAGCTTTTGCCTAAATTAGTCGTAAGGGCTTC
Organism: uncultured Succinatimonas sp.; assembly: GCA_905201175.1. Lineage (GTDB taxonomy): Bacteria > Pseudomonadota > Gammaproteobacteria > Enterobacterales > Succinivibrionaceae > Succinivibrio. Next base: position 7,967 of record CAJKNC010000012.1, read on the forward strand.
TTGCGGCGAGCAGTCTTATAACTAAAGTGCTAAGAGCCTGCATGAAATGTTGTATTATATAAATTAGTTAAAATTTTAAGCTAGGTCCTATATTTAAAAAACTTTAAAGGAGTCCTAAGTGCCATTACAGTCTTCTCAAAAGCCGGTAAAGTCGGCGGTTATCGTCTCTAAAGTATACAAAAGACCGGTATCAGGGGCTATTCGTGAAATAGCCTCTATTTTAAATGAGCTTGGGGTAGATGTTTGTTTAGATGCTAATACTTCTATTGGCTTTAATATTCCAGAAATCCCGGCAATTTCCCGCAGGCAGATGCGCGACCGTGATTTGATTATTGTAGTCGGCGGCGACGGATCGGTTTTAGGAGCTGCAAGAACTTTAGTTGATTTAAAGGTACCTATGCTTGGGGTCAATCGCGGCCATTTAGGACTTTTGACTGATGTAAGTCCGAATGATTTGCATGAGAGCTTGGAGAAAATCGTTGCAGGACGCTATTCTATTGAGCAGCGTACCATGCTCGACGTAAGAATTACGCGGGATAATGAAGATGGCGTCGGCGAGCTTATAGGGCAGTCTTTAGCTACTAATGAAACAGTTATCCATTCGGGCATGATGGCGCATATGATGGTATTTAAGGTCAGCATTGATAATCGCTATATGTATACCTTAAGGGGGGACGGCATTATTATCAATACTCCGACAGGCTCGACAGCTTATTCTCTGTCAGCCGGAGGCTCTATTATTGAGCCGCATTTGGACGTACTGGCCTTAGTTCCAATGTTTCCTCAGTCTCTCAACTGTTCTCCCATAATTATCCCTGGCAAATCCAATATTAAGATAGAATTTGAATGTGCTGATAATATTGCCGAGCTTATTGCTATAAATTGCGATGGTCAGGTGACAATTAGAGCTGACACTAAATGTACGGTCAGCATTCGTCAGCATCCTGTACCTTTAACCTTTATCCATCCTGAGGGGTATGATTATTACAGCCTTCTGCGTCAGAAATTAGGCTGGGGCCAGAGCCTTGTTTAAGGAGCAAGAATGTTACTGACTTTATCAGTTCGTGATTTTGCCTTAAGCGAGAGGAATACTCTCGATTTTGACAAAGGGATGAGCTGTATTACCGGTGAGACCGGCGCCGGTAAATCCCTAACTGTAGATGCCTTAGCTTTAATTTGCGGTCAAAGGGCTGAAAGCTCTATGGTAAAGAATGGAGCTGCTAAGGCGGTTTTAGAAGCTGTATTCTCAAAGGTTGCTGAGAATACTATTAAGATTTTATCTGCAAGCGGTATAGATTGCGAGGATGATACTCTCATTATCAGCAGGCAGATTTTTGCTGACGGCAAATCTAAGGCTTATATTAATTCTCATGCGGTAAATTTAAGCTTGCTTAAGCAAATCACCGCATCTTTAGTGGCTGTCCATGGTCAGCATGCCAGCATCAGTCTTCTAGATGAAGCTAATCAGCTAAGACTTGTAGATGAAGCCGGCAAATTAGGCAATCTTAGGGATAGATTAAATGCAGCTTTCCTGCATTACAATCAAGAGCGCGCTTGTTTGTCAGAACTTTCGCAGCAGCAAAAGGACGGAGCTTTACAATATAAAGACTGGCGTCATGATTTGGATCTGCTGCGCAGCTTAAATTTATCCTCAGGCTCTTATGAGCTGGTCTCAGAGCATTATGATAAATTGCAGCGCTTATTGAAGAGCTCAGATGCAGTTGCCTTAGCTTTAGCATCTTTAGATAACGATGAGCATAATATTATTGATATCGTTGCGCATCGATTGGAGGATCTTAAAGCTTTAGGCTCAAGAGACGGCAATCTGGGAATTGTCATTGACAATCTTACGGATGCTTTAAAACATTTAGATGCTGCGCGAATTGCTTTAATGGGCGTTAATACAGAGGTGGCGCCTGAGGTTTTATCAAAGTCGGAACAAGAGCTGTCTTTGTACCATGAGCTAAGCCGCAAGTTTTCTGTAGCTCCTGAACAGCTCTATACAGTCGAAGAGGAGCTGAATGCAAAACTTGAGAAGTTTTTAGCGCTTAAGGATCTGATTGCCGCTAAAACTTCCAAGGTTAAGGCTCTGCGGGATGAATACGAAAAAATAAGCTTGGAGCTGTCTGAAAAAAGACAGCTTGCCGCTGAAGAAATGTCAGAATCCATAACTTCAAGGATCCGCAGGCTGTCGATGCCTGAAGGCAGATTCGAGGTCAAAATCAGCCGTAATGAGACAATAAGACCGCGCAGAAATGGGCGCGATGAGGTGTCGTTTTTATTTACCGCAAATCGAGGTCAGCAGCTGCAGGATCTTGGTACGGTTGCCTCAGGAGGAGAGCTATCGCGCTTGGCTTTAGCCTTAGAGGAATTAACTGCTTCTCAAAATTCAATTCCTACGCTTATCTTTGATGAAGTTGATACTGGTATTTCAGGACGCACGGCTTCTGCTGTGGGGGCTTTATTAAAAGAGCTGTCAAAGCAGGTGCAGGTAATTGTAATTACGCATTTGCCTCAAGTTGCAGCTTGCGCAGATAGTCATTTTCTTGTGGTAAAAGAGAATACGCAGGATAGTACGTATTCTGAAGTCAGACTTTTAAATCGACAGGAACGCATCTATGAATTAGGCCGCATGATGGGCGGCAATGTCGTTACTGAGGATACTCTGGCCGGGGCCTTAGCGCTTTTAGAGCAAAAATCTGAAGCAGATAAATCTTAAATATTAATCATTTCATTTGCAGTAAGTAAAATAAGATCATAATGTGTTCTCACATTATGATTTTCGGCTTATTTCATCAGGATGATCTTATGGATAAGACTAGTTTGCGTTGGGCTAAAGTCAGCGATGCTCAGGCAATTGCAATTTTGGAATTATCTTCGGCAATGTATGAGCATCGGCGTCAGCCTTTAGATTTTACCGCAGCAGAATTTACTGAGATCTGGCAAGAGCGCATAAGATCTTATCAGTATCAAACTATACTCTGTGAGCGGCAGGGTATCCTTTTAGGATTTTTATCTTTTTATCGTCAGGTAAAAAGAGGAGAAATCTGCTGCTTATATATTGATCCTGAATATTTTAGACAGGGGATTGGGCGCCGTTTAATCAGAGCAGCTTCCCTATTAGTGAGCAGACTGCAGGGCAAATGCTTAAAAGTTGATGTTGAGGTGCTTAATTTTGGTGCGCAGGCCTTTTATAAAGAGTTACATTTTAGAGCACTCGGTGTAAAATTATCGCATCTTATTGAAATGAAAAAGGAGTTATAAGCATGCTGAAGATAGGCATTGTCGGTTTATGCGGACGTATGGGTCATGCTCTTTATGAGTGTGCTCAGGGAAATGATGGCGCTAAGGTAGTATGTGGTATTGATACTAATGTAACAGCTTTACCTGCAGGGTGTAATGCTGAACTGGTTGCATCACCGCAGATGCTTTCTAAAGCTCCGGATATGTTTATTGATTTTTCTCGCCCTCAGTGCTCCTTAGGTGTTTTAGAATATGCAAAAGAGCATGGCTGTGCGGTTATTTTAGGCACAACCGGCTTTGATTATGCCCAGAAAGACAAGATCAAAGAATATTCTCGCCAAATTCCGATTGTTTGGTCAGCTAATTTTTCCATAGGCGTCAATGTGCTTTTGAATTTGGTTAAAAAAGCTGCTGCTATCATGAACGATGCGGATCTAGAAATTGTAGAGGCTCATCATCGCTATAAGGTTGATGCTCCGTCAGGTACAGCTATTGCCTTAGGCGAGGCAGCTGCTGCCGGCCGGCATGTCAGCCTTAATGATGTGATGGTTTCAGGCCGTCATGGTATTACCGGAGAGAGAAAATACGGTACTATCGGTTTTTCTGCTATTCGCGGCGGAGATATTGTCGGTGAGCATAATTGCATGTTTTGTTCAGAAGGAGAGCGTTTGGAGTTAAAGCATATTGCTACTTCTAGACAGAATTTTGCTCGCGGCGCATTTAGAGCGGCCTTATGGTTAGAAGGCAAGGGGCCTGGCCTATATTCCATGAGTGAGGTATTGGGCTTAAATAAGCTTTAAGCTTATCTCACTTTGCAGATCTGGTTTGATAGCAGATCCTGTTTCGGCTTATAATTCCCAAAATATCTCTTGTTTTTGGAGTAAGCCGTGAAATTCAGTGTAATTCTGACCACTTTTAATCGTCCTAAGGCTTTAAGGTTAGTTCTTGAAGCCTTAAATTTCCAAACTTATAAAGATTTCGAGGTCATCATTGCAGATGATGGCAGCGGCAAGGATACCTTTGATTGTATCGCAGAATTGCAGCAGCGCGTTTTTTATAAAATTATTCACGATGGGCAAAAGCCTGAGGGCTTCAGGGCTGCAAGAGGCCGCAATCTGGCCGTATTGAAAGCCAGCGGGGATTATCTGATCTTTTTAGATGGCGATTGCGTTCCGCGTCATAATTTTCTTGAATGTCACTATAAGCTAGCCCAGCGAGGCTATATGGTTGCTGGTAATCGCTGTCTCTTAGATAAGGAGCTGACAGCATATCTTGAAGATACGCAGCTAGATGCAGGCTCGTTTAGCATGTGGCGCTGGCTTTCTGAATATGCCAAGCATCATGTTAATCGTCTGCTGCCGCTTATAAATTTGAGCTCGATAAATTTTTTCCGTTTTTATAATAAAAACAGCTGGAAAAAAATTCGTACCTGTAATTTAGGGGTATGGATGAGTGATTTTAAGCAGGTAAACGGTTTTGACGGCTTATATGAGGGCTGGGGCTATGAAGATTCTGATTTGGCGGTAAGACTTTTAAAGATCGGCATCAGGCGCAAAAGCGGAGTTTTTGCTGTAGGAGTTTTGCATTTATGGCATGAAAAGGCCGATCGCGGTGCGGCTAATGATAATTTTAAGCGCCTGCAGGAGCGCTTGCATGATAATACTGTGCGTGCGGTTTTAGGCTTAGATGAGCTCATTAAGGAAAAGGAGCAGGCAAATGCGTAAGGTGCCGGTATCGATTGTATTAATTGCCAGAAATGAAGAGCATAATCTGAAGGATTGCTTGGAGAGCTGCGCCTTTGCAGAGGAAATTATTGTCGTTGATGATAACAGTGAAGATAAAACTGTAGAAATTGCCAAAAGTTTTGGTGCTAAGGTTTATACCCGCTCTTTAGCAGGAGATTGGGGCGCGCAGCAGACTTTTGCAATCAGCAAGGCTACTCAAAAATGGATTTTTTTGATTGATGCAGATGAGCGCTGCTCTGAGGACTTATGCAGGGAAATTATTGAAACGGTAGAGCGCGGGGAGAAATATGCATATTTTGTGCATCGCGAAAACCGTTTTCATTATCATCATGCCACGCATGGCGTTTTAAGGCCGGATGAGGTTGCCCGTTTATTTCCCAATGAGGGAGTGACGGTTGAGGGCTATGTACATCCGCAGATTAAATATAGTTTCAAGAAAAAGCTGCTAAAAAGCCCCTTGTATCACTATACGTATACATCCTGGGATCAGTATTACCGTAAGCTCAATCAGTATGCAGCCTTAGCTGCGCAAAAGCAATTTGATAAGGGGCGCAAGGCTAACTTCTGCTTTGATGTATTATTAAAGCCTGTCTGGGCTTTTATTAAAGTATATTTTTTAAATTTAGGCTTTTTAGACGGGAGAATGGGTTTGATGCTGAGTCTTAATCATTATTCCTATACTCTGCAAAAATATATTCGTCTTTATACCCTAAATAAAACTGCAGGCAAGCTTTAGGAGATTTTATGAAAATTGCTGTAGCCTGCAATGGACTGCAGGCCTCTGGAGGGATGGAGCGCTATACCTTAGATTTAATCGGCGAGCTTCTAAAGCGCGGGCATGAAATTTGCGTTTATACTAAAAAGCTTGACAGCAGCTTAGAGATTTTAAAATACATTAAAGTTAAGGTTAATAAATGCGTCCTGGTGCCGCATAAATTGCGAGATTTCTTTTTTTCAAATTATTTAAAAAGGGAATTTGCCAAGGAACATTATGATTTAACTTTAGGCTGCTGCCGTAATGATGCCTGCGATGTGGTTTTATGCGGCGGTACTCATAAGGGCTTTGTCAGGGCAGTTAAAGGACAAGCTGAATTTTTTGACAAGCTATGGTTTAAGCTTGAGGAGCGTGAGTTCTTAAACGCTAAAATCTGCGTTGCACATTCTCAGTTGATAGCTTCTGAGATAGAAAATCTTTACGGCATTAATAAAGATAAGATTAAGATTATTTATCCGCCAACCTCAAATGAAAAATTTTCAGAAGGCTCAGAGGAAGATAAAATCCGTTTCAGAAAGCAGTTTAAATTACCAGAAGATAAGATCTTGTTTTTATTTCCAAGCTCATCTCATTACCGAAAAGGATATCCTCTGTTAGAGCAGGTTTTTTCTCAGCTTAAAGCTAATTGCCAATTAGTAGTAGCAGGAAGACCACTAGATAAAAGCTCAGATAATGTTATTTATGCAGGATATATTAAGGATATCGAAAATCTGTATAAAGCTTGTGATTATGCTATTTTAGCTTCTCTTTACGAGCCTTTTGGTTTAGTAGGAATTGAAAGTACTCTTTGCGGCAGAGCTTGCGTTCTAGCAGAAAATATCGGGTGCTGTGAGGTATTAGCTGCGCCGGCACTGCAGAAATTCAAAGCTAATGATGCAGCAGATCTCAAAGCTTTAATTGAGCGCTTAGTTTTAAATCCTGTACATCTGCAAAAACCTTATACTCAATATCTTCTAAAGGATTTATCTGTCAGCGCGCATGTAGATGTTCTGCTGCAAAATTTGTCGGCTGCATCTTAGAAAAGTGCTCCTAAATTTAAGCTTCTAACCTAAACTTAAAAAGGTTAGAGCTTATTTAGGAGTTTTTTATGAAAAAAAGGCTTGTATCTGCATTTATTCTGTTTGCAGCTCTGTTAATTACTCAAGTCGGCTGCGTAAGCCATGTGCAGACAGATTCTCAGAAAACAAAATCCCTAGTGGCATATTTTTCTTATTCGGGCACAACTGAGGCTTTTGCTCGGGATATTGCTGAACTTACCGCAAGCGATCTCTATCGCATTGAAGCTGAGGTGCCATATTCACAGGAAGATATAAATGTTAAAAATCCAAATTCGCGAGTTTCTTTAGAACAAGCTGACGATAAAGCTCGGCCGGCTCTTGCACATCCTTTATCTAATCTTGATGAATATCAGGTTATTTATTTAGGCTACCCAATTTGGTTGTCTAAAGCTCCTAAGACAGTCTACAGCTTTGTAGAAAAGTATGATCTGAAGGACAAGAAGATTATTCCTTTTTGCACCTCGCATCAGAGCGGCATGGGAGAGAGTGCCGACATGCTGGAGGTCCTGGCTCCTGAAGCAGTCTGGCTTCCTGGACAGGGATTTACGGCAGATGATGATGAACTGGATGTCAGAGCCTTCCTGGAAAATTTGCAGATCTGAATTATGTGTTTGAATTTATGAAGGCCTATATTAATTTCATGTCCAAATAACCTAAGGGCAGGCTTAGATGCAAAAATAATTTGCCGGACAGATATGCAGGAGTGCTTTTCTGATTATTAAGGCTGTTACAATGAAATGAAGGTTAGAAATTTTCTCCTTTCATTATTAAAAATAACAGACAGCCTTTTAAACTAAAAGGCTGAATTTTTTATAAATTCAGCCTTATGTTCAGCGTAAGCCGCTTATATTTCAGAAATTTTTAGTTCAGGCTTACATTAAAGCAGCTAAGATGCCGCCGTCAACAGCGATTTCCTGACCGGTAATGAAGTCAGAACCGTGTGAAGCGAAGAACAGGGCTGCATGAGCAACCTCAGCAGGCTTACCCCAGCGAGCAGCAGGAGTACGAGCGATGATCTTAGCATTGAACTCCTTATCAGCAATTAAAGGAGCATTCATCTCAGTCTCAATATAGCCTGGGATGATGGAGTTTGCTTGAATGTTGTACTTAGCCCACTCAACAGCAATAGCCTTAGTGAACATCTTTACGCCGCCCTTAGAGGCTACGTACGGGCTGATGGTAGGACGAGCAACTTCAGACATTAAGGAAGCAATATTGATGATCTTGCCGCCGCCTTTCTGCTTCATGCCCTCAAAGCAGCCTTTAGTTAAGAGATAGGTGCCGGTTAAGTTAATGCCGATAACCTTAGACCAAGTCTCAAGCGGCATATCCTCAAGCGGACCACGGAGATTAACACCAGCACAGTTTACTAAGACGTCAACAATAGCACCGTCAGCCTTAATACGAGCTAAAGCGTCGTTAACAGAGGTCTCAGAACTTACATCGCAAGGAAGAGCGTGAACGCGGTTCTCATTCTTTGCATCGATCTCTTTTGCTGCAACGCCTAATTGCTCTGCGTTACGAGCCATAATATAGATGTTTGCACCTTCGCTGTAGAATAATTCTGCAATGGCGCGACCAATACCACGGCTACCACCGGAAATTAAAGCTGTTTTACCGGAAAGAATCATCTTAATAACTCCAAATAAAAAATAAATAACCAGACTTTTAGTCTGCGCTTTAAGATTATAAGTAATCATAAGCGACTTGCGTTATTAAACCAAAAAATAAAAATATAAGATGTGCGTTAGTTCAAATTATTGAAAATAGATCAGACCTTTTTAAGAAAAAATTTCATTTAAATCAGTTTGGGCTATTTGAAGCGCCGATAAGAATAATTTTATTAAAAAACAATAAGTTCATTTTAAATTTTATGACATACAAGATCCGAATTATTTCTTAAATAATGAAATAAATTTTTGTTTAATAGATCAGATGACTTTATTTTTTTCAATAAATCAAACGTTTAAATGTTATGCATAACAAAATAAACAAGTCATAAATAGCAGTAAATAAAAATTGAGGGAATAAATTTATTTTTTATCTGGAAAATATTTGCAGGCAGGTTTAAATAAAATCCCCCAATAATTACTTATTAGGGGATATTGAATTCATAGCTTAGCTAATTAGATAACGCCCTGAGCGATCATAGCATCAGCAACCTTGCGGAAGCCGGCAATGTTAGCGCCTAATACTAAGTTGCCTTCAACGCCGAACTCACGGGCAGTAGAGGCTGCGTTATCATAGAGGTTAGTCATAATATTGTGCAGCTTGCTGTCAACCTCTTCGAAGGTCCAGGCAGTCATACCAGCATTCTGCTCCATCTCTAACTGAGAAGTTGCAACACCGCCGGCATTAGCAGCCTTAGCAGGGCCGTAGCAGATGCCAGCCTTTAAGAACTGATTGATAGCGCCTAAGGTAGAAGGCATGTTTGCGCCTTCAGCAACAACCTTGCAGCCGTTTGCCAATAAGGTCTTAGCATCTTCCTCAAATACCTCGTTCTGAGTTGCGCAAGGGAAGGCTGCATCGACAGGGTAGGTCCAAACCTGATGTTTGCCCTCAGGATACTTCTCAACCGGGGTGTATTGAGCAGTAGCAACTAATTCTGCATAACGAGTGAGAGAAGCACGCTCAACTTCCTTAACCTGCTTTAAGACATCAATCTTAATGCCGTTAGGATCATAGATAGTACCGCGGGAATCAGAAACGGTAACCGGAGTAGCACCTAATTCATAGAGCTTCTCACAGCAGTAGATGGCAACGTTGCCGGCACCAGAAACAGCGCACTTCTTGCCCTTTAAGCTGTCGCCCTTATCCTTTAGCATAGCATCGGTAAAGTAAACAACGCCGTAGCCGGTAGCTTCGGTACGAGCTAATGAACCGCCGTAGCTTAAGCCTTTACCAGTTAAGATACCCTCATAACGGGTAGTTAAGCGCTTGTAGGCACCATACATATAGCCGATTTCACGGCCGCCGGTACCGATATCGCCTGCCGGAACGTCGATGGTTGGGCCGATATAGCGATATAACTGAAGCATGAAGGCCTGGCAGAAGCGCATAACCTCGTTGTCTGACTTGCCTTTAGGATCGAAGTCAGCACCGCCCTTAGCACCGCCAATAGGAGTGCCGGTTAAGGAGTTCTTTAAGATTTGCTCTAAACCTAAGAACTTTAAAATGCCTTCATTTACAGTAGGATGTAAACGAATGCCGCCCTTGTACGGTCCGATAGCAGAGTTAAACTGAACGCGATAGCCTCTGTTAACCTGAACCTCACCCTTATCGTCAATCCACTCAACGCGGAAGCTGATAGTTCTCTCAGGTTCAGTCATACGCTCTAAAATCTTGAGTTGCTCGTACTTAGGATTAGTATCGAGGCACGGCTGTAAAGTGGTTAGGATTTCCTCGGCAGCCTGAAGGAATTCCGGCTGATAAGGATAACGAGCTTTAAGAGAGCTTAGGACTTTCTCTGAATAAGACATGAAAGGTCTCCTGTTTATAAAAGTTTGCCTGTTGATTTTTTTGTAAATTTACAGCGCAAATAATATAACTGCAACTGTATTGAAAAAGATCCCCAAAAAAGAGCGTTAAAAGATCAATAATAGGGCACATTTTTTTTTAATTTTTACCCTGAAAGTTAGTTTTTATACGAAAATTTTAACTGATTGATTGCTTTATAATAACTTTAAGCTTCAAAGTGTTTTATGATAGTGAAAGCAGAGATTTTTTTTGGTGCTTTTTCCCTAAATTAGAGCTGAATTTAGCTAAGAACAGCGTTTTATATTTATGCTAATGATCAAATTTAAAGCATAAAAAAATTAGAAAAAATTTTTGCTTGCAAAAAAAAAAGCCTCCGTTTATAGCGGAGGCAAAATACCAACAGGCAATTGGAGTTAATCTTGAGACATCAGATATTTATGAACGCTCTTAGCGCATTCGCGACCTTCGGCGATTGCATAAACAACTAATGATTGTCCTTTGCGGCCATCTCCTGAGGCAAAAACCTTTGGATTTGAAGTGCAGTAGGCGCTATCTCCAGAGGTAGGAGCTAGGATATTGCCGCGTTTGTCAGTCTCTACCTTAAATTCTTTAGCTAAGTTAGAACAAGGGTGAGCATATCCCATGGCAATTAAGACTACATCCACATCAAGAGTGCTTTCTGTTCCGGCAATACCGTCAAAATGGCGGCCTTCACCCCACTTAACTTTTTGGAGCTTTAGGCTCTGAACCTTGTCATCTCCTTCAAATGATAGGGTATTTGTCGCAAATAAACGGGTACAGCCTTCCTCTTGCGAGGTAGAAGTGCGCTTGATTTTGCGCCAATCAGGCCATACTAAAGAGAGGTCAACACTTTCAGGAAGCTCCTCGTGATAATCTATTTGAACAACTGATAGGGCACCTTTTCTAATCGCAGTACCAATGCAGTCAGAGGCAGTTTCACCGCCGCCGATGACGGCTACGCGCTTGCCTTTGACATTGATGGGGTTTTCTCCATCACCATTGTTCTCGCGATTCTGCGCAATTAGGAATTCCAAAGCAAAGTGGATATTTTTCAGCTTGCGGCCAGGGATCTTAAGATCTCGTGGGGCCTCAGATCCTGGGGCTAAAACCACAGCGTCATAGCTATTTAAAATCTCTGAGCCTTTAATTTCCTCTAAGGCATCGCAGTGTACGCCGTTATCTAAATCTTTTTTAGATCCGACAATTGTAGAGGTCTTAAAGGTAATGCCCTCAAGCTCTAGCTGAGCAATGCGTCTGTCTAAGATGCCTTTTTCTAATTTAAAGTCAGGAATGCCATAGCGTAATAAGCCGCCGGCTTTTTTATTCTTTTCATAAATAGTTACGCTATGACCTAAGCGATTAAGATTTTGTGCACAAGCTAAAGCAGCCGGTCCAGATCCTACAATCGCTACGCGTTTATTGGTACGGCGATTGACTTTAATAGCTGTTACATAACCATGAGAAAAAGCATATTCTGCAATCTTTTTCTCGACGGATTTGATGCCTACAGGCTGTCTGTGAATGCCTAAGGTGCAGGCTTCTTCGCACAGACCAGGACAGATGCGTCCCGTAATCTCTGGGAAGTTGTTTGTAGAGGCAAGTACGTTATAGGCCTTCTGCATCTGTCCTTCGCAGACAAATTCGTTAAAATCCGGACTGTCATTGTGCAGAGGACATTTATGCATGCAAAAAGGAATTCCGCAATCCATGCAGCGGCCTGCCTGGATTTTGACCTCTTCATCACTTAAGGTACCGATCAGCTCTTTGAAGTCATGGATACGTTCAGCAATTGGTCTGTGAGCAACTTCGATTCTTTGAAATTCAATAAATCCCTTTAAAAAACCCATTTTAGCGTACCTCCTGCAAAGCTTTTAAGGCATGGTAGTATTCCATCGGGAAGACTTTGACAAATTTTCTTAATTGCTCAGAGAAATTATCGAGAATAAATTTGGCAATTTTAGAATCAGTATGCTGATAATGAGCCTCTAGAAGCTGACGAATATTCTCCTCATCCTGCAGGCCCTTATGTAAAGGCTCAAGCGGATCGGCATTCTTGGCATCAACTACATGGGAAATCTTAAAGTCGCCTTTGCTTAAGTATTGTTCAAAGCTGTTATCGCTATCGTAGATATAAGCCATGCCTCCGGTCATTCCGGCTGCAAAATTACGGCCTGTTTTACCTAAGATAATTACAGTTCCGCCTGTCATATATTCGCAGCCATGATCGCCGCAGCCTTCGCAGACTGCATCAGCACCAGAATTTCTTACGGCAAATCTCTCGCCTAATACGCCGCTGAAGCAGCAAAGGCCTGAGGTAGCGCCATAAAGACAAGTATTGCCGGCAATGATATTTTGCTGCGGATCTCCGTCAAAGGCCTTGCTCTGATGGATAAAGATATGGCCGCCGGACAACCCCTTGCCTACGTAGTCATTAGCCTGACCTAAAAGATCGATAGTAATGCCCTTTTGCAGGAAAGCTCCTAAGCTTTGGCCTGCAGTACCGGAGATCTTAAAGGTAATTAAATCATCTTTAAGCTTTTCTTTGCTGGCTGCAACTATACCTGAGGTATAGGTAGCAAAAGAGCGGTTTATATTGATAATCGGAGTTTCAATAGTGACAGCTTTCTTGCTGGATATAGCCTTGTTTACGGTATCTTCGAAAGCCTTATCTAAAGCTTTGTCGATATCATGAATCTGTGCGATTTCATGGTGATAGCATTCATTCTTTAAAGCAGGATCCTTAAAGAGAATTCTTTCAAAGCTTAAATTGCGGGCCTTTTCAAATTTAACCGCGTCAACTTTAGTTAAATATTCGGTATGACCGATGAGATCTTCAAATTTTCTGACGCCCAAAGATGCCATGATTTCACGGACTTCGCGAGCCACAAAGTGGAAGTAGTGCTCCAGCTGTTCAGGTGTTCCGACAAACTGACGTCTTAAATCAGGATCCTGTGTAGCAATACCGGCAGGGCAGGGATTCTTCTGGCATTTACGCATAATGGTACAGCCCATGCAGACTAATGGTGCGGTGCCAAAGCCAAATTCATCGGCTCCTAAGAGTGCGCCAATTACAACGTCGCGGCCTGTTTTAATCTGACCGTCAACTTGCAAAATTACGCGTGAGCGCAATCTGTTCATAACTAAGGTCTGCTGAACGTCAGCCAGGCCTATTTCCCAAGCTGAGCCTGCATGCTTGATTGAGGAAGCAGGAGCTGCGCCTGTACCGCCATCATGTCCGGAGATTACGATATGATCTGCCTTACATTTTGCTACGCCGGCTGCAACTGTACCAATGCCGACCTCAGATACCAGTTTAACTGAGATATTGGCATGAGTATTAGCAAGCTTTAAATCATAGATTAGCTGGGCTAAATCCTCAATTGAGTAAATATCGTGATGCGGCGGCGGAGAAATTAAACCGATACCAGGCAAAGAATGACGCAATTTACCTATATAAGCAGATACCTTATGTCCAGGTAATTGTCCTCCTTCGCCAGGTTTTGCGCCTTGAGCTAATTTAATTTGAATTAAGTCAGCCTCGCTTAGGTATGAGGTTGTAACGCCGAAACGACCTGAAGCTACCTGACGAGTGCGTGATTTTAGGCTGTCTCCCTTATGCAGCGGCAAGTCAATTAAGATATCATCGCCTAGGATTTCCTTTGTTGAGGTATCTTTGGTAATAACGGTATCACGGCGAGGATCTTCACCGCCTTCACCTGAGTTGGACATTGCTCCTAAACGGTTCATGGCAATAGCCATAGTAGTATGGGCTTCAGTGGAGATGGCTCCCATAGACATGGCAGAGCAGGCAAATCTCTTGATAATGCTGTCCTCGCTTTCAACTTCATCAAGCGGAATTGCTCCTTGAGACTTAAACTTAAATAAGCCGCGTATAGTCATAAGGCGCTTGCTTTGATCGTTGATGATATTGGCATATTTCTGATATTCCTGATAGTCATCAGCGCGAACGGCTCTTTGCAGACTTACTACAGCGTCAGGAGTCCACATGTGCTCTTCAGCACCATATCTCCAGTTAAGATCGCCGCCATCAGATAAGCTAGGATCGGATAAATTGAGCTTGTCAAAGGCCATCTTATGGATCTTTACGGCCTCATTGGCAATATCAAAAAGTCCTACGCCTTCAATAGGGCTGGGAGTATTGGTAAAGTATTTGTCTACAAATTCAGAAGACAGGCCAACGGCTTCAAAAATCTGAGCTCCGATATATGACATATAGGTGCAAATACCCATCTTAGCCATGGTTTTGTAAAGGCCTTTATCGATAGCATGGATATAGTTATCGACATACTTCTGCGCGGTCTGAGCATTGTCGGCAAAAGCTTCAACAACCTTTAGAGCTACATAAGGATGAATAGCTTCAGCACCGTAACCGCCTAAGAGTGCAAATTGATGAACAGTACGTGCAGAGCCTGTCTCAACAACCAAGCCTGTAGAGGTTCTTAATCCGTGTTCAACTAAGCACAGATGCACTGCAGAGGTAGCTAAGAGAGCCGGAATGGCCAGATGATCGGCGCTTACGCGGCGATCTGAAAGGATTAGGATATTATGACCAGTCTTGACTGCATCTACTGCAGCAGCTCTAATTGAGGCTAAGCGAGCTTCAATACCGTCTTTACCCCAAGATAGAGGATAGGTGATATCTAATTCCTTGGATCGGAATTTATTTCCTGTATAGGCAGAAATATTACGGATCTTCTCCATCTCCTGGACATTTAAGATAGGCTGGTCAACTTCCAGACGAACCGGAGGATTATTATCCATAATATTGAGCAAGTCAGGACGAGGGCCTACGAAGGAGACTAAGGAGGTTACCATTTCCTCACGAATAGGATCGATAGCCGGATTGGTTACCTGGGCAAATAATTGTCTGAAGTAATCATATAAGGAGCGCGGATTTTCAGATAAAACAGCTAATGGAGCATCATTACCCATTGACAATACCGGTTCCATGCCGTTTAAAGCCTTAGGCTTCAATAAACGCTCGACATCTTCGCGGGTATAGCCAAAGACGCGCATGAGAGATTTAGTATCTAAATTGAGCGATGCTGACTTAGGATTTTCTTTAATATCGCTTAAGCGAATTCTTACCTTGTCGATCCATTCCTGATAAGGCTTTAGCGTAGCCAAAGAGTTTTTGATCTCGCTGTCGTCGATAATGCGGCCCTGTTCAGTATCGATAAGCAGCATGCGGCCAGGCTCTAAGCGCCAGTTGTGCTTGACGCGGCTGTCGTCAATCTTAAGCGTACCAGCTTCTGAAGCTAAAATTACCAGGTCGTCCTTTGTAACTACATAGCGTGCCGGACGCAGGCCGTTTCTATCTAGAGTAGCACCGATTTGGCGGCCATCAGTAAAGCATACTGCAGCAGGACCATCCCAAGGCTCCATCATTGCTGCATAGTATTCATAAAAAGCTCTGAGCTTTTTATTCATGAGCAAATCTTTTTCCCAAGCTGAAGGAATCATCATCATGGCAGCTTGAGCTAAAGAGTAGCCTGAAAGAGTCAAAAGCTCAAACACATTATCAAAAGAAGCAGAATCAGATTGTCCCTGGAAGATCAAAGGCCATATTTTATCAAGATCTTTGCCAAATACAGGGGAGCTGATGTGCTTTTCGCGAGCTAGGATCCAGTTGAAGTTTCCGCGCAAGGTATTAATCTCGCCGTTATGAGCAATCATGCGGAACGGATGAGCTAATGACCACTGCGGGAAAGTATTGGTAGAAAAGCGCTGATGAATTAAAGCAATAGCAGATACACAGCGGGCATCGGCTAAATCCTTGAAATATTCTCCTACTTGATTTGCTAATAATTGTCCTTTATAGACGATAGTTCTAGCTGAGAATGAAGGAATATAGAATTCCTTGCAGTGCTGTAATTTTAAATTAGCAATAGCAATGGAACAGCGCTTTCTAATGATGTAGAGCTTGCGCTCTAAAGCATCTGTGACTAAAACATCAGGGCTGTGACCGACAAAGATCTGTCTTATGACAGGTTCTTTTTCGCGGACTACCGGAGACATAGGAATGTTTTCATTAAGAGGTACATCACGCCAGCCTAATATGATTTGGCCCTCAGCTGAAATGGCCCGCTCAATTTCTTCCTGGCAGGCATGCCGTGAGGCTTCCTCGCGCGGCAGGAAAATCATGCCGACACCATATTCTCCCGGCGGAGGTAATGCAACTCCGAGTCTGGTCATGTCGTCACGGTAAATTTCATCCGGGATTTGAATTAAGATACCGGCGCCATCACCTTGCAGAGGATCTGCTCCTACAGCACCGCGGTGAGTGAGGTTTTTTAAGACCTCTAAGCCCTCTTGGACAATGCTGTGACTCTTTTGTCCTTTGATATGCGCTATGAAGCCGACACCACAGGCATCGTGTTCATATTCGCTACGATATAAGCCTTGATTTGTCATTTTTTAACCTAATTGTATGTTGGTATAGTTACAAAAAAGGCCCTTATCTAAGGGCCTTTCTTATATAGCTGCTTGTTTAAACAAGCTATTTTTAATTTTTCCCTTAAACGTTTATAAGCTGTAGTAAAGCTCAAACTCTACTGGGTGCGGAGTGCAGCGGACGCGAGTATCTTCCTTAGTCTTAAGCTCGATATAAGCATCGATGCAGTCCTGAGAGAATACGCCGCCTTCAAGCAGATAATCGTGATCTGCCTTAAGAGCCTTGATAGCTTCTTCTAAGCTGCCGCAAACTTGAGGAATATTAGCAGCCTCCTCCGGAGGGAGATCGTATAAGTTCTTATCCATAGCCTCACCCGGATCGATCTTGTTCTTAATACCATCAAGACCGGCCATTAACATAGCTGAGAAAGCTAAGTAAGGGTTAGCAGTGCAATCAGGGAAGCGAACTTCAATATGAGCAGTCTTCGGATTGATTGCATAAGGAATACGAATAGAAGCTGAGCGGTTAGCTGCAGAGTAGGCTAACATTAACGGAGCCTCAAAGCCAGGAACTAAGCGCTTGTAGCTGTTAGTAGACGGGTTGGTGAAAGCATTTAAGGATTTGGCATGCTTGATGATACCGCCAATGTACCATAAGGCTTCCTGAGATAAGCCGCCGTAAAGATTTCCGGCAAATAAGTTCTTGCCATCCTTACCAATGGATTGATGAACGTGCATTCCAGAACCGTTATCACCAAAAATTGGCTTGGGCATGAATGTTGCAGTCTTGCCATTCTGGAAGGCAACATTTTGGACTACATACTTATAAATCTGAACTTCATCAGCTTTCTTAGTTAATGAATTGAACTGAGTAGCAATTTCGTTCTGACCTGCAGTTGCAACCTCATGGTGGTGAGCTTCAATAACCAAGCCCATTTCAGCCATAATCTTGCACATCTGAGAACGAATATCCTGTGAGGAATCTACAGGAGGAACAGGGAAGTAGCCGCCCTTTACTGCCGGACGATAGCCCTTATTGCCATCTTCGTACTGAGTAGCGGAATTCCATGCAGCTTCGATATCATCGATCTCAACCATGCAGCCGCTTAAGTCAGACTTAAAGCGGACATCATCAAACAGGAAGAACTCTGGCTCAGGACCAAAGAAGGCTTCGTCACCGATGCCAGTAGAACGTAAGTATTCTTCAGCACGCTTTGCGACAGAACGAGGATCTCTGTCATAACCAGTTAAGGTCTGCGGCTCTAAAATGTCGCAACGGATGAGAATAGTCGGATCGGCAAAGAACGGATCGAGCTTTACAGTTTCGATATCAGGCATTAATATCATGTCTGATTTATCGATACCACGCCAACCATTAATAGATGAACCGTCGAACATTTTACCGCCTTCGAAGAATTTCTCGTTAATGCAAGAAATAGGCAGGGTAATGTGCTGTTCTTTACCCATAGTATCAGTAAATCTTAAGTCAGCAAAAACTACATCATTTTCTTCGATGAGCTGTTTTACGGCTGCAAAGTCCATTTAGGCACTCCTGATTAAAATTCATTAAAAAGTACGAAATGTACGTTTTCTTTGTATGGCTTAATTTTGCTGTTTAACTATAATTAAGTCAAAATATATTTATGATAGCACTAAAAACAAACACTTTTTTATTTTGAGTG
>CAJKNC010000013.1 GCA_905201175.1 uncultured Succinatimonas sp.
ATTTTATGAATAAAAAAAGCCCGGCAAATTTTGCCGGGCCTATTACCATTTTCGATTAACCGCCAAAGTTATCGAATAAGATATTATCATCCTCAACGCCTAAGCTGTGAAGCATATCAACAGCAGACTTAGTCATCATAGGAGGTCCGCACATATAGTACTCGCAATCCTCAGGATTCTTGTGGTCTCTTAAGTATTGCTCATAAAGTACATTTGCAATAAAGCCTGTCAAGCCAGTCCAATGGTCCTCTGGACGAGGATCGGAAAGGGCCAAATGCCAAGTGAAGTTAGGATGCTCCTTAGCAAGCTGATCAAATTCATCATTGTAGAAGCATTCTGATAATGAACGTGCGCCATACCAGAAGGAAATCTTACGCTTAGTATTCAAACGCTTTAATTGGTCAAAAATGTGTGAACGCATCGGGGCCATACCAGCACCACCACCGATAAATACCATTTCATTATCGGTATCGCGAGCAAAGAACTCACCGAAAGGACCTGAAATGGTTACCTTATCGCCAGGCTTTAAGCTCCAAATATAGGAAGACATGATTCCCGGAGGAGCTGAAGGGTTAGAGAACGGCGGAGTTGCAATACGTACGTTCAACATGATAAGGCCCTTCTCGCCAGGGTAATTAGCCATGGAGTAAGCACGAGTGGTTGGAGTATCAACCTTTGAAACCAACTTATCAAAGCCATAGCGCTTAAAAGCACCCTGGAACTGAGGCTCAATATCAAAGTCTTTGTAGTAAACAGTATGAGCCGGAGCTTCAATCTGAATATAACCACCGGCGCGGAACGGTACTTCCTCACCTTCAGGAATACGTAAACGAAGCTCTTTAATGAAGGTTGCTACGTTGTGGTTAGAAATAACCTCGCATTCCCATTTCTTTACGCCGAAAACGGAAGCCGGCAATTCAATATTACAGTCATTCTTGACGGTAACCTGACAAGCCAGACGCCAGCCTTCCTTAATCTGACGCTTAGAAAAATGAGAATATTCGATAGGTAAAACGTTGCCGCCACCAGAAGTGACTTTAACTTTACACTGACCGCAAGCACCACGACCACCGCAGGCTGAGGACACAAATACGCCCTTATCACCTAAGATGTTCAAAAGCTTGCCACCTGCTGGGCAGGTCATAGTCAAAGATGGGTCATCATTGACGCCGATCTTGACGTCACCGCCTGTTACTAAGTATCTCTTAGCAACAACGATGAGGGCTACTAGAATGGCGACGATAACGACGAACATTATGACGCCAGATACAATTGTTAACATGTATCCCCCTTAGAGCTGAATACCAGAGAAGGACATGAAGCCAATGGCCATAAGTCCTGCAGTGATAAAGGTTAAAGGCAGACCACGCAGACCGGCAGGAGCGTTAGAATACTTAAGTTTCTCACGAATAGCAGCCAGCAGAATGATAGCCAATGCCCATGACGCACCTGAACCAATAGCATAAACTACAGATTCGGCAAAGTTATATTCACGCTGTACCATGAAGGATACACCAGCGAAGATAACGCAGTTTACAGTAATGAGCGGCAGGAAAATACCCAAAGCAGCGTACAAAGACGGTACGTACTTATCAAGGAACATTTCCAGGATCTGAACGATAGCTGCAATAACACCGATATAGGTGATGAAGCTCAAGAAGGACAGATCCATGCCCTGAACTAAGGCATCCGGCTTTAAGATGTACTCATTGATAAGGTTATTAGCCGGAACAGCTAAAACCTGAACCATGATTACAGCAGCACCTAAACCTGCGGAAGTGGTAACTTTTTTGGACACAGCCAAGAAAGTACACATACCGAGGAAGAAGGCTAAAGCCATGTTCTCAATAAAGATACTCTTTACGAGTAAGGACAAATAATGTTCCATTATTAGTAATCCTCCCTATGAGTGTCATACTCGAGAGGCTCTTGCAGATCCTTACGGAAGGTCTTAACTAACCAAATTAAGCCACCAACAAGGAAGAAGGCACACGGCGGCATTACTAAGAAACCGCACGGTACATACCAACCGCCATTGTTAACGGTTTGGAAAATGGTAAGACCAAACCAAGTACCAGAACCAAAGATCTCACGGATTGTTGCAACAATGCACAGAACTAAGGAATAGCCTAAGCCATTGCCAATACCATCCATTAAAGAAGGTAACGGCGGATATTTAAGAGCAAAGCCTTCAGTTCTACCCATAACAATACAGTTGGTGATAATCAAGCCAACATATACGGATAACTGCTTTGACAGATCGTAGGCAAAAGCTCTTAAGATCTGATCAACGATGATTACCAACGAAGCGATAATAGTCATCTGTGCAATAATACGTACAGAACCTGGAATCAGGTTACGCACATATGATACCGCCAAATTAGAGAGCGCAGTAACGAAGGTTACTGACAGACCCATTACGAACGCGGTCTTCATGCTTGAAGTTACGGCTAAAGAAGAGCAGATACCTAAAACCTGAATCATTACCGGGTTATTGGCAATTAACGGCTCAAGTAAGCTCTCTTTTACACCAGGGACTTTAGCGTCACTCATTTATTCCCCCTTGCTCAAATTTTTGAGGAACGGCTGATAGGCGTCACCTAACCAATAAGCAGCAGTATTGTTGACACCGTTAGAAGTCAAGGTTGCGCCAGAGAGAGCGTCGACCTCAAAATCCTTGCCCTCACCAGTCTTATCGGCATTCTTAGTGATGGCAAACTTATAAGTACCTTCAGCATCATTGATCTTCTTATCAACCCAGAAGGCTTGCCAACGCGGATTGTCGATCTCACCACCTAAGCCCGGAGTTTCACCGTGAGAATAGAAGGTTACAGCCTTAATAGTATTACCATCTTTTGGATCAACGGCAACATAACCATAAACGGTAGACCACAGAGCCTGTCCGTAGAACGGCAGGATCACGCGCTCAACATTGCCATTTTCATCCTTAGAGAAATAAACAGGCATGTACTTAGAATGAGTACGAATACCTGCGCGATCATGATCTTTTGCGATGGCAACAGAAGTTTCAGGTTTCTTTGCTAAAGAAGCAAAGTTGTAACCGTCAATTTCAGAGGGTGCAACTGCATCATCAGCCAAAACACCTGCATCAACATCTAACAAATGAGCTTCAATGTACTTTTTATAAGTAGCAGCTACAGAGCCTTCAATCTCATGGCCAGAAACTTTAAGAATGCTGACCTGACGATCGTTAGCAATAGCTGCAGCCTTGAACGGATCAAGGGCAACGACAGCACTTGAAACCAGCACAGAACATACTAAGCAGAACGAAATAATAATGACGAACGTACCTAGTACGGAGTCTTTATTCAGCTTTAGCACGGGCAAGTCTCCTCTTGATATTACGCTGTGCGCTCAGGTAGTCAAATAACGGAGCCCAGCAGTTTGCAAACAGAATAGCCAACATCATGCCCTCAGGATAAGCCGGGTTGACGGTACGGATAAGAATTACCATGCAGCCAATCAAGATACCGAAAGCCCATTTACCTGTATTAGTAAAGGAGCTTGAGACCGGATCAGTTGCCATAAAGACAGTACCGAAAGCAAAGCCGCCTAAAACGATGTGCCAAGTAAATGGCATAGAGAACATCATATTAGTGTCAGAACCAATGAGGTTGAATAAGCTAGAGGTGAGTAAAGCACCAACTAAAATAGCAACCATGATGCGCCAAGAAGCAATACCGCAAGCTAAGATGATAGCAGCACCAATGATGATCATTAAGGTAGAACCTTCACCAATGGAGCCTGGGATGTTACCTAAGAAAGCATCCATCCAACCAATAGCTTCACCCTGAACATTGACTAATGCTTCTCTGCCGCCCTCAGCCCACTGTGCTAACGGAGTAGCACCAGAGAAACCGTCAACCGGAATCCAGCAATTAGTGCCGGAAATGGATGCCGGATAGGCAAAGAATAAGAAAGCACGGCCAGCTAAAGCAGGGTTAATGAAGTTACGACCGGTACCACCAAACATTTCCTTACCAATTACAACACCGAAGCTGATACCTAAAGCAGCCTGCCATAAAGGCATAGTCGGCGGAACAATTAAGGCAAAAAGGATGGAGGTTACAAAGAAGCCTTCGTTAATCTCATGCTTACGAACTAAGCAGAATAAAACTTCCCAGAAAGCACCTACAGCAAAAACAACAATGTAAATCGGGAGGAAATAAACTGCACCAATAACCATTTTGCTATAAAAGCCAGCATCAGCTCCTAAGCTTGCACCAAGAATCTGCGCAATTGCGTAGTGATAATCGGCACTAAAAAGAGCATAGGAAGCGTTAGCAATATCTTCAGCGTTAGCTAAAGTAGCTATAGCATTAACAGTTTGGTTACCAACGTTATACCAGCCCCAGAACATTGTCGGGAAAACAGCAATCCACACCAAGATCATGATGCGCTTTAAATCAGTAAAGTCACGAACATGAGTTCTTCCGGTGGTTACTCTGCCAGAACTGTATAAGAAAGTGAAGGTACCTTCATACAGAGGGTAGAACCATGATAATGCGCCACCCTTTTCAAACAGCAGAGAGAATTTCTTTAGAATGTCTAATAACACTTTAATTAACCCTCCACTTCAATCTTAGTCAAGCTTCTGCGAAGCAAAGGACCGTAATCGTTCTTGCCTGGACATACATAAGTGCAAAGAGCAATATCTTCTTCAGATAACTCTAAGATACCTAATAGCTTGGCCTGATCGACATCGTTGATATCAATGGCACGAATCAACATTGTTGCCTCAACATCAAACGGCATAACCTTCTCAAAAACGCCGATAGGCATAATAGGACGAGGTCCGCCATTTAAGGAGGTATTGAAGGTGTAATGTGCAGGCTTAATGAAACCTGAAACAAAAGCGCGAGTAGCAGAATGGCGATTTAAGCCTAAGCCCATCCAGTTCTTTAAGAAGAACTCATTCTGATTACCCTCTTCAATGAGAGCAATACCCTGATGATAACGGCCTAAATAAGCAAACGGACCTTCTACAATATTACCCCAAAGTACAGTACCGGAAATAATACGTACTCCATTGCTGCTCTTCTTGATTTCCTTATCATTCAAGAGCTCCATAACAGAAGCTCCCTGTACGGTAGCAATTAAACGAGGGTTAGCAGCACAAGGACCAGCCAAAGAAACCACTCTGCGGTTGTAATATTCACCATCAACAAATAAATGACCGATAGCGATTACATCCTGATAGCCAATATGCCATACAGTCTTTGTCTCGTTTACCGGATCTAAGGTATGAATGTGAACACCAGCTAAGCCAGCCGGATGCGGACCCATGAAGACTTCTTCTTGGACATTATCAATAGAGCAAGAAGGTAAAGACTTCTCATCCTTACATACATAAACCTTAAAATCACCAATACGGCTAATAACTCTGATACCGTTAATAAAGGCTTCAGAATCATTGTCAATAATGACCTTAGGTTCAGCGGCTAAAGGATTGGTATCCATAGCAGTAATAAAGATGGAGTGCGGTAGGCTGCCAATCTTCGGCACCTTGTCAAAAGGACGAGTACGGAAGGCAGTCCACATACCAGACTCAACCAACTCATCAATAACATCCTTTGAAGAAAGCTCCAAGAGCTTCTCAGGGGCGGTCTTTTTAAAGGCTACGCTCTCACCGTTATTATCTACTTCAATGACCAATGACTGGAAAGCACGACGAGCACCTCTGTTGATAGCAACAACTTTGCCAGCCACAGGGGCAGTGAAACGTGTTCCAGGATTTTTCTTATCTTCGAATAGAACCTGACCTTTCTTGACCTGGTCACCGGGTTCTACAGCCATCGACGGACGTAAACCGATGTAATCACTTGCAAGTAGTGCAACGTGCTTTACCATCGGACTGTCGCTGATCGACTGCACCGGTTTGCCGTCAATAGGCAGATCCAATCCTTTTTTGATGTTAATCATAGACGGTTCCAACTATAAACATAAGGGGGATTACTCCACCGATCGACCTGTTTTCGTTCACCCTAAGGATAAAAGCTTTCATAAAAGGCCGATCCTCTGATGGGACAGACAGGTGTACCCGATAAATTTTACCATAAATCGACTTAAAATCGTCTATGAAAAGTAAATGTTTAGATCTGCATCTAAAATATTAGACGAGCATTTTTAATTAAATCGCAAAGGTTTTGATGGATTTTGCTCTGAATAAGGCTTATAAATCGCAAAAATTCGCAAACGATTACAAAAACGTCAGAATAAACTTAGAAAATACGAAAAAAAATTTTTTTTAAATTATGATCCAAATCTAATTTTTCTTCCAAGGTGCAACATAGTGCAGGAGCAGTAAACCAGGGAATGCAAGTAATGTACATATAATAAAAAACTGCTCCCATCCCACAGCTTCGACTATAAACCCTGTCGTAGCGTTGCAAAAAGTTCTGGGAATAGCGCTAAGCGAAGTTAACAATGCAAATTGAAGAGCTGTAAAACGAGGATTAGTTGAAATTGCTATAAAAGAGACAAAAGCGGCTGTTCCCAAACCAACACCTAGATATTCACCTAACAGCACCAAAGCAAACAGCCATACTGAAGGAGTAGTATTAGCTCCTACGTGTGCTAAAAGAACAAAGCCTACAATAGTTATCATCTGCACCAAACCAAACAGCCACAGGGCTTTATTGATGCCGATCTTAGTCATAATAATACCGCCTAATAGGGAGCCTATAAGCGTAGACCACAGACCAATATTTTTAGCAACAATACCTATAGTAGTCAAATCATAGCCAAGATCTATGTAAAAAGGCGTAGCTAAAGCTGTTGCCATTGAATCGCCTAATTTATAAAAGAAAACAAATAATAAAATAAGCAACGCATGTTTTATTCCGCGCCTTTCAATAAATTCCAAAAAAGGCATTACCGTAGCCTGATACAGAGTTCTGGGAGCATTTACAGCCTGACTTTCTTTAATAAAGAGACAAACTATAAAGCCTGGCAGCAAACACAAAGCAGTGAAAATAAAAACTCCCTGCCAAGATAAAATTCCATCGGCTAAAATCAAAGACAGGCCGCCCGGAATCAATCCAGATAAACGATAAGCATTTACAAATAATGAATTTCCAAGTCCTAGCTGATATTCATCTAAAATTTCACGTCTGAAAGCATCAATAGCGACATCAAAAGTTGCAGACAAAAATGACGTAAGAGCTGCTAATGTTCCAATCAGATAAATATTATTTTGCGGCTCAAAAAAGCCAAATACACCGATAATTACTATAAGAAAGGCTTGTGTAAACAGCATCCATCCCTTACGTCTTGGCAAAGCAAAGATGCGGTAACGATCTAATAGGGGAGCCCAGAGAAATTTCCACGTATAAGGAAACATCACTATCGACATAAATCCGATAGTAGCTAAATCCAAACCTTCACTGCGCAGCCACGCTGACAATAAACTTAAAAGGACATATAGCGGCAGGCCTGAAGAAAAGCCGGTTACCACGCATATGCCCATTTTACGAGAGAAAATTTCTCCTAAAAGCTTGCTCTTCACAGCTTAATCGCGGAAATTTTCAAACTGCAAAGGCTGCTCAAGCTTAGAATTGCGAACAAACGCAATGCAGGCTTGCAGATCATCTTTTTTCTTTCCGTTCACACGTATGATATCGCCATTGATTTTGGCATCTACTTTTAAAGAAGCATCCTTAATCAGTTTGACGATCTTGCGGCCTAAATCCTTATCAATTCCATCTTTAAAAGTGACAGTTTGAATCGATCTCTTTCCTGAACGGGTAATTTCGCCAAAAACTGCACAAGTAGCCTCTATCCCGCGCTTGATAAGCTTTTGTCTTAGAATATCGTCCATCTGCTGGATCTGAAACTCCTCTGGAGCCTCAAGCTTTACGCTACTGTCAGCTTTATTAAAATTAAACGAGGCTTCTGTGCCTCTGAAGTCATAGCGAGTACTTAACTCACGTGAAGCATTATCAACCGCATTCTGAACTTCGTCTTTTTTTAATTTTGAAACAATATCAAAAGATGGCATACATATATCCTAACATTAAAACTTCCCTACTCCTCATTGAGGCATAAGGGTTATCACTAATCTTGCCCTGAATTTGTGCTTTAATAACTCATTTAAAAATTTGATCTAAATCTTACAAAAAAATTATCAATCAAATAGTTAATCTAGGTTATCTAAATTAAAGATCTAACAAAAGCTTCTATCCCTTCTGCATCTAACTCTAAATCATGCAAAATTCCCTTGCGGGAATCCTCCATGATAAATCTGTCTGGAATTCCTTTGCAAAATACAGTCGCTTTTAACTTAGAAGAAATAACCAAATGAGCAATAGCCTCGCCTATACCGCCCTCTAT
The DNA here is from genome assembly GCA_905201175.1 of uncultured Succinatimonas sp. Taxonomy (GTDB): domain Bacteria; phylum Pseudomonadota; class Gammaproteobacteria; order Enterobacterales; family Succinivibrionaceae; genus Succinivibrio. The sequence goes on from CAJKNC010000013.1 coordinate 8,353, forward strand.
AGCACCTTCTTCAATTGAAATTAAGTAATCATGACTATCAGCTAAAGTACGCACCAAATCCTCATCTAAAGGTTTAACAAAGCGCATATCAATCAAGCTGATATCATATTTTTCACATAAATCTCTGTATTCATACAATAAGGGACCGAATACACATAGAGCAATCTTCTTGCCCTTGCGAATAATTCGCCCCTTGCCTATTTCTAAAGACTGTCCCTCTTGATAAGGCTCAATATCAGAAATAGCATTAGTTCTGGCAAATCGCACCACAGCAGGATGCTTATAATCATAAGCACAATTAAGCATACGCCACATTTCATCTGCGCTGGATGGCGTCATAATAACGATATTTGGAACAGTTCTTAAAAAACTGATGTCATATGCTCCCTGATGAGTAGGACCATCTGGGCCCACTATTCCGCCGCGATCTACAGCTAAAACAATAGGCAAATCCTGAATTGCAAAATCATGAATTACGCCATCATATGCTCTCTGTAAAAAGGATGAATAAATATTTACTACTGGACGCAGCCCCCCTGCAGCTAAGCCCGAGGCAAAAATCATAGCATGCTGCTCAGCGATGCCTACATCAAAAAATCTATCAGGAAATTGCTTTGCAAAATCGCTCATGCCAGATCCTACACGCATAGCCGGAGTTATAGCTACTAAAGATTTTTCTTTTTGAGCCTTATCACAAAGCCAGCGTCCAAAATAAGCTGAATAAGAGCTATCCGTAGGATGCGGACTGCGATCAATGCCAAATTCTGGATTAAATACCGGCACGCCATGATAGCTTATAGGATCCTCTTCGGCCGGAGCATAGCCCTTTCCCTTAGTAGTTACAATATGCAAAAACTGCAATCCATCTAATTTTTCAATATTTTTTAAAATAGATACTAAGCCTTGGACATCATTGCCATCAACAGGTCCTATATAATTAAAGCCTAATTCCTCAAATAAGGTACCTGGCATAACCATACCTTTTACATGCTCTTGCGCACGCATAGCAAAATCATGAATTGCAGGTAATGACTTTAAAATCTTGCGGCCGCCTTTGATAAGCTTGGCGTAATGAGGATTAGCGATTAAACGAGATAAGCTCTGAGCAATTGAGCCTACATTATGAGAAATGCTCATCTCGTTATCATTTAAAATAACTAATAAATTTAGATCTTTTTTTGAACCAGCATTATTTAATGCTTCAAATGCAGCTCCGCCTGATAAAGCACCATCGCCAATTACAGCTATAACATGCTTTTTCTCTTGTTTAAGTTTTGCGGCAATTGCCAATCCTAAAGCTGATCCTATGGAAGTTGAAGCATGTCCTGTACTCAAAAGATCATACTCAGTCTCGCCTCTCCAGATAAATGCATGCAGACCATTCTTCTGGCGAATTGTTTTAAGCTCCTCTTTATGGCCAGTTAAAATTTTATGAGGATAAGCCTGATGCCCTACATCCCAAACAATCTCATCATTAGGAGTATTAAAGACATAATGCAAGGCTACAGTAAGATCAACAACGGCTAATCCTGAAGCTAAATGTCCAGAAGTTTTACTTACGGTTTCTACTAAATACCGGCGTATTTCCTGACAAACCTTAGGTAAATCCGCAATATCAAGCTTACGTAAATCCTCAGATGAGGAGATATTATCTAACAATGACGTTTCACTCATATGTCAGTGATCTCTTGAGACAGCAAATTTAGCAAACTGGGCAAGAATTGCTGTGTCATAAGCTAAATTTGTTAAAGCATTACAGGCCTTGTCGGCACATTCTTTAGCAAAATCCTCAGCCTCTTTGAGCCCTAATAACTTAGGATAAGTACTTTTGTCTAAATTTTGATCTGCTCCCTGAGTTTTCCCCATAATCTCAGTATTGCCGATTACATCAAGTACATCATCCCAAACTTGAAAACCTAATCCAACGTAAGAAGCATAGTCATCCAAATGCTTAAGTGTATGCTCATCTGCATTAGCTGCCACAGCACCTAAAGCAACAGCTGCTTTAATCAAAGCCCCAGTCTTTTTTGAATGTAAGAGCTTTAATTCATCTAAACTAATACGCTTATGCTCAGATTCAAGATCTATAGCTTGACCTCCGCACATACCTCTATAACCTGCGCCTCTGGCTAAAATATGCATTAAAGCTGCAGTTTTCATTTTATCAAAACCGCTATTAGGATCAGAAATAAATTCAAAACCTAAAGATTGCAAAGCATCTCCTGCTAATAAAGCAGTAGTCTGACCAAATTTGCAATGAACCGTTGGCTTTCCCCGACGCAATTTATCGTTGTCCATCTCTGGCATATCATCATGAATGAGTGAATAAGCATGAATGCATTCAATCGCTGCTGCTGCATAATCTAAAACTTCAAGTTTTTGCCCCAATGCCAGACCTGTTGCGTAAACTAATAGAGGTCGTGAACGTTTACCGCCTAAAAGCAAGCCGTAGCGCATAGCCTCTTTAAGTTTTAATGCATCATCATCAAATTTTGCTAAGTAAGCATCCATAAAGGATGTAACTCTATTTTGAACAAATGGAGCAAATTCTTGTAAAGATTGCATCATTGATACTCACTCTCCTCATTGCTTGATGGTGAAACCGGCATCGTTTTTGTACGTACTAGTTCCACCTTTTGCGTCATCTCATCAAGAGTTTTACGACAAGATAGCGCTAACTGCATGCCCTCAGCATAAGCGTTAATAGCTTCATCTAGATTTAATTGACCGCTCTCAAGCTTTGAGGTTAACTCTTCGAGCTGTTTCAGACGATCCTCCAATGAGGACATGCTTTTTTTTGTCATATTATTCCTTCTAAATTAGGAACGCAGGGTTGCGCCGAACTCCTTATTGCAGGCTTTAACGATATTCTCTATTAAAGCATCAGTCTGCTTATCTTCTAAAGTTCTGTTCGGATCTTGAGCAATAATGCCTAATGCAATACTGCGCTTATCTTCACCTAAAAACTCGCCTTCAAAGACGTCAAAGATTACAACCTGCTTTACTAATTCACCACCAGTCTTGCGGATTAGCGAACATAAATCAGCTGCTTTAATGCATTTATTAACTACAAAGGCCAAGTCTCGTCTTACTGCCGGGAATTTAGAAATATCCTCATATACAGGAACATTACGCTTGCAAATTGCCTCACGCTTGATCTCAAAAACAGCTACTGGCTGTTTGATATCAAGCTCCTTTTGAGCCTGAGGATGCAGCATACCAACATAGCCTACACACTCGCCATTTAAATAAATATCAGCGCTCTGTCCTGGATGTAAAGCTTTATTACTGCTGCGGCGGAATTCAAATTCTTGAGCTTTGCAGGTAATACCTAGAATATTTTCTACATCACCTTTAATATCAAAAAAATCTACGCCATGAGTATTTTGATTCCAAGACTCTTCGCTTACGGAACCTACTGCTACACCAGCCACCATACGTTCCTGCAATACGCCATTTTCTGCCTTAGGACAAATGATATAGCGTAAACCTTGCTCAAATAAACGAATACGCTTCTGCTGACGGTTTAAATTATAACGACAAGCTAAAATTAAACCAGGAACCAAGCTTGTACGCATAGCAGAAAGCTCAGGGGAAATCGGCATGGTTAACATTAAAGGCTTAATATCGGAAAAAACCTTCAATACCTGCGGATCGGTAAAAGAATAAGTAATGGCTTCATTATAGCCTAAAGATACCAAAGCATTCTGAATCATTCGGTCAGAAACAGTTTCCTCAGTATCATGAACCATATCCAAGGTACTTACCGGAACAGCATTAGGAATATTGTCGTAGCCATACATACGAGCAACTTCTTCGATCAAGTCCTCTTCAATAGCAATATCAAATCTAAAAGATGGAGAAACTGCCTCAAATCCTCCTTCAATAGCCTTAGGCTGCATACCTAAATGAGTGAGAATAAACTCTACCTTAGGGGCAGGAATATCAATACCTAAGACCTTCTTTAAATGAGACATACGCAAAACAATAGGCTCGTGCTTAGGAAGATATTCGCAGGCAACTTCCTCATGAATCGGACCTGCTTTACCACCAGCAATATCCAATAATAAGGCTGTAGCTCTCTCCATAGCGCGTCTTTGACCTTCATGATCAACACCACGTTCAAAACGGTGAGAGGCATCAGTATCTAAACCGTACTGACGGGCACGACCTTTAATAGCATCTGGAGAGAAGAAAGCCGACTCTAAAACAACATCCGTAGTATTATCGTCAATCCCAGAATTAGCTCCTCCAAAAATACCTGCAATACCAACAGCTCCTTGAGAATCTGCAATTACCAGAGTATTTTCAGATAACTTGATTTCCTCTCCTGAAAGCACAGTCAAAAGCTCATCCTTATGGGCTTTACGTACGTTCAATTCATCATGAATCTTATTTAAATCAAAGGAATGTAAAGGCTGGCTATACTCGAGCATTACATAATTAGTAACGTCCACAATTGGAGATACTGATCTGATGCCGCAACGACGCAGTCTTTCAGTCATCCATATAGGACTTTTAGCCTTCTGATTAACTCCACGAATAATACGGCTTAAATAACGAGGGCAAGCTTCCTTATCCTCTACTGTTACCTTCATGGTGTCATCAATTTCATTTTTAATAGCCGGGACATCTTTTTCTACAAATTCCTGACCAATTAAAACGGCAGCTTCACGAGCAATACCATAAATACCCAAACAATCAGGACGATTAGTAGTGAGATCTACATCGATAATGCTGTCGTCTAAATGGAAATATTCATGAACATCCATTCCAATAGGGGCATCTTCAGGTAGTTCAATAATACCGTCAGATTCCTCAGCCATTCCTAATTCCTTATAAGAACAAAGCATACCGTTAGAATCAACGCCGCGAAGTTTAGCCTTTTTGATATGCAGGCCATTTACATGAGCACCTATCTGAGAGAAGCAAACCTTTAAGCCTTCACGACAATTAGGAGCACCGCAGACAACCTGTATTAACTCACCTGAACCATCATCAACTAAGGTAACATGCATGTGATCGGAATCAGGATGATCTTTACAAGATACAACCTTAGCTACAACTACATGATCAAAATCACCGCACGGAGCTTTAACAGAGTCAACCTCTAGACCTGCCATTGTAATTTTGTCGGCAAGATCTTGTGCGCTTAAGGAATTTGGGACCCACTCATCTAACCATTTTTTATTGAATAACATAATCTTTTTACTTCCAAATTTTATGCTGATTTAGGCAAATTGTTTTAAGAAACGCAGATCATTTTCAAAGAAAGCGCGCAGATCATTTACGCCATAACGCAACATAGTCAGACGCTCAACGCCCATACCAAAGGCATAACCCACATAACGATCAGTATCAATGCCAACATTCTTAAGTACGTTAGGATGAACCATTCCGCAGCCTAAAACTTCTAGCCACTTACCGCCCTTACGTCTTAAATCGACTTCAGCCGAAGGCTCAGTAAATGGGAAATAAGAAGGTCTAAAACGAACCTCTAACTCTTCTTCAAAGAATTTAAGTAAAAACTCATTTAGAACTCCTTTAAGCTCTGCAAAAGAAGTATGTTCCTCGACTAACAAACCTTCAACCTGGTGGAACATAGGAGTATGAGTCATATCATAGTCGTTACGATAAACTCGGCCAGGAGCAATAATACGGATAGGAGGCTGTTGCTTCTCCATAGTACGTACCTGAACAGAAGAAGTCTGAGATCTTAGCAGCAAACCATTTTCTACCATGAAGGTATCATGAGAAGCACGAGCTGGATGATTTGGAGGTAAATTTAAAGCGTCAAAATTATGATAATCATCTTCAATTTCTGGGCCGCCGACAACACTAAAGCCCATAGATCCAAAAATTTCCTTAATGCGCTCAATAGTTCTGCTAACAGGATGAATATTACCTGGCACCTGACGACGGCCAGGTAAAGTAATATCTACAGTTTCGCTCTTAAGCTTCTCTTCCATGAGAGCAGATTCAATTGCTTCACGACGAGCCTCAATAGCTGCAATTACAGCCTGTTTGGCTTCATTTATTATAGCGCCTCGCTGAGGGCGTTCCTCGGCTGAAAGTTTGCCTAACTCACGCATAAAAGCGGCAAATTCACCTTTTTTGCCTAAAAAATTGACTCTGACGGCATCTAATTCCTGTAAATTCTGTGCATTGGAGGCTGCCGCCACGCCGTTGTTTTTGGCTTCTTCTAGTTTGTCCATTGATTGTTACCAAGTAAACTGAGGGCACCATTGCCCAAAAAGATGATCAAAGTCCGTGTGCAAAACACAACCATTTTCTCCCTGCAGAAAGGCTTTGCTGTAAACAAGCAAACTTTATAAAATCCTTGTGACTGCAGGCGTAAAGATCAAATATTTAATTTAGCATTATTACATGATCTTAGGGTTCTGACAATTTTTTTAAATATTGCCTTATATGTGGTAAAGCTTTGTTTTAAGCAAAATGCGTTGAATAATATATAATTTTAAATTTGATATACGTTTTTTAAGAAATTTAAGATCTTTTGTGAATAAGCTTTAAGATTTAGCTAAAATGAGCGGTTAAATATTGCTAGTTTAGGATTTTATAGTGTTTTTATTTCATCCTCTAGAGCTGTCTATTGCCACACGCTGTAGTTTCTCTCGCAGCTCACACAAATTTGCCTCTTTTGTAGCTCTGTTAGCTACTGTAGGTATTACTATAGGTGTTGCCGCTTTAATAGTAGTTTCTTCTATTATGGGGGGATTGCAAAATCGTTTAAAAGACGCTGCACTCTCTTCAACAGCTCAGCTTATAGTTGAAGCACCGTTCTCCAGAGCACACGAGCTCTTAAATCTGCCTCATGTAATTGCCTGCGCTCCCTTCATCGGATCTGAAGTTTTATTACAAGGAGGCAATGGCATATTGCTTGTAAACCTGCAGGGCATTGATACAGACAAAATTGTTTTAAAAAAAGGGTATACAAAAGAGCAGCTGAACTTATTAAATATCCCTAAGAAAAATAGCTATGCCCTGAATGCCCAAACACAGATATTCTTAAAATTAAATCTTCTTCTAGGACAGGATGTTCGGCTTATCAGTACCCAAAACGCTCGCTATACCCCAATAGGCCTAGTACCTTCACAAAGAATCTTCAGCTTAAATGATTATTTTCCTTCAGTAAATAGCAATATCATTCCTGAGGCTTATGCTAACTATGAAGATATACAGCGACTTTTGCGCTATAAAGAGCCTCCTCAGACTATAAGATTATGGCTTGATGATCCTTTCTTAATTGAAGATACAGCTGCAGCTCTTGAAAAAATGCAGCTTAATTTTAGTGACTGGAGAGATAGTCTTGGAGAATTTTTTAAAGCTGTAGCTTTAGAAAAGCTCTCCATGTCTATTATGCTTACCTTAATAATTTTAGTAGCAGCTTTCAATATTCTCTCAGCATTAACCATGACTGTAGCCTCAAGGCTTACTGATATTGCTATACTAAAAACCCTTGGACTTAAAAGCATACGCATTTTAAAAATCTTCTTATTTATGGGAATTTCTTATGGTTTTATTGGTTCTGTTCTGGGAACTATTATAGGCATCCCTGCTACATACGGCGTTGCTTATCTTTTTAGTTTAAGTCTTAATAGCTCCTTGCCTGTCAATATTGATCTTTTTACCATTTTTATAATTTTCTCAGGAAGCCTGGCCATAAGCATAATCTGTACTCTTTATCCTGCCATTCGTGCAGCCACCACAGATCCCGTTACCCATCTCTCGCGAGGATAAATTATGCAAGAGATTTTATTAAAAGCTCGTAAAGTTTGTCGCACATATACTGAAGGCTCTGTAAAGACAACCGTCCTTCATGATGTAAATATAGATATCTATGCAGATGAAATCACTGCTATTATTGGCAAATCAGGTTCTGGAAAAAGTACCCTGCTCCATATTTTAGGTACTCTTGACAGTCAATCAGAAGGTGAGATCACTTTTGATAATATTAACCTAAAAGATTTAAGCTCTTCACAAAAAGCTGACTTTCGTAATAAAAGTTTAGGCTTTGTCTACCAGTTTCATCATCTCTTAGGAGATTTTACCGCTCTTGAAAATGTCATGATGCCTCTTATTATTGCCAAAACTCCTATTGACAAGGCAAAAGATAGAGCTCGCGAATATCTTATCAAGGTAGGACTTGAGCATAGACTAAACTACAAACCTTCAGAAATGTCAGGAGGTGAAAGACAAAGAGTTGCTATTGCCAGAGCAATGGTCAATCACCCTAAACTTATCCTTGCAGATGAACCTACAGGAAATTTAGACGCAAATAATGCCGAAGCAGTCTTTGAGCTTTTTTTAAATCTTGCCCATACAGAACATACTGCCGTAGTTATGGTAACTCATGATGAATCTTTAGCTAAAAGATGTGATCGCATTTATACCATTGAGGATGGCCGTATAAATGTTTAAATTTCAAAATCTAAAAATTGCCTTGCGTTTTTTACGCTCTAAACGCTATGGAGCTTTAGCAAGATTCATGTCTATAGCATCTACCACGGGAATAGCTGCCGGAGTATGTGCTTTAATTATTGGCATTTCCGCCATGAATGGCTTTGAATATGAATTACACAATAGAGTTCTTTCGTTAATTCCTGCTGCAACTCTAAACGCTCAGGAAAACGAATTTAATCATCTCGAAGAGGACTTACAAGTGCTATTGCAAACTCCTGGTATCGTTGCTGCCGCCCCTACAGTAACTTTAGAAGGAGTTTTTTCTAAAAATCAAAGTTTTGCCCCTTCTGCTATTATAGGTATTGATCCTAAGCTTGAAAAAAGCGTAATTGACTTAGAGCGCTTTATGAGCTGCTCGGTTGATAAGCTTAATGTAAATGATGATACTTTTCCAATTATCATCGGCAACGGCATATTAAAAAAATTGCATCTCCAAATTGGAGATTTAGTAGATCTAATCACTATTGATAAAAGCTCAAATGAAAACCCTTTAAGCAAACCTTCTAATGCTACCTTCAAAATTGTAGGCGTAATAAAAACAGGAGGACAAATTGACTCCACTTTAGCTTTTACGCATATAGATAAAGCTGTTTCCTTAGCATCATTAAAAGCACCTAATAGTATTCACATTAAAACGAAGAATATGATGAACGTGGCAGAAACTTTAAAAATAGCTTTGCCTAAATTAAAAGACTTTGTAACCGTAAGCACGTGGATGGCAAGTCAAGGAAAACTCTATAACGATATTCAGCTTATTCGTAATATAATGTATTTAGCTATGATCTTAGTGATGGCTGTAGCTTGCTTTAATATTATATCTAACTTAATAATGTCAGTAAGTGAAAAGAGCCGCGAAATTGCTATTTTGCTTACTATGGGCATGACTAGAGGACAGATTATAAAAATATTTACGCTCATGGGTGTACTTTCTGCATTAAAAGGCACCATTATAGGATTATTATTAGGATGTCCTTTAGCTATTTTCATTACCCCCATTACCAGTAATTTTGAAAAATACTTTGGTTTTGAGCTTTTAAACGAAAATATATATTTTATTAATTTTATTCCATCACATTTGTCTTTTGTAGATGTGCTTTTAATTACCTGTTGTTCTTTGGTAATGAGTCTTTTAGCTGCCCTTTATCCAGCTTACAAAGCCTCGCGTATTGATCCGGCTTCTGAGCTAAGTTTATAGAGGCTCTAAATAAAGAAATTTCTCATGATAAGTTAATTAAAACTTATTCAATTTAAAACTAAATTTCTTTATTATGGATAATAAAGCTTAAAAAGCTTCCTTCTGTAATAAAAAGCAATATAAGGAATATATATGAAAAAAGCTCTTGTTATTTACGCAAATGGTTCCGAAGATATGGAAGTAACAGCCATAACCGACGTTCTCTCTCGCGGTAATGTAGCTGTTACAAAAGCTGCTGTAGCTGATAGCGGCTGCACTGTATCATTAGCCCATGGAACTACTGTAATCTGCGATAAAAACATTTTAGACTGCAAAGATGATTATGACGTCATTGCTATTCCAGGAGGATTGACTGGCGCTACAAATTGTCGAGATTGCGATCTTCTAATCTCCATGCTAAAAAAACAAAAACAGGAAAAACGCCTTATTGCAGCTATTTGCGCTGCTCCTGGATTTGTATTAGCTCACCACGGTCTCATTATTGATGAAAAAGCAACTGGCTATCCTGGATGTGCTGACAACATAAAAAACTATACTAATAAAGGAGTAGAAATCTCTGATGATCACTTGATTATCACAGGAAAAGGTCCTGCTTTTGCTATAGATTTTGCTTTAGCAATTCTCAAAGAATTACAAGGAGAAGAATGCATGCAACAAGTTGCTAAAGGCATGCTTTTAATTGAATAATAAATCCAGAAAAAATTAAGGCCAGCTTTAAGCTGGCCTTATTTTAAACTTTAGGACGATAAACTCTAACGTTATGATAGCCCATTTCTTTAAGCTGACGGGCCTGCATTAAACTCATCACCCCTTGATCGCAATATAAAGCATAAGTCTTATGCATATCTAAAGTACCAAAATCAGTTTTAGTACGATAAAAAGGCATTACCTTTACTTCATGATTATCAATATTTAATGGTGATTTCTCCACATCGTCCGGAGCACGCACATCAATAACAACTTCTCCAGCTCTTAAAGAATCTACCACTTCAACTTCAGTCTTAAGACGATTAGTATCCTCGGGAATATCTTGGATATTTATAACTACCGCGCTGTCTACTGCCTGTTGCACTAAAGCTTCAACATCCATCTTAGCCTCTTCCTCTAAAACAAATTCTTTTTCAGGACAGACATTAGGATGATCAGAGATTACTCCACAATATTCGGGCATATTCTCAGCAAAACCAATAGTACCAATCTCTCGGGACTCGTCGACGATTTCCTGCTTATCGGAAGTAATCAATGGACGCATAAGCAAAACATCGCAAACGTCATCAATATGAGTTAAATTTCTTAGGGTCTGGGAAGAAACCTGACCTAAGCTTTCACCTGTAACTAAAGCTTCACATTTAAACTTTTTTGCCAAAATAGAACCAACACGCATCATCATACGCTTTAAAATTACGCCACGTACGCCATGATGGGTTTTTTCTAAAATTTGACCAATAGTATCTTCAAAAGGCACGGTAATAAAACGCACATGATGAGAACTTGCAAAGCGATCCCAAATAAAATAGCTTTCTTGCTTTACTCCTAATTCATGAGCTGTTCCACCCATATTGAAGAACAAGTAATTTACTTTACATCCACGGTGGATAACTTTATAAGTCGAAACACCACTGTCAAAACCACCGGAAATTAAAGATAATACTGCGCCCTGAGAACCTACTGGATAACCTCCTAAACCATAAATACGTTCCCCAGAAATATAGGCTCGATCATGCTCAATCTCAATATGAATCGTAACCTCAGGATTATCCAAACATACTCCCTTATTTGGGAAAGCAGCTTTAAATTTTCCGCCAATTATACGTTCTGCCTGCTGAGAATTAAAATTATGATTACCGCGACGTTTAATTCTAACTGCAAAAGTATGGCCTATAATCTCTTGACCGCAAATAGGGCTTACAGTCTCAAAAAGATTATCTAAAGAAGTAAAAACAAACTCCCTAACTTCCATAAAAGAATGAATGCCAGGAATACGTTTTAATTCTTTAATCGCAAGCTCTCTTATAACATTCTCATCTTGTCCTTCAGTCGGAAATGTAACAAGAATTTTATCCCACTCGCAAATAGCACTAACTTGCAAATTATGATGTGCAGCAACGTTGCCAATGTTTTGCCTTACAAGTTTAATTAAACGAGTACGAACTGGTTTGCTCTTAATAGAGATCTCAGGGAAAAGGCGAACAATAAATTTCATATATAATAATCAGGAAATAGCGAACAGATCTGAAATCTGTCCGCTTATGAACTTAAGATTTTTAATGTTAATGGTGATGGCAGCAGCGATGTTCCTCTTCACCATCGTGGTGATGGCAGCAGCGATGTTCCTCTTCACCATCGTGGTGATGGCAGCAGTGATGCTCCTCTCCATCATCGTGGTGATGGCAGCAATGATGCTCCTCTCCATCATCGTGGTGATGGCAGCAACAGCCATGTTCATGGCTATCACTTGGACACTTGCCTCCATGGTGAACATGTCCATGAGCTATTTCCTCTTCAGTAGCTTCGCGAACATCTTCAACAACAATCAGAAAGTTTAAAATTTTTCCTGCTAAAGGATGGTTGCCATCTACGATAACTTTATCGCCTTTGATCTCTTTAACAACCACAGCCATAGGTCCATGATTAGAATCAGCCTCAAAAACATTGCCTACCTGAACATCAAAATCTCCAAATAAACTACGATCAATAGTCTGAATCATAGCCTCATTGATTTCACCGTAAGCATCCTTAGGATTTAAGGTAATGGCAAATTCATCGCCTTTCTCATGACCATCTAAAGCTAATTCTAAGCCTCTGACTAAATAACCATGACCAATTAAAGCTTCTACAGGCTCTCCAGGCTGAGTCCTGCCTACAACCTTTCCATCAGTTTCAGTTACGGTATAACTAATAGTAGCTACTGTATTACGAGAAATTTTCATAATGTTTCCTTTATGTAAACATACCTTTCAAAGCTATAAAGTATGATTTACTTTTATATTTTCTGCAGTTTGTGTAAAAATTGGAGCAAAGCCTGATGGAGCCGGCTGCCCTTGCAGAGTTTCATAATCATGCCCTACAAGCTTAGCTTTATTAGTACTTAAAGTACTTAAACAATCTGCGGCAATTTTACCGTGCTCATCATAAGCCTTAAATTCATCATTCATTACCAAAATTAAGGCACAATGTTGCGTATTTTTAGATTTAAGCTCTAAAGAATAACCATCGTCTGCAAGATCAACAGATATCAGAAATTTTTCAGAAATATTTTTCGAAAAATTTATATCACACCCCTCAAACCCCTGATTTAGAATTCCGCAAGAAGATAAATAAGATGACGCATTTTGAAGCTCAAAAATCACCTCTGCTAAAGAATCAGTCTTATTTTTTACTTGAATATTCTCACTTTTTGCAAGACCATCGCCATCTATATCTGAATTTATACTACCATTGGGTTCTGCAAGAAGCAAAACGCCATAAAGAAGCATGCATACAGCAATAATTAAAAGACAGATCAGACGAAATATTGATATACGGCCATTTGGATTATAGATGGGATGAAACATATACAAAACCTCGAATATTCTATTTTACACTATTTAACTTATTGAAATAGGGTTTTGCATACATAGCACAGACACGCTCACGCAAATGCTCTGGATAAGACTGCAACCTCTGCTCAAACTTCTTCTTATCTTCAGGGCTTATATTATCAGTGAGTCCAGCTGAAAGCAAAGCACTAGGATACATTTCATAGTTATTATAAATAAAATTATCAATAAGCTCGCACAATTCTTCAGCTGTTTCAAAACCGGATACTATTGGTTCGCCGCAAACCAATTTTACTCTGCCCTTATAATCACGAATACCGCGAATAATAGTTTCAATATCCTCATACTTATCCTTAGTATAAGCTCCATTATTCTTCTCTCTGATATCTAACTCCCTGGCCTTAGCCAAGTCATTTGGATCAAATTCATAAGTAATGGCAACAGGGACAATCTTTAGACTCTTCATGTAATCAGAAAAAGGCATTTTTAACTGTCTTCCATAAAGACCTAACATCTTCATAACTGCACTTTCAGCTTTATCATCGCCATCTTTAGCTCGACCTTCACGTTCAGCGATCCAAACTGAATGGCCTTCCTGAACAGATAAACCTATATAAGCAGAAAGATGATTTAAAGCCTTAAGCTTATCTCGCGGAGATATAACCGATCTTTTAACAATAAAACTCTTATTTAAACGCATAAGAGAAGTTGCTGCAGGTAATCTTAAAAGATTATCTCCTATAGCTATACGGACTGTCTCTAAATTACGACGATAAAGGGCAATATCAATAAAAGCCGGATCTAATGCAATATCTCTATGATTTGAGACAAATAAATATCCTTCCTTTGGATCAAGCTTATCAAAACCTACAAGTTCTAAGCCATCTGTTGTAGTAGCAATAAGATGGTTCATGTACTCTGCTACTTGGTTCTGAAATTGTTCCACAGTTTTAAATTTAGATACTTTATTTTTTAAAACTGCTTTTACTATGGGCTTTAAAATAAAAGCCAAATGCTTAGATAGCAAGGGATAACGAAACTTTAAAATGTTATCAACTACAATATCGTCCTTAGCTATTTTATTAAGCTCTGACTGTACTTCTGCATCAGTACAAGGACGAATATCATCAAATAAAGGATCGGCACTAGTAAGAGTGTGCTCTTTCTGATTTTTTTCTACTTGCATAACCAAAATCATCTAAAAGAAAAATTTGCTTATTGTACCAAAATTATGTGAGCAAAAAGTCTACCTATAACGTAAAACGCATAAAAGCTCAAAATAAAAGAAGTTTTATCCCATAGCTTATTAAAATATTCCCAATAATATGTATAAGTCAAAATATAAAAAAATTTATCTTAAGATTTTAATAACCTTAAAAATAATCATAGAAGAAATCACTTTATCCATGTATCCCTTCAGGAGATAGCTCATA
>CAJKNC010000014.1 GCA_905201175.1 uncultured Succinatimonas sp.
AGAATAATTTTTTATATAAATAATAAGATATTAGCTATTAAATGCTTTTAATAGCTAATATCTTAATTTATGCAGAAGTTAGGATTGAATAAGACTACGGTCTTACTAATTTTTGAAGGGCATCATTATTTTTATCAGTCTTTTTCTTTGAGCTTATAAAGCCAAAGAGCAGCAAGGCAAACATTAAGATAACTACAGGAGTATCTCCGTATTTTGCATAGGGAGTCATGCCTTTATAGGTTTGAAAGCTGGCGCTTAAAACTCCTTCTTTATCAGATTCAATTATTTTTTCAAGGTTTCCATGAGGATCGATAATAGTGGTAACTCCGCTGTTGGTACAGCGAAGCATGGGCTTTTGAAGCTCTAAGCTTCTCATTCTAGCCATATTAAGATGCTGCCAGGGGGCACGAGTAGGGCCGAACCAGGAGTCATTGCTTACCATTAAAATAGCCTGAGTCTCATCATTATTTATAGAGGAGATAACATCCGGGTAGATAGCCTCATAGCATATAGCAGGGGTAAATTTAATATTTGCTGCTTCTAAGGGCTTTTGTTCGGCCAGTCCTTGGCTGAAGCTTGACATAGGAATATTAAAGATTTTCCCTAAGGGCCTTAATACAGAAGCAAAAGGAACATATTCACCAAAAGGAACGAGCTTTCTTTTATTGTAAGTTGAAAAGTCAGAGAGATTTTTATCTTTTCCTAAGACTAAAATTGAATTGAAAATTTTGCCATTAGCATCAGTGCTTAGCAATCCTGTAACTAAATTGCTTTTATTTTCATAGGCTACAGCATTTAAATCAGAAAGCAGGGCTAAGCTGCTGTCAATGGTTAAGGGCAGAGCAGATTCAGGCCAAATTACTAAGTCGTGGTCTTTAAATAAATCACGGCTTAGATCCCAGTATTTGGCAATGATCATGTTTATGCGTTCGGAATCAACGTGCAGCGACTGCGGAATATTGCCCTGCACAAGCGCTACTTTAAGCTCTTGAGCAGGATTTACGTAGCTTATAGATGAGCTGAAGGAGCCGATTGCCAAGATTAAAGCTACAAAGGGCAGATATAAGAATTTTCTTGCTGCAGTCATAGCTAAAGCGCCGGCAGTAAACATGAATATAAGGTTTATTCCTCTGACTCCTATAAGAGGAGCAAAACCGGCAAACGGCCCTTCTACGCAGGTGTTGCCAAGATATACCCAAGGAAAGCCCCCTAAAGCATAGCCGTTTATAAAATCAGCGATGACGAAAAATGCCGGAATATAGGCACACAGCATGGCTGGGCGTCTGCCTTTACTGAATTTTTTACTAAGAACAGCAGCAATGGAGTAGGGGATACTCAATAAAAAAGAAAATAAGGCTATGATGGGCCATACTGCAAAAGCCGGCATCTCACCAAAGCCTTCCATTACAAAGCTCAGCCAATCTAAAGTAATAAGATTAAGGCTTGTAAAGAATAAAGCTGCTGCACAAAATACGGCTTTCAGCGATTTGACGGAGGAAATTAGAATTAGGATGCCTACGGCAGCGCCTAAGGTCACAGGCCACATGCTGTATGGAGCAAAGCCTAAGGTAGCAGCCAGACCTAAAAGAATGCTGCATAAAAAAATGCCTTTTTTAGATAAGCAAAAGGCAATTAAGCGGCTTCCGTCGAGCAGCACGCTTAAAAATAACAGAATACGATTCATCTTTTATTCTTCTGGATTTTCAGCATCTTCTTGATAGTTAGGATCTACGGTAACTTCAATTTCATGAATTTGTCTTACGGTTGCTTCGGTAATTTTAAAGCTAAGCTTGCCTAAAGACAAAGTTTCTCCTCGGCGCGGGAATCTGCCTAAGATATGCAGCAATAATCCTGCAATAGTTCCGACATCGGCTTCAGGCAGGCTAACCTTGAAGAATTCTTCAAAATCTAAGATAGGGGTTATGCCCTGTACTTTGTAGACATTTTCCTTGTCAGTTTGGCTTATCAGCGAAGGATCGTGCGTGTTTACCTCATATTCATCCTCAATATCGCCGACGATTAGCTCTAAGATGTCCTCGATGGTAACTAAGCCGCAGACTCCGCCGAATTCATCAACTACAATAGCGATGTGGAATCGGCGCGACTGGAATTCTTCTAAAAGCGCATCTACATGCTTAGACTCAGGCACAATCATAGCCTTGCGCAATAATGTACGAATTCCGCCTTCAAGCTTTTTTAAGCCGCAGGCATAAGGAAGAAGATCTTTTGCCATTAAAATTCCGGCAATATGATCTTTATCCTCAGAAATCACCGGGTAGCGGGAATGCCCGTATTTATCGATGATTTTTATAGCATCAATGAGGGAGCTTTGTATATTGATAGCTACAATATCAGAGCGCGGGATCATTACATCATTAACCCGCAGCCTGGTAATATCGAAGACGCCATGAATCATGTCTTCGGTAGCTTCGTCAATAATTTCGCGTTCAGAGGCTTCATGAATAACATCAGCAAGTTCGTTTTTATTTTTAGGTTTTAAAGCACGCATGAAGCGTGAGAATAAATGCTCGTGCTTATTTCCGTTTTCTTTATCTTCCATAATCTTATCTAGAACTCGTCGTCCTTGTATGGGTTATCAAAACCTAATTGAGCTAAAGCTTTAATTTCCAGAGGCTCCATTATTGAAGCATCGCTAGGCTCTATATGATCATATCCTATAAGGTGCAGGCAGCCGTGCACAATTAAATGAGCAAAATGCTCTTCAATAGTTTTATGCTGTTCTAAAGCTTCTTTTTTTAGAATATCAAAACAGATAACCAAATCTCCGATTAAAGGCAGTTCTAGCCCTTCAGGACATTCAAAGGGAAAGGAAAGAATGTTCGTACTCTTGTCAATATGTCTGTAGGTAGAATT
Organism: uncultured Succinatimonas sp.; assembly: GCA_905201175.1. Classification (GTDB taxonomy): domain Bacteria; phylum Pseudomonadota; class Gammaproteobacteria; order Enterobacterales; family Succinivibrionaceae; genus Succinivibrio. The sequence goes on from CAJKNC010000014.1 coordinate 2,875, forward strand.
AAGCTCCTTAATTTCCTCAGCTGTAACCATCCTTACGGTAAGCTCGCTGTCGGCATCGCGGCCGCCTGTCAGCAGGGCGGTTTTTGCCCATAAAGTGAGCTTCTCAAGGGACGGCAGTTCATTTAAATCTTCACAGGTGTTTTGTAAATCTATATAAACTTCCATGGCTTAATCCTTTTTTAAGCTAGCTGCAGCTTTCAGCTGTTCCTGGGCCTTGTCGTATTTGTCGTAAGCATTAACAATCAGTGCTACGACAGGGTGACGCACGACGTCTTGAGCATCGAAGAAGGTAAAGCCGATTTCATCGAGATCTTTTAAAACCTCAATAGCATGCTTAAGTCCTGATTTGATGTGATGCGGCAGATCGATCTGACTTGGGTCGCCTGTGATTACAGCATGAGAGTTAAAGCCAATGCGAGTTAAAAACATCTTCATCTGCTCAATGGTAGTGTTTTGTGCCTCATCTAAGATAATGAAAGAATCATTGAGGGTACGTCCGCGCATATAGGCTAAAGGCGCAATTTCTATGATTTGCCTTTCAATAAGCTTTTCAACTTTTTCAAAGCCGAGCATTTCAAATAAGGCATCGTAAAGAGGCCTTAAATAGGGATCTACTTTTTGGGAGAGATCGCCTGGCAGAAATCCTAATTTTTCTCCGGCCTCAACTGCAGGGCGAGTCAAAATTATGCGCCTTACCTCATTGCGCTCTAGGGCATCTACGGCTGCAGCTACGGCAAGGTAGGTCTTGCCGGTTCCTGCAGGACCAATGCCGAAGCTGATATCGTGAGCGGTAATCTTGTGGATATAATCAGCCTGATTGGGGGTTCTGGCCTTAACGAATCCGCGCTTAGTCTTGAAGTTAGCGGCCTTGTGGTACAGATAGCCAGGATCGCCGCGATCTTCTGTATTACTGTAGTCAGCATCATCTTTTTCAACATGAATAGCTTCGGTAATTGCAAGATGTACTTTTTCAGGATCCAGCACGCTAGCGTGCTGATTGTCGCGCAAAGGCTTAGTTTCCAGATATAGGGATTTTAATAATTTTTGCGTACGACGAACCGCAGCACTCTCGCCTTCTAAATGAAAATGAGCGCCGCTGTATGAAATTTTAACGCCTAAGCGCTTTTCAACTTGGCGTAAATTTTCATCTTCAGGTCCAACAAAATAAGCTAAGCGTTCACGGTTAGCATCATCAAGAATAAAGTCTTCACTAATTGTAGCAGTCATAAATTTATATTCTTTCAGCTTTAAGGGTATGAGAAGCAACCCCTGTAACTTTAACTTTTACCATTTCGCCTATAAGCGAACTGTCGCCTTTAAATACGGTAATGCGGCCGTTTGAGGCACGTGCCTTAAGTTCGTTTTGATCTTTGCGGGAAATTCCTTCGACTAAGACCTCTAAGGTAGAGCCGATAAGCTCTTGGCCGAATCTGGCGGTACATTTTTCAAGTTCTTCCTGAAGCTCATACAGCCATTTTTGCTTAGTTGCAAAATCGACAGGATCTGGCATTGAAGCTGCCGGAGTCCCAGGGCGCGGGGAATAAATAAAGGAAAAGCTTTGATCAAAGCCTATCTCCTTTACAGCAGCAATGGTCTCTTTGAAGTCCTCTAATGTCTCTCCAGGGAAGCCTACGATAAAGTCAGATGAAATCAGAGCTGTAGGGCGAGCCTTGCGAATCTTATTAACTAAGGTTTTATATTCCTCGACAGTATAGCGGCGGTGCATAAGCTCTAAAATACGGTTAGAGCCGCTTTGAATCGGGACGTGAATCTGATCGGCAATTACAGGCAGATCTTCAATAGCTTTGATGATATCATCAGAAAAATCCATTGGATTTGAAGTAGTAAAGCGGATACGCTTTATTCCCTCGATAGCAGCAATCTCATATAAAAGCGTAGCAAAATCGCAGATATTGCCGTCTGCATCTGCGCCTCTGTAGGAATTTACATTTTGTCCTAAAAGATGAATCTCTTTAGCTCCATTGGCGATGAACTTACGGCATTCATTTAAGATATCCTCAAGCGGACGGGAAATTTCTTCTCCGCGAGTATATGGAACGATGCAGTAGGTACATTTATTGGAGCAGCCTTCCATAATGGTGACAAATTCGGAAATGCCGCGAGTTCCAACCTCTGGGAGAGCATCAAACTTATCTAAGGAATCAGCCTCGACATCGACAATTCTTTCATGATCGCCAAAGTAGCGGCTTAAAAGACTTGGCAGCTTATGTACAGTACGCGGACCAAATACGATATGCACATGATTGTTCAGATCTAAAATTTTCTGTCCTAGTTCTGAGCCGACGCAGCCGCCTAGAGCAATTACAGTATTCTCAGTAATAATCTTCTGCTGTCTCCAGGTCTCTATTTGCTTGAAGACGCGATTTTCTGCTTTTGCGCGAACTGCACAGGTAACAAAGATTATTATATTCGCTGAATTTGGCTCACTGACCTCAGTATATCCTGATGCCTGCATAAGGTCGCGGATGCGGTCACCGTCATAAACATTCATTTGACAGCCAAACACGGCAACGTAAAAAGTTCCGTTTTGTACAGCCAGGTTATTGAGGTTGATATTAAAAGTATTAGTCATGTTTTTTGATAGCCTGTGTAGTACATTTTTGCAAAATCGCAGTCATAGGAGCATAATCGGCAATCATGCCTGCAATTGAAGCTGCGATCATTTCTTCTTTAGATATAGAGGCATAGTTTAAATTAAAACCGTTCATTAAGAACAGCTGTCTTAAAAATTCACGCTGAGCTCGGCCATTTCCTTCTCTAAAAGGGTGAATTGAATTGATCTCGCACAAATAATAAGCACCGCGCTTGCATATATTGTCAAAATCTAAGCCTTTAAGATAGTCCTCTAAAGTTAATTCCTTAAAAAGTTTATGTGCAGATTTTTCTATATAGAGTGCATGACAAAAAGGTATGCCCTTTGAAATATCGCATGTACGGATTTTTCCGGCAAATGGATATATATCCTGGAATATATATTTATGAATAGCCTTGAGGCAGGCAAAATCAAATTTAGCGAAGATAGTTCTTTTGTGCAGATCAATTAAGCGTGCACCGGTTAAAACGCGTTCGATTTGCTTAAGTTTGTCTATATTGCGCAGATTAAATTTATTTATAAGAACAGATGTTCCTGGATAACAGTAAGGATCTTGTAAAGCATCCGTCGTCAAAATTCATGCCGCCTTATGGTAATCAATAAGCTTCAGCATTATTGATTTTAAATCTTCAATGTTAAAAGTTCCCTGCGCATACTGCTTTAACAGCTCCTGCTCATATTCTGTTAAGTTCAAATTTTCTAAGGCAAGAGTTGCTTTTATTTCATCTATTAACATATATTTTCCTATATAAGCTACAGGCTGATTATACCATATAAGGGCTGCTTGCTTTAGTTTTATAGGGACATAAAAGCATAAAAAACCCGGATCAATTGATCCGGGAAAACACTAGTTTGAGAGACTAATCTGAAAAGCATTAAAAACTATTTAGGACTTAGTTTTAAGGCTTTGGCGGCTTAGGAGCATCACCCTTTTTATTAGGAGGCAAAGGGCGTGCATTCTTAATATCGAGCTTGGTTGACAGGAGATCCTTATCTACTTTAGCAACAACTTCGATAGGCTGATCCTTTGAAATATATGACCAATCGCGGTCGTCATCAAGCTCAACGACAATGCTGTCATTATTAGCATCTGTAAGTTCATATTTATCATCACCTAAAAAGCGGGTAAGGCGGCCTTGAACAAAAACTATCTCATCGTCATTGGCGTTATTGATAATTTCTTTGACGGAGCGGAATTGTTCGTTATTAAATCCTCTAGGACCATTAATGCCTCGGTTATAATTTTGTGCCTGGTCAAAGCCGGCTACTCTATGCTCTGCTCTATAATCTCCATGAGAAGCAAAGGCATTCACTGTTGTTAAGCTTAAAGCTATAACGGATGCGGCAATAATAGCGGTCGTCTTTTTCATAAAGTGTTCTCCTTTTGTGTCTTCATGGCTTCAGTATAATTAGTGAAACTTAGATAAAAATTAGGAAAATATAATTTTTTAAAAATTTGCATTATTTTATTTAATAAATATTTTTAAATAAAATCAATAAGATATATATTATTTGGAGATTTTCGTGCTTATTTTTGCTTATTGTTGATTATCTTTATCAAAAAAAAAGCAAGCAAACTATTTTTAGACCGAATTACTAAAAAAAATTAGTCATTTTCAAGCAGTTAAATTATTTTTTGAGCTTTTATAGATTTCCTTGTTGACTTTATATTAAAGATCTTTATAATTATTTTCCGTTGTTTAGACAACACAGTAATTTCAGATTAGGGGTATAGCCAAGCGGTAAGGCAGCGGGTTTTGATCCCGCCATTGCCCTGGTTCGAATCCAGGTACCCCTGCCATCTGATAGGATTGGGGTATCGCCAAGTGGTACGGCAGCGGATTCTGATTCCGCCATTACCTAGGTTCGAATCCTAGTACCCCAGCCATGGCTATGTAGCTCAGTTGGTTAGAGCGCGGCACTCATAATGCTGAGGTCATTGGTTCAATTCCAATCATAGCTACCATCCTTTTTTACATTCCTCTTTTGCTTCATCATTTCTTCACTTATAGTATAAATTTTAGTCTTATACCTCTCTTTTTTGGTGCAAAGTCTTTAGAACTGACTAAAAAATATAAATGTGTAAAATAATGACACTTTAGAAATAAATATAGTACCTGGAGGATAAGTTGATCCCGCGTATACAAGGCATTAGTGCAGCAGAGCCTCGTTATCAGAATTTTATTGACGCTTTAAAGGGCGCTGGATTTAAAGGAGATCTGGATAAGACTCATTCAGGCAGACTGTTGTGTGCAACAGATAACTCTGTATATCAGTGCATGCCTCAGGCAGTGGTATTCCCTCGCGATGCTGAGGACATTGCCTTGATTTTTAAGACAGCAAAGCGTTCTGGTTTTGAGAATCTTATTTTTACTCCGCGCGGAGGCGGTACCGGAACTAATGGTCAATCTTTAAATCGCGGCATTACTATTGATATGTCTCGCTATATGAAGAATGTAGGCGAGCTTGATCTTGACAATCATTGTCTATGGGTACAATGCGGCTGCATTAAAGATGAGTTAAATGAACAATTAAAGCCGCACGGCTTATTTTTCTCTCCTGAATTATCTACCTCTAATCGAGCAACCATAGGCGGCATGATAAGCAATGATGCCGCAGGTCAGGGCTCTTTAAAATATGGGCGTACTTCTTCACATATTTTAAAAGTAAGAGCCGTCTTAACTGATGGCACTATTACTGAGTTTGGACCGGTTAAGGGAGCTCAGCTAAAGGAGTGCTTAAATAAGGATGGTCTTGAAGGCGAGATCTATAGAACCTGCTATCAGCTATTAAAGAACAACCGAGGCGAGATCACTAAGCTTTTCCCTAAGCTTAACCGGTTTATGACTGGCTATGATTTAGTCCATGCCTACGATCCCCGTACAGGCACCTTAAATTTAGCGCGCTTGATCTGCGGTGCTGAGGGTACCTTAGCTACTGTTTATGAAGCGCAGCTTGATTTGACCTATATTCCTACTTTTAGGGAATTGATGGTTGTTAAATATGAAAACTTTGATGCAGCTTTACGGCATGCAGTTAAGCTTGTTGATGCAGGCGTTTTATCTGTAGAGACTGTTGATTCTAAGGTCTTGAATTTAGCTAAGCAGGATGTGGTTTGGAATGACGTTAAGGAATACATTCAAGAGATTCCCGACCATAAAATTCAAGGCATCAATATAGTTGAATTTGCCGGCTATGATGCCGATGAAGAGCATCAGCGGTTAAATAAATTATTTGAAGAGACGCAGAAGAGCGCAGAGAGCTTTAAAAACGGCATATTAGGCGCACAGATTGCCTCTACTCCTCATGCTATTGCAGCAATTTATGGCATGCGCAAAAAAGCTGTAGGCCTGTTAGGCGCAGCAGCAGGCAGACGCAAGCTGGTAGCCTTCACTGAAGATACTGTAGTTCCGCCTAAGCATTTGGCCGACTATATTTTAGAGTTCCGTGCACTCTTAGACGGCATGTCTGTACCCTATGGTATGTTCGGACATGTTGATACCGGTCTGATGCATGTTCGTCCTGCTTTGGATTTAACTCAGAGAGAAGATCGCGATAAGCTTGTAGCGATTTCAAATGCCGTTGTTGATTTAGTATCGAAATATCATGGCCAGATGTGGGGTGAGCATGGACGCGGCTATCGCTCCTGCTTCGGCGAGCGTTTCTTCGGCAAGCTGTATCCGATTGCGCGCCAAATTAAAGAAGTTTTTGATAGGAACAATATTTTAAATCCAGGCAAGATCTGCGTACCATTTAGCAATGATATCGATAAGCTTGTAGCTATTGATGGTCCAATGCGCGGCGATTTAGACCGTACCTTGCCTATTGCCGTCAGAGAGAACTTTAAGGGAGCTTTAAGCTGTAATGGCAATGGACAGTGCTTTAGCTATCAAAAGAGCTCTTTGATGTGTCCAAGCTATCGCTATACCAAAAATCACGTTAATTCTCCTAAAGGCTACAGCGAGCTGGCCCGCGAGTGGCTGCGCATGCTAAATGATCAGGGCTGCAACCCTAATGTAGAGGAAACTCAGGCTTTAACTGATATTCCTAATCCTATACGCTTTATCAAGCGAGTTTATAATACTTTAAATAAAAAGGATGACTACAGCCTTGAGTATTTGGAGCATATTAAGACCTGTCTGTCGTGCAAATCCTGTAAGAGCATTTGTCCTGCGCATGTTAATGCTGCCGACTTAAATTCTCGCTTCTTATCTTTATATTATGGCCGTTATTTAAGACCGGCAATGGATCTTTTAGTTTTAAATGCGGAAAGATTTATTCCGCTGATGGCTAAATGGCCGAAATATTCCAATAAGCTTGTACAAAATAAGCTTAATGCTTATTTGTGCGAAAAATTATTCGGCATGGTTGATTTGCCTAAGTTTTCAGATAAGCCTCTTTCAAAGCTCTGCGAGGAAAACGGCTTTGAGCTTTTATCTACAGCCAAGGCATTAAAGGATTCTCCTGAGGTATTGATCGTCACGGATCCTTTTACTGTAGCTTATGAGGCAGAAGGCCTTATGATGATGGCAAGAGTAATGCGCTCTCTAGGTTATCGGGTATCCTTGCTTAAGCCCTATATTAATGGCAAGCTTATGGTCATTCGCGGCGATCGCCGCTCCTTTGTGCGCTATGCGGTAAAGCAGGCGGCGAGACTTGAGCGCTTAAGCCGTGCACGCATCGATTTAGTCGGCTTTGATCCGGCATTAACTATTTGCTACAGAGACGAATATGTCCAATTACTTCAAAAAATGCGCGGAAATTTTGAGGTAATGCTGCCTGAGGAATGGCTAGAAAAGCAGTTAGGCTCTATGAAGCTGAAGAATACCTTAAGTTCTTTGCAGGAGCGGCTGCATTCTCTAAAAGAGCAGGACGAAGGATTCTTTGCTCCTTATTATCTGTTCACGCATTGTACCGAAAGAGCTTTAGTTCCTAAGAGCGTTACTATGTGGCAAATGGTAATGCAGAGCTTTAGCCTGACTGTAATTCCTGTTCCCGTAGCCTGCTGCGGTATGGCAGGACTGCATGGGCATATGGTGCAAAATCAGGATGAGACCTATAAGGTGTATGAGCAGAATTGGAAGGGAGAGCTTGCTAAGCGGCCATTTGAGCACTGCTTAATTACGGGCTTTAGCTGCCGCTCTCAGGTTGAGCGTATGGAGCATAAAAAGCCGGTGCATCCTTTATTAGTCTTAGATGAGCTTTTAAAGAGAATCAATGCTTAAAAAAGAAGTGTTTGTGTATTTGCTTGGAACTGCTGCGCTGCTTGGGGCAGTTCCTGCAGTAATAATTTATATAGGCTACAGATTTAATGCGCCTTTTATGCCGCCTTTATTAGTCAGCTCTATCTTTGGGGCAGTTACTTCTGCCTTAGGTTTATTTTTTACCGTGTGGGCTAATATCGAGCTTAAAAGAAAAGGCAAGGGAGGTCCTGCCGTATTCGGCAGAATTAAGCTTATGCAGGAGACTTCGTCTCTGGTAACCTCAGGTCCTTATGCTTTATGCCGTAATCCTATGCATTTGGGAGTATTTTTGTTTTATCTGGGGCTATGCTGTTCTGTAAATTCGTTATATAGTTTAATAATTCCCCTTATGTTTGGGATATTCGCTTATTGCTTTGCGGTTTTTTTGGATGAGCCGCGCTTGCGACGAGATTTCGGAGCAGAATATGAAAAATGGGCAGCTCGTACCCCTCGTTTTCTGCCCAAAAATTATAAAAAATAACAGCATATTTATTTAGGAGTTAATGACGTATGACCATGATGTCGGGCGCACAGATGTTAGTGCGTACCTTAGAGGATTTAGGTGTAGATAGATTATTTGGTTATCCTGGCGGAGCTGTACTAGACATTTATGATGCTTTACTACAATCTAAGAAGATTCATCATGTTCTAGGTCGTCATGAGCAGGGTGTAGCTCATGCAGCTGATGGCTATGCTCGCGCTACAGGAAAGGTCGGCGTATGCTTGGTAACTTCAGGTCCTGGTGCTACTAATACTGTAACGGCTATTGCTACTGCATATATGGATTCTATTCCGATGGTAGTGATTACAGGACAGGTTGGTACTCCTTTAATCGGTTCTGATGCTTTCCAGGAGGTTGATACTGTCGGCATCACACGTCCGATTGTTAAGCATTCTTACTTATGTCAGAAGGCCTTAGACATTCCTCGTTATATAAGACAGGCCTTTTACCTGGCATCATCAGGCAGACCCGGACCTGTTGTAGTTGATGTGCCTAAAGACTGCGTACGTCCGTCTAAATTATTTGAATACCCTGAAGATAACGGCGATGTCAAGATGCGCTCTTACAGGCCGACTTTACAAGGTCATCGCGGGCAAATTAAGCGTGCTTCAAGGATGCTTTTAGAAGCAAAGCGCCCGATTGTCATGATAGGCGGAGGCGTTGTTTTATCTAATGCTTCGCAAGAGATCCGCTCTTTAGTAGACAGATTTAATCTGCCGGTAACCTCAACGCTTATGGGCTTAGGCGCATATCCCAGCACCTCTAAAAATTTCTTAGGCATGTTAGGTATGCACGGTACCTATGAGGCCAATGAGGCTATGGATAAGGCAGATGTAGTTTTTGCTGTCGGCGTGCGTTTTGATGATCGTGTCACTAACAATATTCAGAAATTCTGCCCTGCAGCTAAGATTATCCATGTAGATATTGATCCGGCCTCAATTTCAAAGACTGTAAATGCCGATATTCCGATTGTAGGCGATGCTAAGACTGTTTTAGGTCAGTTTGACGAGGCTTTTAAAGAGCTTGATTTAAAGCAGGACAGCAAGGATTTGAAATTATGGTGGGATACAATCAATGCTTGGCGTGAAGTTAAATGCTTAAGCTATAAGAAAGATAAAGATCTGATTAAGCCTCAGGAGATTGTTGAGACCTTAAACCGTTTAACCGACGGCAAGGCTATTGTTGCCACTGATGTCGGTCAGCATCAGATGTTTACAGCTTTATATTATAAGTTTGATGAACCGCATCATTTCCTAACCTCAGGCGGCTTAGGCACAATGGGCTATGGTTTCCCCGCGGCAATCGGAGCTAAGATCGGCAAGCCTGACAGTGATGTCTGCTTAATTACCGGCGACGGCAGCTTCCAGATGAATATCCAGGAATTATCAACCTGCTTGGAATTCAATGTGCCGCTTAAGATTTTCATCTGCGATAATCATACCTTAGGCATGGTTCGTCAATGGCAGCGCATGTTCTATAAGGGCCATATCAGTTCTACCAATTTAAATTACAATCCGGATTTTGTCGCTTTAGCTAAAGCCTACGGTCATGAAGCTTTCTTTGTAAAAGAGCCTTCTGAATTAGAGCCTACAATGAAGAAAGCTTTAGCTATGAAGGATAAGCTTGTGATTGTTGATATTCTTTGTGATACCAATGCACAGGTGCTGCCGATGCAGCAGATGGGCGGCAGCATGGCTGATATGTTTTTAAATGAGGATTAAAGCATGCGTCAGATCATCTCCATTCTTTTAGAAAATGAAATCGGCGCTCTCTCGCGTGTTGTCGGGCTTTTCTCTCAGCGCGGCTATAATATTGAGACTATTACCGCAGCTCCGACTGAGGATAATTCCTTATCTCGCATTACCATCTTAACAGAGGGCGATAATGTAGTGGTTGAGCGTATAACTAAACAGCTGCATAAGCTGGTTAATGTTATTAAAGTCTCTTCTATCGCTGACGAGCAGTCGATTGTTGAAAGAGAGATCCTCTTTGTCAAAGTTCAGGCTTTAGGCCATGCTTTGCGTGAGGAGCTTAAGACCTTGTGTGATATTTTCAAAGCAGAGATCGTGGACTTAACTCCAGAGCTTTTTGTTATTCAATATGTAAATACTTCATCTGAGGTGGATAGATTCTTAAAAGCCGTCTCTGAGGAAGCTGACGTAATTGAAACGGTTCGTTCTGGCGTTTGCGGCATTTTCCGCGGCGATCATTCTTTACATTCATAACATTCTCTAAAAAGACGGGCTTTTTGCCCGTCTGCTTTCATCATGGCAGATATACATAACCAAGTTACCAAGCTTTTTTCAGAAAAAAAATATTATGAGATTATTGCGCTATTAGAGCCGCTAGAGCTTGATTTTAATTTAGCGCTCTCGCTAGTGCGCGCTTATCTTAATGCCTCGCTTAAAACTAATGATCCTGAAAGCTTATGCGCTAAGGCTCATAAGATTTTAGATAGTTTTGCTCTAGAAGGAAAGGACGATCCTAAATGGCTGTATTTAAAGGGTATGGCTTTATATCAGGATAACTTGATTCCAGACAGCATGATGCGCCTTGAAAGAGCGCTAACTCATGTAAGCGTGGGAGATCATGAGCTCTTCAATAGAATCAATGCATGTCTTGAAAACTGTAAAAGCCTTGTGATTCAGTCGGAGTTTAAGGGCTTAAATCCTGATGATTTTAAGATAGTTTCAGAGCATATAGAAAAGTATTTTGGCAAGGGACAGCGCTTGTGCAGTCTCTTTGGGGTAGAAGTTATTCATATTCCTCCCTCAGAAGATCACCATTATAATAAGCTTATTTCCTGCGGGCTTGGAGCTAAGCTTTTAAATGTGCCAAACGGCTTTGATAAAAAACTAAATGCACATTTGGAATTATGCTTATTCTTACCTAAGGATTATTGCTTTACTCAAGATAAGGATAAGGACTGGCCAGTTTATTTACTTTTGCAGATGATTCGTCATGTTATCGGAGCATTAAATTTCATCGGTTTTGGCTATTACGTCAAAGAAGAGCCGAGCTTAGCTCCGAGCACAGCTTATGATGGTGTTATGCTTACAGCTTTAGGTGATTATGCAGGTGAATGTCAGGCTGTTAATTTAAGTGATGGCTCAACTGTTCGTTTTTATCAGCTAGTCCCGCTGCAGCCTATGGAAACTCGCTATCGCATGCATCACACGGCAATTGAACTTTTACGTCTTTTTGAACGCGAGCGCATAGTTTTAACACCTTTTATCGCAGCTAGACCAGATGTTTGTTGCGGTCCTGAGGCTATGAGCGTATAAAAGGAATAGTGGATTAAATTTTTAATTATATTTGCGGAATATCTTATGGAACAGTTAAATGGAGCGGCGCAGGTAGTAAGATGCTTAGAGGATCTTGGCGTCACCGAGATCTTTGGCTATCCTGGAGCTGCCGTAACCGATATTTATGATGAGCTCTATGACTCAAAGAAGATTCATCACACCTTAACTCGTCATGAGCAGGGTGCAGTGCACATGGCTGACGGCTATGCAAGATCTACAGGCAAAGTAGGCGTGGCATTAGTAACCTCAGGCCCAGGCGCTACAAATACAGTAACTGCCTTAGCTACAGCTTACGGCGATTCTATTCCATTAGTATTAATTACAGGTCAGGTTAAGACCTCTTTAATTGGCACGGATGCCTTTCAGGAAGTTGATACCATGGGCGTAACCCGCCCTGTAGTTAAATACAGCTTCTTATGCAAAAAGCCTGAGGATATTGTAGTAAATCTGCGCAAGGCTTTTTATATCGCTTCTACAGGACGTAAAGGACCTGTAGTCGTCGATATTCCTAAAGATTGTCAGAACCGTCGCTATCTTTTTGATTATTCAAGCGATAGCGAGGTGCATTTAAGATCTTACAATCCTACGATCTTCGGACATAAGGGCCAAGTCAGGCGTGCGGCAAACTTAATTGCCAATGCTAAGAAGCCTGTCATGCTAATTGGCGGCGGCGTTATTCAGGGCGAGGCCTGTGAGGAGGTCTTAAAGTTTGCGCATAGATTATCCTTGCCTGTATGCTCAACATTAATGGGAATTTCAGGATTTCCGGCAAGTGATCCGCTGTGGCTTGGCATGCTTGGTATGCACGGTCTTTATGAGGCCAATGAAACGATGCACAATTCGGATGTTATTTTTGCCGTGGGTGCGCGTTTTGCCGATCGTGCTACTAATAATGTAGAAAAATTCTGTCCGAATGCCACTGTAATTCATATCGATGTCGATCCTGCCTCAATTTCCAAAACTGTACAGGCTGATATTCCGATTGTAGGCGATTCTAAGACTGTAATGCATCAAATTAATGAAGCCTTAGATGAAATAGAGATTGGACCTAAAAGCCGTTTGGATCCGTGGTGGGCACAGATCAATGAATTTAAGCGCAAGAATTGCTTAAAGTATAAGAAGTATGACGGCATTATCAGACCTCAGGAAGCCATAGAGGTTATCAGCCGCCTAAGCAAGCAATATAATCCGTATGTTACCACTGATGTAGGTCAGCATCAGATGTTTACGGCTCAGTACTTTAAGTTTGATTCTCCGCGTCATTTCCTGACGTCAGGAGGCTTAGGCACTATGGGATTTGGCTTCCCGGCAGCTATCGGTGCGCAATTGGCCATGCCTGAGGCCACGGTTATGTGCATCACGGGTGACGGCAGTTTCCAGATGAATATGCAGGAGCTGGCTGTATGCCGCAAGCTTAAGCTGCCGCTTAAAGTATTTATTTTAGATAACAGTGTGTTAGGCATGGTAAGACAATTCCAGACCGTCTTCTATCACAGCCGCTACAGCGCTACTATCTTAGACGGAAATCCTGATTTTCTGACTATTGCTAAGGCTTACGGTTTTAAAGGATATCGTATTTCTGAGGAATCAAAGCTTGAGGAAACTATAGCTGAGGTTCTGTCCTTAAAGGATGAATTTGTCTTGGTAGATATCATTACCGATACTAACACCAAGGTTATGCCGTGGCAGCGGGCTGATGGCTCCATGATTGACATGATGTTAAATGATGAGCAAAAGGAGGAAATATAAATGCGCCACATAATTTCCATTTTGATTGAGAATGAAGCTGGAGCTTTATCTCGTGTGGTGGGTTTGTTTTCTCAGCGCGGCTACAATATTGAAAGCTTAACTGTAGCACCAACTGATGATAAAACTTTATCTCGTTGTACTATTTTGACTGAAGGCTCATCAGATGAGGCTGAGCAGATCACCAAGCAGCTGCATAAATTAGTTTGCGTACTGCGTGTTTCAGCTTTAAATGAAGAAGCTGAGGGCGGTTTAGAGCGTGAGATGCTCTTAGTTAAGATCAATACTCCGAATCGAAATATCCGCGAAGAGGTTAAAACTTTAGCAGAAATTTTTAATGCTAGAATTATTGATGTCAATGCGGAAATTCTTACTATTGAGTTTGTCGGTTCCTCAGCCGATGCAGATAATATGCTTCATACCTTTAAGAAGCTTACTGATATTATCGAGGTCGTGCGTTCAGGTGTTTTGGGCATTGCCAAAGGCAGCCATTGCATGCGCGGCTAAGCATCTTTAATTTCTAAGCCCTCCTGAGCTAAGACCTGGGGGGCTTTTACAGCAAAGTTTTGCAGCTGCCCTTCTAAATTTCCCTTTCCTCCGCACAGACGATTATTTAAGACTTCGATGCTGGAATTTAGAGAAGCTTCTTTTTTCTGCACATCTTCAAGAGCATTTAGTACTTGTGAAAATTTAGCATAGATCTGCTGTGCCTCAGAGGCTAAAGCTCGAATACGCTCATTTTGCTTAGATAAGACCCATAAATTAGCTACAACTCTTAAAGCTGGCAATAAGCTTGAAGGTGAGACTAAGTAGATATTGTTCTGGGAAGCTTCATCATACAAAGACGCGTCCTTATTGATAGCTAAAGAAAGAGCTCCGTCGATAGGAACAAACATAAATACAAAGGACGGGGAGTTGAGACTCTTATAATTGCTGTAATCACGTTTTTTAAGCCCATTTATATGATTTCTCAGTGAAGAAATATGCGCCTTGAGAGCATTGTCTTTTTCCTCTTTGCCAGAGGCATTCATAAAGCTTGTATAAGCTGTAAGGGAACATTTGGCATCAATAATCAGGCAGTGATTCTGGGGAAGTCTGATGATTGCATCAGGGCGTCCATTTTCATTTTGATAGCGTACTCCTGCAACTTCACGCTCATATTCAACCCCTAAGGTTAAGCCTGAATTTTCTAAAACACGCTCTAATTGCAGCTCACCCCACATACCCTGAGATTTGCCGCCTGAGCTTAAAGCAAGACTTAGATCTAAAGCCTGCTTTGATAAGACTGTTTGGCTTTCCTGCAGTTTTTTTAATTCAGTAAGCAAAGATCCTGATTGACTGGCGCTTTGATTTTGACTTTGGGTTAAGAAGCTTCTGAATATTTCAAGTTCTTCTTTTAAGGGGGCGACATTTTTTTGGAAGTTGAGCCGTTCTTGGCTGCTAAGCTCTGCGGCTGTAGCTTTAAGCATCTGCTGCCCTAAGAGAGTAAGTCTGTTTTTAAGTTCTTCATCACGCTCCTGGGCTTTAAGCCTATCATCCTCGCGCATCTGCTTTTCGGCATCTAAAGCTGCTCCAGCTGCCGACATAGCCTCGCGTAAATCAGAAGCTTCATAATTTAGCTCTTCAAGCTTGTCCTGCAGTTTTTTATTATTTTCCAAAATGAGGCTGCGCTCTTTGCCCAAAGCAGCATAATTTTCTCTTAAAGCTGCATGCTCCTGTCTTAGGAGCTCAAATTTATGCTCGCATTGATTGAGCTTTTGCGTTAGTGCCGAGAGCTCCTGTTCTTTTTGAATTAATGTCTGTTTTAAAAGGTGAGGCTCTTGTTTACCATGAAAGAGACTGTAGCATAGATAAATAACTATGCCCATCATAATCAGCAGAGCTATAAGTAAAATAAAATCGAGAGGAGATAATTGCATATTCATGGCAGTATTGCTCAAAAAATTTTCAGCCCGTCAAAAAAGCTCTTAAGAGTCTGTTTATATTTTTAACATAAAAAAAAGAAAAGCCCTAGGCTTAGCTAGGGCTTTTAGGAGATGTATTATTTAATCTCTGGTTTTAATTACAGCGCCTTCGCTTGCGCTAGCGCAGCTGTGACGATAATGATATAGATAACCTTCAGCTTTATTAGTGTGATCTTCAGCGCCTTCTTTGCGGCGGGCTTCGAAATCAACCTCAGCTTCAATGATGCCTGCATCAACATTGACATGAATGACGTCACCGTTGCGTAAATATTTAATAGGACCATCATCATAGGCCTCAGGACAGATGTGTCCGACAAAGCAGCCGTTATTAGAGCCGGAGAAGCGTCCGTCAGTGATAACGCAGACTTTAGAGCCTAGCTTCATGCCTACCAATAATTTCATGGCCTTATACTGCTCAGGCATGCCCGGGCCGCCGCGAGGACCGGCATTGCGGATAACAACAACATCTCCTTCATGAACCTTTAAGGCTCGAATGCCGTCTAAGGCATCCTGCTCATTTTCAAAGATTACGGCGCGGCCTGTAAAGTCATGAGCTTCCTCTGGAATAGCAGAAGGCTTAGTTACAGCACCTTTTGGAGCTAAATTGCCGTGCAAGATGGCAATGCCGCTGCAGCTGTGTACCGGCTTATCTAGAGGTCTGATGCAGTCTTTATTGCGGTTTTCTGCATACTTATCTAGGTTTTGAGCTAAAGTCTCGCCTGTTACGGTTATGCCTGTGGTATCTAAGCGAGAGCGAATTTCCTGCATAATGGCCGGAACGCCGCCTGCCTCAAAGAAGTCCAGGAGTACATATTTACCTGCCGGGATCATGGCAACTAGGTGCGGAACCTCAGAGGCAATCTTACCGAAATCCTCTAGAGTAAAGTCGACATGAGCTTCATATGCAATAGCCAGCATGTGCAATACGGCGTTAGTCGATCCTCCTATAGCGGAGTTAACCCGGATAGCATTTTCGATGGAGGC
This sequence comes from uncultured Succinatimonas sp., assembly GCA_905201175.1. Lineage (GTDB taxonomy): Bacteria > Pseudomonadota > Gammaproteobacteria > Enterobacterales > Succinivibrionaceae > Succinivibrio. The sequence continues at coordinate 19,233 of CAJKNC010000014.1, forward strand.
TTTGTTGATGATATCGCGGATCTTGATGTTTTTACGAACCAAATCAACTACTGCAGAGCCAGAAGCAAAGCCTGCACGCATGCGCATTGCATAAACGGCAGGTATAGCAGCTGTGCCTGGTAAGGCCAAGCCCATAGCTTCAGCTAAGCAGCACATAGTATTGGCCGTGCCTAACATGGCGCAGGAGCCGATAGTCGGGACAGCATTATTCTCTAACCAGTCAAATTGTTTCTGAGTAATTTTGCCAGATTTCAGAGATCCTTCAGACTGCTGAATAATAGAGTGATCGATGTACTCGCCGCCGTATGGATTGCCTTCCTTCATCCGGCCTGGGAGTGCAGGGCCGCCGTTTACAAAGACGGTAGGCAAATTAACACGCAGAGCACCTAATATAAGACCCGGAACAATTTTATCGCATGAGCCTAAAATAACCAGACCATCTAAGCGATGAGCCTGAACCATTACCTCCACATCATTAGCGATAGTTTCGCGTCCAGGCAGAATGTATTTCATGCCGTCGTGGGCCATAGCGATGCCGTCGCAGGCGCCAATAGATGCAAATTCAACTGGAGTTCCGCCATTGGCAAATACGCCTTCCTTAACGCGTTCGGCTAATTCCTTTAAAATATTGTGGCCTGGGCAGATTTCATTGAAGGTATTAACAATACCGATAAGGGGTTTTTTTAGTTCAGGATCGGTAAAGCCGGAAGCTTTATATAGAGCTCTAACGTTAGCCCATTCAGGGCCATTCATAATATCTTGACTGCGAAAAGTAAAATCCATAGTGTTCTCTAAAGCTTATGATGAATGAAAGATCTGTATAGATCATTTATTATTTTGGGTATGATTATATATAAAATTTTAGTATGGTAGAGATCTAAAATTATATCCGTGCCTGCAGTCACAAACATAATAAATATTTGATCTTAACTATAGATTTTTTAATTTTTTTTTGTACAAGATTTAGGGCTCCGTACGGAGCCCTGCTTTCTAAGCGAAAAGATATACGGACAGATTAGTGAGGAAGTAGCCGCCGACTAAAAGCCATACAAAGAGCAGAGCTGCTAAAATGAAAGGCTTTGCACCGGCTTTTTTGAATTTATCTAAGGATGTTTCCACGCCTAAAGCGGTCATTGCCATAGTCAGTAAGAAAGTATCTATATATTCAATTACGCCATTTAAGGGAATGTCTTTTACTGTTTGAGCATCAAAGGCAGAACTCAACAGAGTATTGATAATAATGACAATTAAGAAGTAAAAAGCAAAATAAGGAATGGTGATGTGAGTTTTGCGGCCATCATTTACATTCATTTCATGATGCTTCTTCTTGATGTAATTTATGCAAAGAGCCATGATGATAAGCACAGGAGCTAAGAGCATGACTCTTATCATCTTGGTAATGGTAGCTGTAGCGGCAATACCTAAAGTATCTGTAGGATCCATGGCATTGCCTGCTCCGGCAACATGGGCTACCTCATGTAAGGTGGCGCCGGTATAGATAGCAAATGCTGTATCAGACATGCCGTCAAATAAGCCGGACCTATACATGATAGGGTAGAGGAACATGGCAATAGTGCCGAAGATTACCACTGTTGAAACTGCAATTGCGGTCTTATAGCTTTCGCATTTAACTACGCCTTCTGCGCCTAATACTGCTGCAGCTCCGCAGATAGAGCTTCCTGTTGCAGTCATTAAGGCAGTTTGCGAATCCATTCTTAAGATTTTACCTATAATTATGCCTATGATTAGAGTTCCGCCGACGATGCAAACATCAGTGAATACGGCCATCATGCCTACGGCATAGACATCATTTAAAGTCAAGCGGAAGCCATAAAGAATAATACCGAGTCTTAAAATCTGCTTGGTAGAAAACTTTATGCCAGGAAGCCAGGCTGCAGGCAATTTTTTGTAGAGGGTATTTGCATATACCATGCCTAAAATAATGCCCACGATTAATGGAGATAGCGATAAACTTTTTATAAGAGGAAGACCTGCAATATAGAAAGCTGCCAGAGCAAATAAAGCGATGAACAAAAGTCCATGAAGGGTATCAGCACGTTGTCCTTTTTCAAACATATTTTTTGACCTCGAATTAAAGTAGGTATACTTTAATTAAAAAAAAGCCTTTTTGCCAATGGTCAAAAATTATCTTTGATAACTATAAGTTATGACAGAGGTAATCTTTTACAAATTCAGTAAATTTATCGATGATCGGCAATTGTTCCCCCTGAGCTTTTACAAAGCAGAACTGCCGCTTAAAATTTACTTCCTTTAAATTAATAGCTTTAAGTTTTTTTAGTTCAAGCTCATTTTTTACCGAGAATTTAGAGAGTATGCCCAAGCAGTCGCTATGCATTAGAAAGCGTTTAATGGCTTCAGTGCTGCCTAAGTGCATGCGCACATTAAATTCTTGAAGTTTTAAATTATGCTGATGTAAAGCAGAGATGATTGCATCTAATGTGCCTGAGCCCAGTTCACGCAGAATTAATGGTTTGGTTTTGAATTCTTTTAAGGTAAGAGCTTGTAAATTTAGATCGGAACTGACGATGATTAAATCATCATCTAAAAAAGGTGTGTAGCTTAAGGATTTATTACGGTTGACATTTTCAACAAGTCCAAGATCTATTTCTTCATCAATAAGAGCTCGCTCGATATTTTGTGAGTTATCGTTCAGAACAGTAAGTTCTACTTCAGGATAGAATTTATTAAATGCAGCTAGAATTTCAGGGAGTATATATTGGGCGATCGTAGTGCTGGCGCCTAGACGCAATTTTCCTGAATATATTTGGTTATAGGCATGCATAGCATAGGAGAGCTCATTGTAAAGAGCGAGAATTTTTTTGCTCTTTTCAAGAAAAGTCAGTCCTGCAGGCGTGAGCTTGATATTGTGGCCATTACGTTCAAAGAGTTTTACCTGGTATTGAGATTCAAGATTAGCAACATGTTTGGTAACGGCTGGCTGACTTAAGCACAATAGGGAAGCTGCCTTAGTGAAGCTCAGATGAGTTGCCACAGTATAAAAAACTTTAAGTCGTGTATCTTCCACTATGCTTATCCTTATTTGCCTAAAAGCTTTTAATGTTATTTTAGCAAAAGTTTAGTTTTAGTAATTATTGACTAAAGCTTAATTTAAGCGTTAGTGTTTTCATACATTATTTAGGAAAAATTTTTTAATGCTTTATAAGCTGACAGCATAAAGCACGTGATTTATATTGCGGCATTGTAGGGCTGTTTAATTAATATAAAAAAAGCTGGCTTAAGTAGTATGAACCCCATTATTGATCACATGATTGATAATGGGGTTTTGTTATGAAA
>CAJKNC010000015.1 GCA_905201175.1 uncultured Succinatimonas sp.
TAAAGTATTATTTTGACATTAGTCTAAATTAGAATATAATATATTCATATATAAATTATATTTTACCGGAGATAAATATGGCAGAGCGTGCACCGAAAGTGGCAAAAAATAAAGTTTCGGCAAATTTAGCTAAAGATCCTAAAAAGCAAAAGGCTTTAGAAGCAGCAATGGAACAGATTGAGCGCCAGTTTGGTAAAGGCGCTATTATGCGTTTAGGCCAAAATGAAATTGTTGATATTGAAGCTATACCGACAGGCTCTTTAACTTTAGATTTAGCCTTAGGTATAGGCGGATTGCCTATGGGACGTATTATAGAGATTTATGGCCCAGAATCTTCAGGTAAGACTACCTTAACTTTAGAGCTTATTGCACAGGCTCAAAAATTAGGAAAAGTCTGTGCTTTTATTGATGCCGAGCATGCTTTAGATCCCCTTTATGCCCGTAAGCTAGGAGTACAGATTGAGGATGTAATTATCTCTCAGCCTGATACCGGTGAGCAGGCTCTGGATATATGCGAAACTTTAGTTAGATCCGGCGGCGTCGATGTAGTGGTTATTGATTCAGTTGCAGCCTTAGTTCCCAAGGCTGAAATTGAAGGTGATATGGGAGATAATCATGTAGGCTTGCAAGCTCGTCTGATGTCTCAGGCATTGAGAAAGCTTACTGGAGTTATTAAGCAGGCTAACTGTATGGTGGTTTTTATTAACCAGCTGCGCATGAAGATTGGTGTTATGTTTGGTAACCCTGAAACAACTACAGGCGGTAATGCGCTGAAGTATTATGCTTCTGTAAGATTAGATATACGTAAAGGATCTCCTGTAAAAGAAAAGGAAGAGGTTATCGGCAATGAAACTAAGGTTAAGGTAGTAAAAAATAAGGTTGCCCCTCCGTTTAAGACTGCTAATTTCCAGATCCTGTTTAATTACGGCATCGCTAAAAACAGCGAGCTTTTAGATTTGGGCGTAGCCGCTAACTTTATCGAAAAGAGCGGAGCTTGGTTTGCATATAAAGGCAGCAAAATAGGGCAAGGCAAAACTAATGCCATGCGTTATTTAGATGAGCATCCTGAAGTTGCAGATGAACTTGAGCAGCAGATCCGCGCTTTCTATAAGCAAAATAGCGATTATGAGCAAACAGCCCAATTAGGCAGTGAATCGCCAAGCTCTTTAGAAAATTTGCCTGCAGACAGTGATGATTTTAATGCTGAAGATTTAGTGACTCCCATTCCAGATGATCTGTAAAATATGGAGATATCTGCAAGTACAGACTATAAAAAAGCGCTTAATTATGCTTTGCGCTTATTAAGCGCTCGAGAATATTCACGTTATGAGCTTTATACTAGGCTTACAAAAAAATTTTCAGTAGAGCTTTCAAGGGCTGTATTAAAGACCTGTGATGATTGTGGTTATGTCAGTGATAAACGCTGCATACAAATGCTGATTAATCATATGTACAGCGCTCATTACGGACAAAAACGTTTGTTTTTAGAGGCTGTAAAGCGACGTTTAGATAAAAATTTAGTTTATGAAATGTCGCAAAATGTGGAATGGCTGAATATAGCTTTAGAGCTTCTGCATAAAAAATATGAAGTTTTGCCTTCAGAAGCTCCTGAGAGACAAAAAATTTTAGCTTTTCTATATAGACGAGGATTTTCTGCGCCTGTATGCTATCAAGCATTAGAGAATTTTTAGATCTTAAAACTTATCTTAGACATTGCTTCCATAAAATGTAGCCATAGCGTATTTTTGTTATAAAATAGCAGGAAATTGCTGTGGCTTATACTGCCTGTGACAGTTTATTCACAATTATTAAGCTTTTGTAGTTACCAATATTTGATAAGCTTCCTATTTTTTGGAAATTAAATTTATGTATATGACAACTGATCAGATCCGCGATGCGTATCTGAACTTCTTTAAAGAGCACGGCCATAAGGTGGTTCGTTCTAGCTCATTAGTTCCTTATAATGATGCAACCCTGTTATTTACTAATGCAGGCATGAATCAATTTAAAGATATCTATCTAGGTAAGGAAAAAAGAGATTATTTACGTGCTACTACGGCTCAGAAATGTGTTCGCGCCGGCGGCAAGCAAAACGATCTGGATAATGTAGGCTATACAGCCCGTCACCATACTTTCTTTGAGATGTTAGGTAATTTCAGCTTTGGTGATTACTTCAAGAAAGAGGCTATCAGCTATGCCTGGACACTTTTAACTGAAGTTTTTATGCTGCCTAAAGAATCCTTGATGGTAACTGTCTATGATAAGGATGATGAAGCCTATAATATCTGGCGTGATGTTATTGGCTTGCCTGAAAGCAAGATTGTTCGTATTGGTGATAATAAGGGCGGAGCCTTTAATTCAGATAATTTCTGGCAGATGGGTGATACCGGTCCCTGCGGTCCTTGCTCTGAAATATTCTATGATCACGGCGAAGATGTTCAGGGAGGCCCTCCGGGATCTCCTGATGAAGACGGCGATCGTTTCATTGAAATTTGGAACATCGTATTCATGCAATACAACCGTAAGATCGATGGAACTTTTGAAAAGCTGGCTAAGCCGATGATTGATAACGGCTTAGGCTTAGAGCGTATTGCAGCTGTTTTACAGGGCGTACATTCAAATTATGACATTGACTTATTTGTAACTTTAGAGAAAGCCGGTGCTGAGATTTTAGGCGTAAAGGATCTATCCTCTAAATCCTTACGCGTTATTGCCGATCATATTCGTTCATGCTCTTTCTTAATTGCCGATGGCGTTTTACCTTCAAATGAAGGCCGCGGCTACGTTTTACGCCGCATTATCAGAAGAGCTGTCCGTCATGGCCGTTTATTAGGAGCTAAGGACGTTTTCTTCTATAAGATGGTAGATACCCTAGTTGCTTTAATGGGCAAAGCCTATCCGGAACTTGTTGAGCAGCAGGAACTTATAAAGCGTACTTTAAAGAAAGAAGAAGAGCAGTTCTTAAATACTTTAGATAGGGGCTTGGCTCTGCTTGAAGCTGAGCTTGTAAAATTAGGCGACAATCGTACCGTACCAGGAGAGGTTGCCTTTAAGCTTTATGATACCTATGGCTTCCCTTCAGACTTAACTGCTGATGTTGTTCGTGATCGTGGTTATGTTGTCGATATGGAAGGTTTTGATAAATGTATGCAGGAGCAGAAAGCTCGTGCAAAATCAGCTTCTAATTTTGGCATTGATTATAACAAGCAGCTTAAGATCTCTGAAAATACAGAGTTTGTCGGCTATGACAGCTTAGAGTGCGATGCTAAGGTTACTCATGTCATCAAGGATGGAGCAGACGTTGACGCAGCCTCTACTGATGAGCGCGTTATTATTGTTTTAGATAAGACTCCGTTCTATGGCGAGATGGGCGGTCAGGTTGGTGATAAGGGTGTTATTCGTTTTGGACATAATATCTTTATCGTTGAGGATACCTTGCATGTAGGCAAAGCCATAATTCATGTAGGTCATGTAGATTTAGGCGAATTTAAGCCTGGCGATCAGGTTAAGGCTTGCGTTGATGCCGATAATCGCCGCGCAATTGCTGCTCATCATACAGCAACTCATTTATTAGATTCAGCATTGCGTAAGGTTTTAGGCAATGAAGTGGCTCAGAAGGGTTCTTATGTTGCTTGTGACCGTTTACGTTTTGATTATTCTCATTCAAGTCCGCTGACTTTAGCTGAAAGACAGCAGGTAGTATTTTTAGTCAATGAAGCAATTCGTAATAACTACGAGGTTACCACTGAGATAATGGACCTCGATGAAGCTAAGAAGTCAGGTGCGATTGCTTTATTCGATGAAAAATATGAAAACAAGGTTCGTGTAGTATCAACCGGTGATTTTTCTAAGGAATTATGCGGCGGTACGCATGCTAAGCGTACTGGTGATTTAGGCTCATTTGTGATTATTTCTGATGAGTCTATTGCTTCAGGCGTTCGCCGCATTGAAGCTTTAGTCGGTAAGGCTGCTGTTGATTGGATGATGCATTTAGTTCGCATGGTTGCTAAGACCTCTAATCTTATGAAGACTGGTGCAGGAACTAATCTTACTGAACGTACTGAGCAGCTGTTAGCTCATGGAAAGGAGCTTGAAAAGCGCAATGAGCATTTACAGGCAAAATTGGTTGCTTATCAGTGTACAGATCTTTTAGCTAAGGCAGAGCTCTTAGGTGAAACTAAGTTTATTTGCGGAACTTTAGAGGATTGCAGCGCTAAAGATTTACGTACAGCAGCTGACGATTTACGCAATCGCGCTAAAGATTGCATTGTAGTCTTAGCTTGTATTGAGGCTGATAAGGTCAGCTTAATTGCAGCTGTAAGTGCAAATAATACTGATAAGATTAAAGCTGGCGATATTATCCGTAATATTGCTCCGGCTATCGGCGGCAAAGGAGGCGGCCGAGCTGATTTAGCTCAAGCCGGCGGCAGCAATGCTCAGGGACTTGATGAGTGCTTTAAGCAGGCTTTAGCCTTAGTCAAGGAAAAGATCTAATTATGTTGGTAATATCCCTAAAAGCCGGAGAACAGCTGCGGGTCGGACGGGATATTACCGTTAAGATCCTTAAGAGTAAATCAGGCCTTGTGCGTTTAGGCATCGAAGCTCCTTCTAATATAAAAGTAGCTCGTGAAATTCTAGAGCACGAGGTTATTTCTGAGAAAGCAGAAAAAACTCAAAATAAAACTTGACAAAGGTTTAACAAAAACAGATAATAACCACGCTAAAAATTCTCGAGGATAGATGACCGAGAGGCTGAAGGTACTCCCCTGCTAAGGGAGCATACGAGTATAAAGCTTGTATCGAGGGTTCGAATCCCTCTCTATCCGCCATTGAGAAAAAGCTTGCAATATTTTAAAACTTTGTTAAAATATTGCCCCGTAAGAAATGACACGCACCAGTAGCTCAGCTGGATAGAGTAATCGGCTACGAACCGATCGGTCAGGGGTTCGAATCCCTTCTGGTGCGCCATTCCTGTTATAGTTCCTTCCTATTTTATAATTTTCTAGCTTTTTAAGCATTATTATTACAAATAATGTAGATTTTTTTGTTTTGTGTACCTAATGTACTTCTATTGTGTATTTCTATATAGACTTTATCAGCTGATAAAGCATGATAATTAGGATTAAGTCTGCAGCTAAATAAATTTGTTAATTTTAGTTAAGATCATAACTTTGCTATATTTTACAGCTGATTCTATATACATGCATAAATAATTCTGATATACAGTTAATCAGAATAGTATTTATATTGCTGATAAATTTAATCCTGTTATATAAATTCCAAGATTAATTAAATAATCTTTCAGATCGCATTTGCCATAAAAGCTCCTGTTGGTAAGGCGATATGTGGAATTTTGGATTTAAAACATAAATTATTGCTGATTTATACATACTTAAGTGATGGCAAGATTAAAATCCTGCGAAATAACAAAAGGTAAATATATAAATAGCAAAGCATTATTTAAAGGCTATGGCTGCAAAGTCATCAATTTTTATTTTGCCTTTTAATTAGGATATTTTTTCAATATGGAGTGCTTAGGGAATTTTAGGTAAAATAGCCTAGATTAAAAGGAGCACTCTCAATGTCTGATCGCCTGGAATATGCAAATCGTACTTATAATCGGAATGATTTAACTTCTTTAAGAGAGATGCCGAAGAATATTGAGGCAGAACAGCATCTTTTAGGGGCTTTGCTGCTAGATGGCTCTGTATTGTCAAGAATTTCCGAAGATGTAGGGCCTTTGCCTCGGGATGATTTTTTCTCTGAGCGCAATCGCATTATTTATGAGACGATTTTGCATAGAGCTGCCACAAGTGATGATTTTGATCCCACGGTAATCTGTTCGGATTTAGAAATAGCCGGCCTTTTAGATAAGGCTGGCGGAAGACAATATGTAGCTTCTCTTACTGATAATGTTGGCCCTCTGTCTGCAGTTACAGAATATGCAAAGATTATTCGTGACACTTCCCGCCGGCGGCAGCTTATTTCTGTAGCCGAACATATTGAGGCTATAAGCTATGCTCCTGAAGGCCGCAAAGTTGATGAGCTTTATGATGAGGCGCAGGGCTTAGTATTTACATTATCAGAAAAAAATGCACATACTGACAATGGCCCACGCACCATGACGGATGTAGCTTTAGCTCTTATCAATAAGATTAAGGCCGATATGGCTTTAGGCTCAAAGATGAGAGGCATTTCTACTGGATTCTCTGGGCTTGATAATCTTACCTCAGGATTGCAAGGCGGCTCTTTAAATATCATCGCAGCCAGACCTGGCGTGGGCAAAACTTCATTTGCGATGAATATTGTCGAAAATATTGCAATGAATCCAGATAATCATAAGCCGGCTTTAGTTTTTTCATTAGAAATGCCGGCAGAGCAGATTGCTCTGCGCATGTTATCTACCTTTGGACGTGTTCCTATGAAAGATTTAAGTTTAGGAAATGTAACTCCGGCTCAGTGGCATGATATTGTCCGCAAAGTAGTTTTATTAGCCGATAATGAGGGAGACGTCCGTAAAAATAAGCTGTATATCGATGATTCTGGTGATTTAACTCCTTTGGAGCTGCGCTCAAGAGCGCGTAAGATTGCTGCTGATAATGGAGGGCTGTCAGTTATCATGGTTGACTATATTCAGCTGATGAAAGGGCAGACTAAAGCAGAAAACCGCAGTCTTGAGGTAGGAGAGATTTCCAGATCCTTAAAGCTTTTAGCAAAAGAGCTTAATGTGCCCGTGTTGGCATTATCTCAGCTAAATCGTGAGGTTGAGGGCCGTAAGGACCACAGACCGATGAATTCTGATTTGCGTGAATCAGGATCTCTTGAGCAGGATGCCGATTTGATTTTATTTTTGCATCGTGAATCATTATATAAAGATCGCAATGCTTCAGATGTGGATGAAAGTGCAGCAAAACTCATTGTCAGCAAAAATCGCAATGGAGCTACCGGAGATATTGAATTACAGTTTCAGGGAGCTTATACGGCTTTTTATGATAAAGCAGATCCTAATGCTTATTATGATAACTAAGCTTAGATACAGAGTGTTATAATTAAACATTTGCATTATATTTATGGTGCACCAATAATTGTAATCTGATGTAAAGAAAAGGAAAAATATGAAAGCCGTTACCGCCTACATTGATACACAGGCGCTTATAAATAACGTCAGAGTAATTAGAAAAAAAGTTCCTAATTCAAAAGTTATCGCCGTAGTTAAGGCTAATGCTTATGGACATGGTTTATATCCAATAGCCAATGCTCTCTCTGAAGAGGCAGATGCCTTTGCAGTATCTAGAATTGGGGAGGCTATGAGTCTGCGCAATCAAGGTATTGTTAAGCCGATTGTCTTACTTGAAGGCTTTTATAATGACGATGAAGTCGAATTGATTTCTCGTTACGACTTATATACAGCAGTTCATGATTTAGAACAAGTTGAAGCAATTGAGAGAGCTAATATCGAAAAAAGCATACATGTCTGGGTTAAAGTCGATATCGGCATGCATCGTTTGGGATCCTGCTGTAAGGAAGAAATTTTAGAGATTAAGAGACGTTTGGAAAATTGTCCTAAGGTTCGCAAGCCTTTAGGACTGATTTCACACCTAAGCGTAGCCGATACTCCTTCTGAAATTGAATATAATCAGCAGGAGATCGATACCTTTTTTGATATAGCCAAGTATTTTGACGGCGATTTATCTTTAGGCAATTCTGCAGGTATTTTTCGCTGGCCGCAATCGCATACCCGTTGGGTAAGGCCGGGAATAATCATGTACGGTATTTCTCCTTTTGATGATTGTGTTGGGACTGATCTAGGCTTAAAGCCGGTGATGACGCTTAAGAGTTCTTTAATTGCTAAGCATAAGATCAAAAAAGGAGATAAAGTTGGCTATGGTGCTGCCTGGGTTGCTCCGCATGACACTGTTTTAGGTATTGTTGCTACAGGGTATGGAGACGGCTACCCTCGTACAGCTCCTAATGGTACGCCGGTTTTGATTAACGGCCGTAAGGTGCCGACAGCCGGGCATGTGTGCATGGATATGTTATTTGTAGACTTAGGCGCAGATTCTCATGATCAGATTGGCGATGAGGTGATTTTATGGGGAAATGGCCTTCCTGTAGAAGTTATCGCTAGGTTATGTGGAACTATTCCTTACGAATTAGTGTGCCATATCATGCCGCGTGTCAGCGTTGAGTTTAATTAAAAAATAAGGCATGCTTTATACATGCCTTATAATTTTTAATCTACAAAGCGCATAGATAAATCTAGTGCCCTGATATTTTTAGTTAATGCTCCTACAGAGATAAAATCTACACCAGTTTCGGCAAAACGGGCAATGGTATCAATATTTACATTGCCTGAAATCTCTAATTTAACGCGCTTATTATTTAATTTGACGGCGTCAAGCATCATCTGATAGTCGAAGTTGTCAAGCATAATAATATCTGCTCCGGCATTAATTGCAGTCTCTAACTCTTCTAAGTTTTCAACTTCAACTTCAATTTTGATCCCTGGGTTTAATTTTTTAGCTTTTTCAACTGCTTGAGGAATACCGCCGCAGGCGATGATATGATTTTCTTTAATAAGATACATATCAAAAAGGCCCATACGATGATTATGTCCGCCGCCGCAGGTTACGGCATATTTTAAGGCAGTACGCAAACAGGGGATAGTTTTTCTAGTATCTAGCAGAGAGCAATTAGTATGAGCTATGGCTTTAGCATAGGCATTAACGGCGGTAGCAACGCCTGACAGAGTTTGTACAAAGTTTAAAGTCGTGCGTTCGGCTGTCAGCATTACCTGAGCATTGCCTTCAATTTCAAAAAGCTCCTGATTGGCAACAACAGCATCTCCGTCATTAACTAAAAAAGTCAGCTTAACATCTGCGTTTAATTGACGATAGACTTCTTCTACCCAGGCTTTACCGCAAAAAACACCGTTTTCACGAGTAATAACCCTAGCTTTAGACACAGTATTAGGATCAATTAAAGCTGCGGTAACATCTCTTTTAGCGTCAGCAACTCCCCCTAAATCTTCTTTTAAAGCCATATTAACGGTAGTTTTTATATCTTCAAGATTCATCATTTTTTTAGACCTCGCATAAAATATGCCTTATTTTAGCAAAAATATAAAAAAGGCTAGAGAAAAGCTCGGCAATAATCTTTTATTTATGCCGGAAGAGCTTTGCATTTTGGTATAATCTTAAACTCATATAATCATAAAATGGATAAATAAAAGTGCTTGAGACAATTTCATTAAAAGAACGCCTATCGCAGCTGCGTCAGCGCGCAGATGCCCTTAGGGGGTATCTTTGACTTGCAGGAAAAGACAGAGCGTCTTGAAGAGGTAAACGGCCTGCTTGAAGATCCAGATCTTTGGAATGATCCTGATAAAGCATCTAAATTAGGTAAAGAACGTCAGTCTTTAACAACTATTGTAGACAGCTTTAAAAAAATATACTCTCTTTTTGAAGATATTCTTACTTTAGAGGAAATGTCTAAAGAAGATGGCGATATTGATGCGCATAATGAGGCTTTAGCTGAAGCAGATTCTCTTGAACAGACTTTAGAACGTCTAGAACTAGAAAGAATGTTTTCAGGAGAGCATGATGATAGCCCATGCTATATGGATATACAATCAGGATCCGGCGGTACCGAAGCTCAGGATTGGGCTGAAATGGTCATGCGCATGTATATTAAATTTGGCGAAAAGCATGGTTTCAATGTTACTGTGACCGAATGCTCGGAGGGTGAGGTTGCAGGTATTAAGTCAGCGACTATAAAATTTGTAGGTGATCATGCCTATGGCTGGCTTAGAACCGAAACAGGAGTTCATCGTTTAGTACGTAAATCGCCTTTTGATTCTAATAATAGACGCCATACCTCATTTTGTTCAGCTTTTGTTTATCCTGAGATTGATGACAATATCGAGATTGAAATCAATCCAGCTGACTTGCGTGTAGATGTTTACCGTTCCTCTGGGGCTGGCGGACAGCACGTAAATAAAACTGAATCTGCTGTACGTATTACCCATATCCCAACTGGGATCGTCGTATCATGCCAAAATGAACGTTCACAATTCCAAAATCGTGATCAGGCCATGAAGCAATTAAGAGCGCGTTTATACAATCTAGAATTATCTAAGCGGATGAGTGCTCAGCAGGCAATCGAGGACAGTAAAGCTGATATTGGCTGGGGAAGCCAAATCCGCTCATATGTTCTTGATGATTCTAGGGTTAAGGATTTGCGCACCGGCGTTGAGAATCGTGATACGCAAAAAGTGTTAAATGGCGATTTAGATAAGTTTATTGAAGCGAGCTTAAAGTCAGGACTTTAGCTCAAATTATAGGAAGATTGTAAATGACACAAGAAACTTTAGCTACAACTGAGAATCTGAATAATGTTATGGCAGATCGTCGCGTTAAGCTTGATGCTTTGCGTGCTCAGGGCCAAGCTTATCCGAATGATTTTCGCCGCGATGCTATTTCCTCTGATATTTTTGCAGCCTGCAAAGATTTAGATAACGAGACCCTAGAAGCCCAAAAGCGTATTTATACTATTGCCGGCCGCGTAATGACCCGCCGTATTATGGGTAAGGCTTCCTTTGCAACTATTCAGGATATGGGCGGCAAAATTCAGATTTATGTTGCCCGTGATAATTTACCTGAGGGTGTTTATCAGAATGTCTTCAAGAAGTTAGATTTAGGTGACATTATTGGCGTAACAGGTTTTGCTTTTAAGACTAAGACCGGCGAATTGTCTTTACATGTTTCTGCTTTGCGCCTTTTAGTTAAATCACTGCGTCCTTTGCCAGAGAAATACAAAGGCTTAACAGATCAGGAAGCCCGCTGCCGTCAACGTTACTTAGACTTAATTGCAAATGAGGATTCTCGGCGTACTTTCCAAATCCGCACAAAGATTGTTTCTTTTATAAGAAAATATATGGATGAGCATATGTTCATGGAAGTTGAAACTCCTATGATGCATGTAATTCCAGGCGGTGCTAATGCTAAACCTTTTATAACTCATCACAATGCTTTAGATATTGATATGTATCTGCGTATTGCTCCTGAATTATATTTAAAGCGTTTAGTTGTAGGCGGTTTTGAGCGTGTTTACGAAATTAACCGTAATTTCCGTAATGAAGGCATAGATGTTCGCCATAATCCTGAATTCACTATGATGGAATTCTATATGGCTTATCATGATTATCATGATCTTGTTGACTTTACTGAAGATCTTTTCAAGCAGATGGCTTTATCTGTTTTAGGAACAACTAAGGTTCATTATGGACGTGAAGGCGAGGCTGGCTTGGATATCGATTTTGCTAAGCCTTTTGATCGTTTAACCATGAAGGAATCGATTGTTAAATATGGCAAAGGCATTACTATGGAAGATCTTGAGGATGAAGAGCGCTGCCGTAATCTTTGCAAGAAACTGCATATAGAGCTTATGGAAGGCTGGACTTTAGGTCACTATATAACTGCTTTATTTGATGAATTAGTTGAAGAAAATCTGCAGCAGCCGACCTTTATTACCAGCTATCCTGCTGAAGTTTCTCCTTTAGCTCGCCGTAATGATCAAGATCCTAACTTTACAGATCGCTTTGAATTCTTTATCGGCGGCCGTGAAATGGGCAATGGTTTCTCGGAGTTAAACGATCCTGATGATCAGGCCGGCAGATTCCATCAGCAGGCTGAAGCTAAAAAGCACGGCGATGATGAAGCTATGTATTATGATGAGGATTATATTACTGCTTTACAGCATGGCTTGCCGCCTACTGCCGGTGAGGGCATAGGCATTGATCGTACAGTAATGCTTTTTGCAAATTGTCATACTATTCGTGACGTTATTTTGTTCCCAACTTTAAGACCTAATAATTAAAAAATCAGCCCACAAAAGGGTGGGCTTAATTTTAAAGATTTTGACCTAATCTAATTTTGTTTAAGATCAGGCTGATCTGCGGAGATTAACATGCATAAATTTCACGGTTCTTTAGTCGCATTGATTACCCCGTTTAAAGACGGTCGTTTAGATGAAGAAGCTTTAGCTAAGATGGTGCAGTGGCATATTGACAACGGCACAAATGCTATTGTTCCGGCAGGTACTACCGGAGAATGTCCTACCCTGACTCATGAAGAGCACGTTCGTGTTATTGAGATTGTCGCCTCTGTAGCCCATGGCAAGATTCCGGTTATGGCTGGTGCAGGCTCTAATAATCCTGTTGAGGCTATTTATCTGTCTCAGGCAGCACAAAAAGCTGGTGCAGACGGACTTTTACATGTTGCAGGTTATTACAATCGTCCAAATCAGGAAGGTTTATACGCTCATTTTAAAATGGTTCACGATGAGACTGATTTGCCTATCTTTGTTTACAATATCCCTGGCCGTGCAGTTGTAAATGTAATGCCTGAAACTTTAGCTCGTTTAGCTCAATTGCCCCGCATTGCTGGTATCAAGGATGCAACTGGCAATTTAGAGCGTCCTTGGCTTGAAAGACAGTTAATCAGCAAGAGTGATTTTACCTGGTTATCAGGAGAGGATTCTACAGCTGTGAGCTACAATATTGCTGGAGGCTGCGGCGTAATTTCTGTAACAGCAAATATTGCTCCGCATCTGGTTGCTAAGGTTCAGTCTCTATGTGCAGAGAATAAGTGGCTAGAGGCTCGAGAGCTTCAAGATAAGTTAATGAAATTACATAAACTTATGTTTAAAGAGCCTTCTCCAGCTCCGGCTAAATATGCTGCATCTTTATTAAATTTATGCTCTGAAGAGACTAGAATGCCTATTTTACCGATTAGTCAGTCCTTACGTCAGGAAATCAAGGCCCAGATGCAGGAGTTAGAGCTTATTTAATGGAAAACGAGATTCTTCAGGACCGCCATATAAAATCCTATGTAGTGCGCGCAGGACGCATTACTGCTGCACAAACGCGTGCACTTACGGAACTTGGCCCTAAATACCTCGTTGCAGTTGAGGAAGGTAAATATTTAAATCCGACAGAGTTATTTGGCAGAGAGGCTCCGCTGGTTGTTGAAATCGGTTTTGGCATGGGAAAATCTTTTACTCAAATGGCTCAAGCGGATCCTAACAGCAATTATTTAGGTATTGAAGTCCATCCTCCCGGGGTAGGATCTGCCTTAATGCTTGTAGAAGAGCTTGGTCTTAAGAATGTCCGCATTATTCAGCATGATGCTTTTGAAATTTTTAAGCATCATTTATCTGAAAATAGTATTGATATTCTGCAGATTTTCTTTCCTGATCCGTGGCCTAAAAAACGTCATTTTAAGCGTCGTCTAATCAATGATGATTTCATTGCCATGGTAGCAGCTTCTATTAAGCATGGAGGCTATGTGCGTTTAGCTACAGATTGGGAAGAATATGCAATGCAGATGCTAGATGTGATGACCAGAGCAGAAGGATTTACTAATACTGCAAGCGATGGCCGTTTTATCGAAAGACCTGCATGGCGTCCATTGACTAAATTTGAGCTCAGAGGTGAGCGTTTAGGTCATGGAGTTTGGGATCTGGTATTTAAACGTGACTGATATGAGACAGGCCGCATTAGCGGCCTATATTGAACAATTATATGGAAAATGCGAGCTGCAATCTTTAAGCGGGGATGCAAGTTTACGCCGTTATTTTCGTTTTCCTTTCGGCATTGCTGTGGATGCGCCTCCTGAAACACAGAAAAATCATGAATTTGTAGTTATTGATGAAGCTTTATTAAAAGCAGGTCTTTGTGTGCCTAAAATCTATCATAGTGACTTACAGCAAGGCTTTATGGTATTAGAAGACCTCGGAGACAAAACCTTTCAAAGTGCACTAACTTCATGTTCTATGGAATATTTATATTTAAAAGCATGTGATCTTTTAATGCCCATGAGCACGGTGGAGATTGATCTTTTAAATTTTGATAGAAATTTCATCGACATGGAATTGGGGATATTTAAGGAATGGATGCTAGAAAAAACTCTGCATTTGTCTTTAGCTGCAGATGAGCTTATGAAGCTGAATAGCTGCTTTGATTATATCAAAGACCGTCTTCAGGAATGCGAGCAAATTCCGATGCATCGTGATTTTCATTGTCGTAATCTTATGATATATAAAGATAATTTATATATTATTGATTTTCAGGATATGCTTAAAGGTCCTATAGGCTATGACTTAGCTTCCTTAGTTTATGATTGCTATCTTAATCTGCCAGAAAAGCTCATTGCTAAAATTGTAAACCGAGCCTATTTAGGATACAGAAAACTTGGCTATTTACAAAATTTAAGCGAAGCTGAGTTTACGCAGCTTCTAAACATAATAAGTTTAGAGCGGCATTTGAAAGTTTTAGGTATATTTAGGCGACTTTATATGCGGGACGGAAAAGATTCTTATTTACAGCATTTGCCTAGAGTGCTGGCTTATACGCAAAAGGAATCTTTATGCGATCCTAATTTATTTTATCTATCAGTGTTTTTAGATAAATATTTTAAGGATATCTAGATTGAAAGCCATGATTTTAGCTGCAGGGCGCGGCGAGCGCTTGCGGCCTTTAACAGATCGTTGTCCTAAGCCTTTAGTTAAAGTTGGAAATCGTCCTTTAATTTTTTGGCATTTAGAAAAGCTTAAAGCTTGCGGTATTACTGAGGTGGTAGTAAATAGCGCTTATTTAAGTGAGATGATTGTCTCAGCTTTAGGCGACGGCAGTTCTTTTGGCATGCATATAAGGCATAAAGTTGAAGATGTGCCTGGATTGGAAACTGCCGGCGGAATTATAAATGCTCTAGATGTTCTAGGAGATGAGCCTTTTTTAGTTATAAATGGAGATATATTTATTGATGCTGATTATTCTCAATTTATAAGGAAAATTCCCGCGGCCTCCTTAGGATTTTTATTTATGACTGATAATCCTCCCGAGCACTTGCAGGGAGATTTCAGTTTAAATAACGGCCTGGTTTGCAGGGGCAGCGAACTCACCTTTTCAGGGGCAGCTATTTATAAGCCGCAAGCATTTTTTAATTTAAAAATAGAAAGAATGCCTTTAAAGCCTTTATTTTTAAAATGGCTGGAGGCTAAGACTCTTTATGGGACAAAGCTAGAGGGCAAATGGTTTGATGTAGGCTCATTAGATCGTTTGCATCGTGTTGAGGCCTATCTTAAATCTAAGGAGTAATTATGAATTCATGGACAGGTCGCATTATAGGCTTTTTATTAGGCTTATTTTTCTTAGGACCTTTAGCCGCAGTGATTGGCGGTATTTTAGGTT
This sequence comes from uncultured Succinatimonas sp., assembly GCA_905201175.1. Taxonomy (GTDB): domain Bacteria; phylum Pseudomonadota; class Gammaproteobacteria; order Enterobacterales; family Succinivibrionaceae; genus Succinivibrio. Next base: position 15,251 of record CAJKNC010000015.1, read on the forward strand.
ATTTATTTTTTGATAAGCCGCGGAAAACCAGATGGCAAAATAATGCTTCAGCACAGCAGGCTTTTACTACTAATGCCAATTATAACCGCAATCTTATCCATCATACCTTTGCTCTTATGGGATATGTTGCCAGAGGCGCAGGCCGTGTAAATAAACAGCATATTGATACTGCCGAACGCTTTATGCGCATAATGCAGCTGGATGCAGCTTCAAAGCAGATGGCTATAGAGGCATTTAATTATGGTAAAAGTGCTGAGTTCAACGTTCGTGAATTAACTGATAATTTAAGAGTATTATGCCAAGGCAATTTAAGCTTGATTTCTTACCTTTTAGAAATTCAGGTACAGATGGCCCTCTCAGACGGCACTTTATCTGATCTTGAGCATCAGCGCTTAATTGAGATTGCTGCTTTATTGGGGATCAATGCCAATGCAATGGAAAGACTTATTCGTCAGCGCATGGCAGAGATGTATTTTTCTAATTTTTATAAGGAAAATCAAAATCAGGGATCTGGCAGCTATAGCTACCAGGAATATAGACAGAATCATTCAGAAGATAATCAGAATCAGCAATATAGGCAAAATACTTCGCAAAGTGCTTTAGCCCATGCCTATGAAGTTTTAGGCGTTAGTGCAGATACTCCTTTATCTGAGATAAATCGAGCATATAAGCGCTTAATGCTTAAGTATCATCCAGATCGCTTAAAATCGCAGAATCTATCTCCTGAATTAGTTAAGGTTTATGAAGAAAAAGCCAAGGATATTCAGGCAGCTTACGATTTAATTAAGAGATCCAGACGCGAGGATTAATCTCTTTTGCAAAATCCGCTGAAGATGTAAATAGCAATTGCTCTTGGGTTAGAGGATGTCTTATCTGCAGTAAGCAGGCATGTAAGCACAAACGTGAAGAAAGCGTTTGTGCTTTTGCATTCCCATAGAAGCGATCTCCTAAGATGGGGTGCTTTAAATAAGCCATATGCACCCTTAATTGATGAGATCTTCCTGTGCAAGGAATAAGCTTTACAAGGGAATTTTCTCCGTCAAAGGCAAGTCTTTCATATAGAGTCAGAGCTTTTTTGCCTTGAGAGAAGTCCACAATCTGCAGAGGCCGGTTTTCAAGATCGCAGCGCAGAGGAGCATTTTCTTGGCCTTCGAGATTGATTTTTCCTAAAACTTTAGCTAAATATATTTTTTTTACAGTTTTTTCAATAAATTGTTTCCCCAAAATTCCGGCTATTTGGGGATTTTTAGCTATAACCATGATTCCTGAAGTGTCCATGTCCAGTCGGTGTACGGCTTGTGCTTCCGGGCAGTTTTGGCGAATTCTTAAAACAATACTGTCCTGGTGTTCAGGTAAACGTCCGGGTACAGATAATAAGCCTGACGGCTTATCGACTACTACTAATGCATCGTCTTCAAATAAAATATTTAAAAAAGGTATCTTAGGCGGGGAGTAAATAAAGGAATGCACGTTATCTCCAAAAAAATACTGCCAGAAGGCAGTATTTTAAGATTTAAAGTCCGGAAGCTGCAATAACTTTTGCCGTGTTATCAGCCGGTATATTCAAACCTAGCTTTCTGTAGCAATTTTCCATGAGCTTTAAGGCATCGCCGATATATTGCGTGTCTCTATATGAGTAAAGAATACTTTGGCAATGTCTAATTGCCGATAGCCAGGCGCCTCTTTCATCATAATATTTGGCGATATGCCATTCTCTTTCGGCTAATTGATCTTTAATAAAGATCATTCTTTGGCGGGCATCTTTAACATAAGGACTTTGAGGGTAAGTCTTAATTAAATCGCTAAAATTTTTAAAAGCGTCGTAGTAATAAGTAGGATCTTTTTCTGCGCGATCTAAGCGCAAGAATTCCTGAATCATATCAGAATGTTTTTGAATATTATTTAATCCGCGCATATACAGGACATAATCTGCATACATGCTGCCCGGATTTAATCTTAAATAACGGTTAATTGTAGCTGAAGTTAAATCGCTTTCACGGCTTTTATAATATACGTAGATTAAATCTAATTGCACTTGATCGGTAAGTTCGCCAAAAGGATAGCGCGAATCTAAAGCCTCTAGATATTTGCGGGCTGTTCCATAATCATTAGATGCCATAGCCGCTAGAGCTGTATTATAAAGAGCTGACTGAGAAATATCCGGAACATCCTGGCGCTGAGCATCGTTACTTGAACAACCCATGACACCAATGGCTAGGGAAGCAATCACAGGGATTATGGATTTGAACATCGTTTTGAACTCCGTTATCTATATATAATTTTTTTAATATATAGTGTATCTTATTGATCATGATCTTCAACCGAAAATTTTATTAAAAAATGTCAAATAAAATCATTTATACAGTTAGCGAAGAACTTCACGGTAAACGTTTGGATACGGTGATTGCTTCTTTAGATAATGAAAATTCACGCAGTACTTTGCAAACTTTTATTGAGCAGGGCTTAGTAAGTGTAGATGGCGAGGTAAAAAAGAAGGGAAATTTTAAAGTTAGCTTAGGACAGATTATCGAAATCTGTCCTCCTGAACCTGAGAGTCTAGATGCTCAGCCTCAGGATTTGCCTTTAGACGTAATTTATGAGGATGATGATTTACTAGTAATAAACAAACCTGCAGGCATGGTGGTTCATCCAGGAGCTGGATGCAAAGACGGTACTGTAATGAATGCAATGTTATTTCATTATCCGCAAACCGCTACTTTACCAAGGGCCGGTATTGTTCATCGCTTAGATAAAGATACTTCAGGCTTAATGGTTATTGCAAAAACTAATGTAGCTCAAAAGCGCCTAGTAAGAGCTATTGCTAAGCATGACGTAGTTCGCGAATATGAGGCTGTTGTTCTAGGCTTGATCTCATCAGGAGGAACAATCGAGGCTGATATTGCCCGTGACCCTTATAATCGCATAAAAATGGCTGTAGTTCCTGAGGGAATGGGCCGCGAAGCTATTACGCATTATCGTGTTAAAGAGCAATACAGAGCGCATACCTTGTTAAGGCTGCGTCTTGAAACCGGCAGAACTCATCAAATTCGCGTGCATATGGCTAGCATTGACCATCCTCTTTTAGGAGATCCTGTATATGGAGGCAGACTGCGTATTTTAAAAGGCGCCTCAGAGGCCTTAACTGCAGAGCTGCATAAGTTCCGCCGTCAAGCCTTGCACGCAGCTCATATAGAGTTTATCCACCCTGTAACTAAGGAACAAATGAGCTTTGATGCACCCATTCCCGATGATATGTTAGAACTCGAGGAAATTTTGCGTGAGGATCTTAGGATCAATGGGCCTGATTTATAATTTTCAAAATGCAGCTTGCTGCATTCCTTCTGATATTGACGCAGGATATACCTTAAGAGCAGGCGGTTACAGTAAAGGTAAATATGCAGGCTTTAATTTAGGGGATCATGTTGGCGATGACCCTTCAGATGTAGCGCATAATCGTAAATTACTGGAAGATACTATTGATGCAAAAATAGTGTGGATGCAGCAAACTCATTCAAATTCCGTAGTATTTATAGATAAGTTTCAAAGGCAGCCGGTATTGGCCGATGGGCTGGTTACTAATCAAGCTCATTTTGCCATAGCGGTTATGACTGCAGACTGCTTGCCTTTGCTGCTATTTTCATCTGACAGCAAGGTTATTGCATGCGTGCATTGCGGCTGGAGAGGCCTGCAGGGAAAAATTGTTGCTAACGCCATATCTTTAATGCGCGCTTATACGCAGGCTCCTATAAGTGCTATTTTAGGACCTTGCATTGGAGCGGGCTCTTATGAGGTTGGGGCTGATTTTTTGGTTAATTTTCCGGATAAAAGAGAACATTGTTTTAAAAAAACAATAAATAATAAATACTTGTGTGACCTTGCCGGGATCTGCTCTATAGATTTACGCAATTTAGGGATCGACAATATTTTATCTTGTCATAAGGATACTTTTAAAGACAGTAGAAATTTTTATTCTTACCGCCGCGATCCGATTACCGGTCGTATGGCTTCCTTTATATTAAAAAAATAATCTTTAAAAAGTTTTTTTATGATCTAGGTGCTAAAACCTTTAAATTTGTGAAAATGCCCCCATTTTTAGAGTCAGTAAATGAATGAAAAATGGAGGCATGAATGCGTTTAGATAAATTTACTGCAAAGTTCCAAGAAGCTTTAGCAGATGCGCAATCACTTGCTGTAGGGCACGATAATCAGTTTATCGAGCCTGAGCATGTCATGTCAGCTTTGCTTGCGCAGGAGGATGGCACAATTAGGCCGCTAGTTACCCTAGCCGGATCTGATCCTAATGCTTTAAAAATCCTCATTGACAAACAAATAGAAAAGTTTCCTCAGGTCAAGGGAGCTGGCGGAGATATGCAAATATCTTCACAGACAGCTCGTCTTTTGAATCAGTGTGACGGCTTAGCTCAAAAAGCTGGAGATAGTTTTATTTCTTCAGAGATGTTTGTATTGGCTGTTTTTGAGTCTAATTCAAGCTTAAAGGATATTTTTGAGCGCTGTAATTTAAAGAAGGATAAAGTTAAAAGTGCTCTTGAAAGCATGCGTCAGGGCCAAAACGTTAATGATGCCAATGCAGAAAATGCTCGCGGAGCCTTAAAGAAATATTGCATTGATTTAACAGAAAGAGCAGAAAAGGGAAAGCTTGATCCTGTAATTGGCCGTGATGAAGAAATACGCCGTACTATGCAGGTTTTACAGCGCCGTACTAAAAATAATCCTGTACTTATAGGTGAGCCTGGTGTTGGTAAGACCGCTATTGTTGAAGGCTTAGCTCAGCGTATTGTCAAAGGTGAAGTTCCTGAAGGCCTGCGTAATAAGCGAGTTCTATCTCTTGATTTAGGAGCCTTAATTGCCGGCGCTAAATATAGAGGTGAGTTTGAGGAACGTTTGAAGGCTGTTTTAAATGAACTGTCTAAAGAAGAAGGCAAGGTAATTCTTTTTATTGATGAATTGCATACTATGGTAGGAGCAGGCAAGAGCGATGGCGCTATGGATGCCGGCAATATGTTAAAGCCTGCATTAGCTCGTGGCGATCTGCATTGCGTAGGCGCTACTACCTTAGATGAATATCGTCAGTATATTGAAAAAGATGCCGCTTTAGAGAGACGTTTCCAAAAGGTATTTGTTGATGAGCCTTCTGTAGAAAATACCATCGCTATTTTGCGTGGTCTGAAAGAGCGTTATGAAATTCATCATCATGTACAGATAACTGATCCTGCAATTGTAGCCGCTGCTACATTGTCAAATCGTTATATTACAGATAGACAGCTGCCAGATAAAGCTATTGATCTTATAGATGAAGCTGCAGCTAGCATTAGGCTGCAGATTGATTCTAAGCCAGAGCCTATAGATCGCTTGGATAGACGCCTAATTCAGCTGAAGATGGAAAGACAGGCTGTTGCTAAGGAAACTGATGAAGCAAGCAAGAAGCGTCTGCAGGCTATCGATGATGAAATTAAAAACTGTGAGACTGAATGCCAGCATCTCAATGAGGTATGGAAGAGAGATAAGCTAGTACTTGAGGGAACTCAAAAGTTTAAAGAGCAATTAGATGCAGCTCGTCATGAATTTGATGTAGCTAAGCGTAATGGTGATTTAGCTTTAATGAGTGAGCTGCAGTACGGCAAGATCCCTGCCTTAGAAAAGCAAATTGCTGATGCAGATAAAGCTAAGAATATGCAAACTGAGCTTGTGCGCAATAAGGTTACGGATGCTGAGATAGCAGAAGTTGTATCTAAAGCAACAGGAATTCCGGTATCGAAGATGCTTGAAGGCGAGCGCCATAAGCTTTTGCATATGGAAGAACAATTACATAAGAGAGTAATTGGTCAGGATGAGGCTGTCTCCGCCATTGCTAATGCTATAAGACGTAGCCGTGCAGGCTTGTCTGATCCTAATCGCCCGATTGGATCCTTTATGTTCTTAGGACCAACCGGTGTTGGTAAGACTGAGCTGTGCAAAGCTGTAGCTGAGTTTCTCTTTGATACTGAAAAAGCTATGGTGCGTATTGATATGTCTGAGTTCATGGAGAAGTTTGCTGTCTCAAGACTAGTTGGCGCTCCTCCGGGATATGTAGGCTATGAGCAGGGCGGTTATCTGACAGAAGCCGTAAGACGCCGTCCTTATTCAGTGATCTTGCTTGATGAAATTGAGAAGGCTCACCCTGATGTATTTAATATTCTTTTGCAAGTATTAGATGATGGGCGTTTGACTGATGGTCAAGGTAGAACTGTTGATTTTAAGAATACGGTTATTATCATGACGTCAAATTTAGGCTCTCAGATGATTCAGCAGGAGAGCGGTAAGTCAAGCTATGAGCAGATAAAATCTCAATTGCTTGAAGTACTAGAGCAGCATTTTAAACCAGAGTTTTTAAATCGTGTTGATGAGACAGTGGTTTTCCATCCTCTTTCTCATGAGAATATTAAGAGAATTGCTAAGATTCAGCTTAATACCTTAAGCGACAGACTTAAGAACACAGGCATTGAAATAGAGCTTGATGATTCTATTTATGAACAGGTGGCAAAAATTGGCTTTGATCCTGTATTTGGTGCTCGTCCATTGCGCAGAGTAATTCAAAATGAGGTCGCAGATCCATTATCTAAGCTTCTGTTGTCTGGGGATATTAAAGTAGGAACTAAATATAAAGTTTCCTTTAATGCTGAAGGTAAATTAAACTGCGAAGCTGCTTAATAGTTAAGCTTTAGTTTAATAGTTTTTATGATAAATCCTGCTTAAATAAAGTTAAAAGCCTGACTATTTAGGTCAGGCTTTTTATTGCCTGGTTATCTATCAGCAGGCTGCATTAAAGTTTTATAAAGAAATAATGGGTATCTGCTGGCTTATAATTTAGTGTTTGTGAGCTGCAGATGCGATATAGCTTGGTAGATCTTTAGGTAAATTTTTTGCTTTATTTAAAAAAATTAAAAAAAAATAAAAAAAAGCTTGCAAAGTTAAAAAAAATCTCTATAATGCATTTCCGTTGTCACGCAAGACAACAGCAAAAAACCTCCGAGCGAGGAAATAAAGTTCTTTAAAAACAAGTACGGACAATCTGTG
>CAJKNC010000016.1 GCA_905201175.1 uncultured Succinatimonas sp.
TAGAAGAAAAAATAATTATACATAAGCTGAAATTATGTATTCTTAGAAAAATTTTTTGCTAAAAAAAGTGTGACGTAATAAACAGTTAATAAAACTTATTTTACTTTTTACCGTAAAGATGCGCACTTTTTATAAATTTTGCTATAATTAGAGGTGCGATCCGGTTAGAGGTCGTGTAATTAAAAACTATATAGGATTTATATCATGAAGAAGACTTTATTAGCTGCTGCAGTTGTTTCTGCTTTAGTAGCTTCTACCGCAGCTTCTGCTGCTACTGTTTATGACAAAGACGGTACCGTTTTAAATGTAAACGGCCGTATTGAAGCTCAGTGGTATAACGCTGGTTCTTCAAGCAATATGTCTGACAAGAAAGTTGGCAATAATGATTCCAGCATCTACAACTGGGCTCGTTTAAGCTTAGTTGGTAGCTCCAGATTAAATGACTATGCTACCGCTTTTGGCATGATGGAGTGGGATGTTGGTGATGGTGATCAGCGCGTTGGCAAGGATAAAGAGGGTAAAGGCGACGATACCATGGCAGCTCGTGATCAGTTCATCGGCGTTGACTTCGGCAAGTTCGGTAAGGTTCAGACCGGCCGCTACAAGTCCTTACTCAATACTGTTGCTGGCGTAACCGATGTTTTAGGCGGTGATGGCGAGTCCGGCAAGACCTACGTTATCGGCGATACCCGTAACGCTGGCAAGTTAACCTACACCTGGACTGGCTACGGTGTTTTATTAGGTGCTGAATATCAGTCTGCTAAGGATGATTACACTGAGCACGTTGTTAAGTTTGACGTTGAGAGCGGTTATAGCGTAATTGCTGGCTACACCACTCCGTCTGTTCTCTTCGGACCTATCAGCATCAAGGCTGGCTATGGCTACTTAAAGGGTCAGGATGATCTTTCTAAGGCAGGTCTTGAGAGAGATGTTGACAATCAGACTGGCTGGGCTGCTTCCTTAGCCTGGGGCGTTCCGTCTGCCGGCTGGTATTTCGCTGGTGAGTACACCGCTGTATCCTATGAGTTCAACGGTGATTATGATGATTTAGACGGTCAGGGCTTTGAAGTTGTTGGTAAGTACAGCTTCGCTAACGGCTTATCCTTAGCTACCGGTTATCAGTATGAGAATTGGGAGTGCGGTGATAAGACTGTTAAGTCTTCTCAGATCCCTCTCGTAGTTGAATATAACTTCAACCCGAACTTCAAGGTCTATGCACAGGCTAACTTCGGTGTAAGCTCTACCGATGAGAATGGTGAAGCTCTTAGAAAGATCGCTGCAGGCGATGAAGATTATAAAGCTGGTTCTGCTCCTACCTTCGGTGACGGTAATGCCTTTGCTGTTGGTGCACGTTACACCTTCTAATCAAGTCTTGTCTTGATATAGAATCGGCTTAAAGCCACAGGGGTCTCCGTAAGGAGGCCCCTTATTATTTCAGCTTAATTTTTATTTTTAGATCTTCTCTTTTGTATCTTTGTTATTTGTTAACAGATTTTTTATTTAAGAAAAAGAGATAGTTTAAGTTTAATTGGATAAGAAGCTGCTTTTGCGGACACAAAAAAAGCGATATTTAAATCGCTTAGGAGATGGTGCGACCTAGTGGACTCGAACCACCGACCCCCACCATGTCAAGGTGATGCTCTAACCAAGCTGAGCTAAGGTCGCAATTAGTGGAGATAATTATATCAGTAAATTTTCCTTTGGCAAGCTCTTGGTAATTTTTTTTTAAGATTTACTCTGCATTAAGGCGATAAATCAGCTTAGGTAAGCTTTTTTATAAGATATAAATTTTTTTTTCGACTTCAGCTTTTTAAATGAAATTGTCTTTTTTGAGGAGTATAATTCACAGATGTTTGCTCTGCACAAGGTCTCGTCGAGTTAGTGCAAGAATAGCTGCAGGGGACAATGTTTACTTTTTAATGGAGCCTCGCGATGCTCAGTATGCATCAAGGTTTTTTAAATATGCCGAAAATTACTCTTCCAAATGGCGATATCAAGGAATTTGATCGCCCAGTCTCAATTTCAGAAATTGCTCAAAGTATTGGTGCTGGTTTAGCTCGCGTCTGCGTGGCCGGTAAAGTTAACGGTCAGCTGCATGATGCCTGCGATTTAGTCTCTGAAGATGCTGAGGTATGCATTATTACCCCTAAGGACAAAGAGGGTATTGAGATTATTCGCCACTCCTGCGCCCACTTATTAGGCCATGCCATTAAGCAGCTGTGGCCTTCAACTAAGATGGCTATCGGTCCTGTTATCGACAACGGTTTTTACTATGACGTTGATATCGATCACAAGCTAACTTCTGAGGATTTAGAAGCCTTAGACAAGAGAATGCACGAGCTTGCAAAGACTGATTACCAGGTCATCAAAGAGGTTGCTGACTGGCAGACAGCCTACGACAGCTTCGAAAAGCGTGATGAGCCTTACAAGAAGCTGATCTTAGAAGAGAATATTGATAAATCCGATAAGAGCATCGGCTTATATCATCACAATGAATATTTAGATATGTGCCGCGGTCCTCACGTACCGCATATGGGCTTCTGCCAATTTTTCAAGCTCACTCACTTTGCCGGAGCTTATTGGCGCGGCGATTCTAAGAATAAGATGCTGCAGCGCATTTATGGCTGCTGCTTTGCCACTAAGGACGAGTTAAAGCTTTATCTGCGCCGCCGTGAGGAGGCTGCTAAGCGTGATCATCGCGTTTTAGGCAAGAAGCTCGATTTATTCCACTTCCAGCAGGAAGCTCCGGGCTTAGTATTCTGGCATAATGATGGCTGGACTATTTATCGCATTGTCGAGAATTTTATGCGCACTATGCTGCATAAGTATCACTACATTGAGGTTAATACTCCGCAGATCATGGATCGCATCCTATGGGAGCGTTCAGGACACTGGGATAAATATGCAGAGAACATGTTTACCACCAAGTCTGAAAACCGTGAATATGCTATTAAGCCGATGAATTGCCCGGGTGCAATACAGATTTTCAATTCTCGTACCCGTTCTTATCGTGACTTGCCGATCAGAATGGCTGAATTTGGCAAAGATCACCGCAATGAGCCGTCAGGATCCTTACACGGCTTGCTGCGCGTACGCGGATTTGAGCAGGACGACGGTCATATCTTCTGCACCGACGAGCAGATTTTGGATGTCGTCAGCGACTGCATCAAGATGGTTTATGACGTTTATGACGTCTTCAACTTCCATAATATTGATGTTAAGCTTTCAACTCGTCCGGAAAAGCGTATCGGCTCAGATGAGATTTGGGATCGCGCTGAAGCTGATTTGGTTGATGCATTAAACGCCAACCATATTGAATATGAGCTGCAGCCTGGCGAAGGCGCCTTCTATGGTCCTAAGATTGAGTTTACCCTGCATGATTCCTTAGATCGTGCCTGGCAGTGCGGTACCGTACAGCTAGACTTCTCCTTGCCGGCACGCTTAGGTGCTCATTATATCGGTGAGGACAATCAGGAGCATGTTCCGGTTATGATTCACCGCGCTATGTTAGGCTCGCTTGAGCGCTTCATCGGTATTCTGACTGAAGAATATGCAGGCTCTTTCCCGACCTGGCTGGCCCCGGTTCAGGCTATCGTCATGAATATTACTGACGATCAGGTAGATTATGCTAAGGCTGTCTGCGATAAGCTCGATGCTGCCGGCTTGCGCGTAAGAACCGATCTGCGCAATGATAAGATTGGCTTTAAGGTCCGTGAGGCTACCTTGCTGCATATCCCTTACATGATTGTCTGCGGTGCCCGTGAGGCAGCTGAGGGCAAGGTTGCTGTTCGTACCCGTAAGGGAGCAGATTTAGGCTCAATGTCGATTGAGGACTTGATAAAACTTATAAATTCAGATATCATATCGCGCAAAAACATGCCTGATGCAGATCTTGAAATTCAAAAGCAGAGAGATGCAGAGGAGCATGCTAAAGATTAAATGCTTTTGAGCTTTGAATCTTAATTGCTTTTTGTTTAGGAGAACTTACTATAAACAACAATAGGAAGACCGGTAAAACTTTCCAGAAGAACCGGATTAATAATGATATCAGATGCCGTGAAGTGCGTCTGTTAGGCGAGGATAATGAGCTGATCGGCGTTGTGCCGACAGTTGAAGCTTTGCGTATGGCTAAGGATCGCGGTATCGATCTTGTGGAGATCAGTCCTAATGCTGAGCCTCCGGTATGCCGTTTGATTGAATATGGTAAGTTCCTTTACGAAAAGAGTAAAGACGCAAAGAAGAAGAAGCAAAAAGTTGTTCAGGTTAAGGAAATTAAATTCCGTCCTGGAACAGACGAAGGCGACTATCAGGTTAAACTACGCAACCTGATTCGCTTCCTCGAAGACGGCAATAAGGCTAAGGTTACCTTGCGCTTCCGCGGCCGCGAGATGGCGCATCAGCACTTAGGCTTAGATGTCTTAAAACGTGTAGAAGAAGATCTATGCGTTACTCGGGATTTAGCTACAGTTGAGTCTTCATCTCGCGTAGAGGGAAGACAGGCAACTATGGTTCTAGCCCCGAAAAAGAAATAGACTCAGGGTAACAAGTACTATATATCCCTATTGATATAGGGATATAGTCTCCTGTTTTTTGTTTAAACTGCAATATACTAAATGCGGAGTTAATAATGGCTGGTAAAGTCAAGGTCAAAATGAAGACCGATAGAGGCGTTGCAAAGCGCTTTAAGAAAACTGGCAGCGGTCACTACAAGTGCCGTCACCAGAACTTACGTCACATCCTCACTAAGAAGACTGCTAAACGTAAGCGTAATTTACGTAATATGATTTACGTCAAGACTTGCAATTTACGCGCTATCATGCGTCAGTTGCCTTACGCTTAATCGCAGGAGGATATAAAAAATGGCTAGAGTTAAGCGCGGTGTTATTGCCCATGCCCGTCACAAGAAAGTTTTAGAAGCTGCAAAAGGCTACTATGGTGCTCGTTCACGTACTTATCGCGTTGCTGTTCAGGCTGTTACTAAGGCCGGTCAGTATGCTTATCGTGATCGCCGTCAAAAGAAGCGTCAGTTCCGTGAGCTTTGGATCGTTCGTATCAATGCTGCTGCCCGTCAGCACGATTTAAGCTACAGCCAGTTAATCAACGGCTTAAAGAAGGCTAATATCGAGATTGATCGTAAGGTTCTCTCTGACTTAGCTATCAACGATAAGGAAGCCTTTAAGGTTATCGCTGAGCAGGCTCGTGCTGCTTTAAACTAAGTCTTTAGACTTTCAATAAAAAAAGCTACACCTAGGTGTAGCTTTTTTTATGTCTGAAATTTCTAAAGGAATTAGGCCGGCTGTGCTAAAGGGGGAAGCCCCCTTTATTTTTAGCGTCTGCTTAAAGCCTTTACGCTGCGCAGTTCCTTGCCGGTATAAATTTGGCGCGGACGGCCTAAGCGGGAATCCTTAATGCTCTGCATCTCATTCCAGTGAGTTATCCAGCCGATGGTTCTGGCAATAGCGAAAATCACGGTAAACATGGATGTAGGAATGCCGATGGCATTTAAGATAATGCCAGAATAGAAATCAACGTTCGGATAGAGATTGCGTGAGATAAAGTAATCATCTGACAGAGCGATCTTTTCAAGCTCGGTTGCGACCTCTAAAGCCGGATTATCGGTAATATGCAAAGCATCAAGCACGGCATGACAAGTATCACGCATAACAACCGCACGCGGATCGAAGGTCTTATAGACGCGGTGACCAAAGCCGTATAAGCGGAAAGGATCATTTTTATCCTTAGCTCGGGCTATATATTGAGGGATCCTGTCTACAGAGCCGATCTCCTGCAGCATGCGCAGGCAGGCTTCATTAGCGCCGCCGTGAGCAGGTCCCCATAGGGAAGCGATGCCGGCAGCGATACAGGCATAAGGGTTAGCTCCGGAGGAGCCTGCCAGACGCACTGAAGAGGTGGAGGCATTCTGCTCGTGATCTGCATGCAGGGTGAAGATGGTATCTAAAGCCTTTTCGACTACTTTATTGACCTTATAAGGCTCGCAGGGGGTTGCAAACATCATGTGCAGGAAGTTGCCTGCATAGCTTAATTCATTACGCGGATATACGAAAGGCTGACCAATTGAGTATTTATAGGACATTGCCGCAAGCGTAGGCATTTTGGCAACTAAGCGGACCATGGTCATTTCACGATGCTCAGGATCGTAAATATCTAATCTGTCATGATAGAAGGCTGAGAGGGCTCCGGCTACACCGCATAATACTGCCATTGGGTGGGAGTCACGGCGGAAGGCCTGAAATAGAGATTCCATCTGCGTATGGACTAGGGTATGGTGCTTGATGCGGTAGGTGAATTCCTGATATTGCTCCTTATCAGGAAGCTCTCCTTTATATAATAGGTAACATACCTGCAGATAATCCGCTTTGGTAGCTAATTGATCTATAGGATAGCCTCTATAGAGCAGTATGCCTTTCTTACCATCGATAAAGGTAATCCTAGACATGCATGAGGCAGTAGATACGAAGCCTGGATCATAGGTGAAATAGCCCTGTTTTCCTAATTCACGAATATCAATAACCTCAGGTCCCATAGTACCGCGCAGAATCGGCAATTTAATAGGATCTTTACCGGGAATGATCAAGGTTGCAAATTTATCGATTTGCGGTAGTGTTTCTTCAATGGACATTGAGCAATTTCCCTAAAAAATTTAATAGTATGTTTTTATTGTAACTATAATCTCTAAAATTTCTCAATCTTAATAAAATGAGTTTTTTTGCACTTTTATGATACAGTTTGCAGAAAATACTTTTGTAATTTAATATCTATAAAATCTTTAATCTCAATTTAATTTTTGTATTTTGAAATGGAAAAAAGAATTCTTTTAACTGAATGCAGCGATGATATCGGTTTAATCGCAAAGATTACAAATTGCTGCTTTAATCATCATTTAAATGTGGTTCGTCAGGATCAGTTTGCTTCAGCAGAAGATCATAAGTTTTTTATGCGTTCGGTTTTAGAGGGTGATTTCTTTTATGCCGATCGTTTCATTGCAGATGTAAAGTCGGTATTGCCTGAGGGGGCTAAGGTCAGGTTAGCTGATAATCACCGCCGTCGTCTATGCATTTTGGTCACTAAGGAATCTCATTGCTTAGGCGAGATCCTGATGAAGACCTATGCAGGCACCTTAAATGCTGATATCGTAGGCGTTGTAGGCAATTACTCCGATTTAAGCGAGCTTGCCCGCAAGTTTAATGTGCCGTTTACTTTAGTCTCTCATGAGGGCATATCTCGAGAAGAGCAGGAAAAGCGCCTTATGGAGGTTATCGACAGGCTAGAGTGCGATTATGTAATCCTAGCTAAATATATGCGTATTTTATCGCATGAGTTTGTAAGCCATTATCCTTTAGGCAAGCTTATCAATATTCATCATTCCTTCCTGCCGGCTTTTATGGGAGCTAAGCCCTATCAGCAGGCTTTTGATCGCGGCGTTAAGATTATTGGCGCTACAGCTCATTTTGTTACTGATAATCTTGATGAGGGTCCGATTATTGAGCAGGATGTCATCAAGGTCAATCATCGCTATGATCCTAAGAGCTTAGCTAAGGCCGGTCATGATGTGGAGCAGATGGTGCTGATGCGGGCAATTTCGAAGATCATAGATGATAAAGTCTTTATTCACGGCAATAAGACTGTAGTCTTCTAAAAAATTCATCCCATTGGAAATTTTCCAATGGGATTGTTTTTAAGGAGCTAAGCGCTGCGGCTTATCCCAGGCGCCTTCTGCATTTAGGTGATAGATAAAGCGGTCATGCAGGCGATTTTCACGGCCCTGCCAGAATTCAACAGTGTCAAACTTTACCTTAAAGCCGCCCCAGAAAGACGGAAGGGGTACTTCTCCTTGCTTGAATTTTTCCTTTACCTCAAGAAACTTGCTTTCGAGTATGCCGCGGGTAGAAATTAGCTTTGATTGATGCGATGCCCAGGCGCCTAATTGACTGCCGCGCGGACGGGAGTGGAAATATTTTAAATCGGCAACTAATGACTGTCTGGATGCCGTACCTAAGAACATTACCTGTCTTTCCAGGTAAAACCAAGGGAAGAGCATGCATACCTTAGGATTATCTTTGATTTGCTGAGCTTTTCTTGAGCCTAGATTGGTATAGAAAATCAGATTTTCTCTATCATAGTCTTTTAATAAGACCATGCGCGAAAAGGGCTGATTGCTGCTGTCAACAGTGCTTACGACTACGCCGTTAGGATCATATAAGCCTGAGTCGATGGTTTGCTGCAGCCAGCGCTCAAACAGATCCATAGGGTGAGCTGGCAGATCCTCTTCGCTAAGGCCGCCTAATTTATAACTTCTTCTTAAATCAGCAACGTCGATCATAATTTTTCTTCTAAAATTTGAGTTGTAAAAAAATGTGGCAATCCCCACGTTTACTATGATTTTATATTGATCATATTCAAAAATCGACGATCAATTTATCCTTGCGGTAACAAGTTTTCCTACAAAATGATAAAATATCTTAGATTAAAATGACTCTGTATAAAATAGGGCCAAATTCGTTTTTACTAATAATCGGGATAATAACAAGATGAATAAATACGGTTCAACCGCTCTCGTTATCAATTGCGGTAGCTCTTCTGTTAAATTTGCCATTTTAGATCCAAAAGATGGTCATACTTATTTAAGTGGCATTGCCGAGGCTTTAGGTTTAGACGAGGCTCGTATTTCTTGGCGATTTGAAGATCAAGATAAGGAAAAGGCTTCTTTAGGCGCAGGTGCAGGTCATGATCGCGCTTTAGAGTTCTTAGTTAAGAATATCATGTCTCAAAATGAAGAGCTGCACGATTCAATTGTTTCCTGCGGTCACCGTATAGTTCAAGGCGGCGATATTTACAGTGAGCCAACCTTAATTGATGATGAAGTTGTTGCTAATATTGCTAAGGTAATTCCGTTTGCTCCTTTGCATAACCCGGCTCATATTTTAGGTATTGAATCTGCCCGTAAGAATTTCCCTAACATTCCTCACGTTGCAGTATTCGATACAGCCTTCCATCAGACTATGCCTCCTAAGGCTTATCGTTATGCTATTCCTGAGACCTATTATACTGATCTGCATTTACGCAAGTACGGCGCTCATGGAACCTCACATATGTATATTGCTCAGGAGACTGCCAAGTTCTTAAACAAGCCTCTTGAGGAGACCAACGTTATTACCTGCCATTTAGGCAACGGCGCTTCTGTTTCTGCAGTTAAGGGCGGCAAGTGCATGGATACTTCCATGGGCTTAACTCCGCTTGACGGCCTTGTCATGGGTACTCGCTGCGGCTGCATTGATGCCTCTGTAGTCTTCTTCCTCTGTGATCGCCTGAAAATGACCCCTGAGCAGGTTAAGGATGTCTTCAACAAGGAATCCGGCATGCTGGCTTTATCAGGCATTTCTTCTGACATGCGTCCTATTGAGGAAGGCTATATTAAGGGAGAGCCTAAGTGCGTATTAGCTTTTGACATATATGCCTATCGTTTAGCTAAGTTTATTGCTTCTTACTATGTACCTTTAGGACATGTAGATGCCATTTCCTTTGCCGGCGGCATCGGTGAGAACAGCGATATTATCCGCAAGCTTACCTGCGATCTCTTAAAAGAGCCTTTTGGTCTTGAGATTGATGACGAGCTCAACTCTAAGTTTATGGGCTTTAAGGGCAACGGCTCAGGCAAGATCTCTACTGAAAGCTCTAAGTCTGCTATCTTCATGATTCAGACTAATGAAGAGCTGATGATTGCTCGTTCTGCCATGAAGTTTGTTAAATAATAGCTATTCTTGCAAACGCTGATTGTGTCATCTAATATAGAAGGCGTATTGTGAATCAGATCCCTGTATGCTCACATACAGGGATTTTTTAACTGTATAGAGCAGATGAATAATAAATCACCACGAAAATATCCAATTGTATTAAGTGACGTTAAAGCCAATCCTAGTACTAGTTTTTGGCGTGGTTATCGTCAATTTTGGCCCTTTTTGAAACCCTATGCCTGGATTGCAGTTTTAGGCTTGCTGCTGACCATACCTGTAGGCGCTTTAGATGCCGTTGTGGCATCATTCCTAAAGCCGTTTATGGATAAGGTTATGGTGTCGCAGGATAAGAGCTTTGCTTATTATGTGCCCTTGTTCATTATAGGTTTTTCTTTAGCTCAGGGATTATTTTTATATTGCTCGGCATATGTAAACTCATATGTCGGCAACCGCATTGCTATGGATGTGAAGCTAAAGCTTTATAAAAAGCTTATAAATATGAATACTGCTTTCTATAATGCGAATAATTCAGGTAGCGTAATTTTTCGTTTTGCCAGCGATCCTGATTTGGCAACTTCAGGATTAATTTCTAATATTAGGCTGTTTTTAACCAAATTCTTTTCTTCAGTTTCCTTAGTATTTGTGCTTATCTACAATTCCTGGCAGCTGTCATTCGTAGCTTTAGGAGTATTATTGCTGCTCTTTGTGCCTATGCAGATTGTACGCAAGCGCGTCAAGCAGATTGTAAATCGAACCGTAGGCGCCAATTCCAACATTATGACTTTATATAATGAGACCTCTCAGGGAAATCGGGAAATTAAGTCTTTTAACTTAAAAGAACAGATGTTTAAGCATTTTTCTGAGACTATGGGCTATTTATTCCGTCTCAATATGAAGATTGTCCGCGATACTAACTGGCTTGCCCCGGTAATGCATCTGATTACGGCTTTCGGCGTGGCCGGCGTTTTGTATTTCGGCCTGCATCTGATTTTGACCGGAGAGATCACCTCAGGAGGCTTCGTAGCTTTCTTAGCGGCTCTTATCATGCTTTATACTCCAATTAAAAGTATTGGCAATAATTACATCAGCGTGCAGCAGGCTTTATTAGCTTTAGACCGCATCTATCAGCTTTTAGATGAGCACAGCTTTGAAAATGAGGATGATAGCAGTAAAGATAAGCTAAAAAATATTAAAGATGAAATTGCATTTAAGCAAGTTCATTTTTCCTATACGAATGAACGTGAGATTTTAAAGGGCATCAGCTTTAAGGTTAAGGTCGGCACCAAGGTGGCCTTAGTGGGAAATTCCGGAGGCGGAAAGACCACTGTATGCTCACTAATCCCCAGACTTTATGATATAGATTCAGGAGAAATCTGTATTGACGGACGAAATATTACGGATTTCAGCTTAGATTCCCTGCGCTCTCAGGTCGCTATGGTATTTCAGGATAATTTCCTCTTTGAAGGAACTATCCGCGAAAACTTAATGTTCGGCCGCATGGATGCAAGTCAGGATGAAATCGATAATGCAATCAGGAGCGCTTATCTTGATGATTTTGTCTATAGTCTGCCTCATGGCTTAGATACAGTAATAGGCGAGCGAGGCTTACTGCTTTCAGGCGGACAAAAGCAGCGTCTGGCAATTGCACGTGCAATTTTAAAGAATGCTCCGCTGGTTATATTAGACGAGGCTACCTCAGCTTTGGATAATAAGTCAGAGAAGGTAGTACAGAAAGCTTTAGATAGGCTTATGGAAGGACGCACCACCATTGTAATTGCTCACCGCTTATCTACTGTCATGGATGCAGATAAAATCCTGGTTATAAATGACGGACAGATTGTGGAAGAGGGCAATCATCAGGAATTATTGGCCTTAAACGGTGCTTATGCAGTTTTGTACAACTCGCAGTTTAATAAAACGCACAAGCAGCGCTGATTGATTTAAAGCCTCACGCTTAAAAGTGAGGCTTTTTTAATACAGGTTTAAATAATTATTCTTATCCTCACCGTAAACAGCTTTGTTGATTTTCACCCTTTCGCCGTCTTTAAGTCCTTGAGCAAAGGCCTGCAGCTCTGCTTGATTTACTCGTCTTTGGCGTGAAAGCTGGGGCTTGAGGCTGGGGTATCTGGCATTTACAAATTCAGCAAGATCTGCAGGCAGCGTAATTTCCGTAACGATTAAATTTGAGCATACGGCTTGAAGATAGCCTATAAGGTAGAGATCTGTTTGCTTCTTTAAGCCGGAGCTTTGCTTAGCTGGCTTGGATTTTAAAATATTTTTGAGCATTTTCTGAAGTGAGTGCTGCATAAGCGGAGCTAGAGTAGATTTTTCTTGGCATGAGCTCGCTTTTAGATTTTTTTGATAGGATTTTTTAGCATTAGCTAAAGCCCTGTCTAAAAAAGCAAAGATATATTTAGCCTGCAGAAGCGAGGCATGATCTCCAATAAAGATTAAAGTTTTGGGAGTTTTAGTACCTAGGACATAGCATGAAGCCAGATTTTTAATGATATAGGCAGCTGACGAGGAAATTCCTTTATGATTGATCCCTCGCGAAAAGCTTAAAGATAATTCCGTAAATTTACAAGCTTTCAGCGCATGGAGATCAATTTTATATTTCTGCATCAGTTTATGAGCTCTTTTAAGAGCTAAGGCAGCTTCATGCGGATTAGAGCTTTTAGAGAGAGCTAAAAGCTTCTCTATCTGGTCTATATATCTGTCGCTCATAGCATGATTATATTAAGCTTTGCGGAAACGGCATATTGCGGCAAGGGAATAATATTCTTGCCTGAATTGAAAGCAGGAGAGCTGAGCTCTCCTGCCTGATGCGTCAGTCCTGAGACTGTGAATTTAATTCTTCAGAATTATTGACGATTACAGCTGTACGGGCAGGTATGGTGATGCTCTTGCTTGAAGTTAATTCTTTTAAGAATCTCTTTTCAAATTCCTCGTTGGTACGAGTAGCGCCATAGCACTGTACAGACAGCTTTTCACGCGAAAGCATTTCATAGAGCGCTTCTAAGCCCTCGCCGTGATCGACGCGTCTGACATTACGTCCTGAAAGAGGGATCAAGAGAGTTTCACCGCTGTCGGCAGTATCGTCGTCGTGACAGTCCTCCGGCATGTACATGGCAGCTAAGAGCGGGAACAGCATTGAGCCTTGTTCGATTTTTACCTGAGTTCTCGAAGCATTTACAAAGACGATTGAGAAGCGATTGTCGTAAATACGGATAAAGGCAAAATGAGCACCGCCGGCATTGATAAAGAGCATAGAGCCGCGCGAGAGAGCCGGATTTTCCCTGCGGGTTGCTGCAAGCGTTGTAATGCAGGCCTGCACGTCAGCGCTGTTAGGGCTGGCATGATGTTCCTGCAGAGCCTTGAAAGGAATGAGCGAGCGCGGGCCAATCTCATAATTTTCAATAACATCGCCTAATTCATCGCCCTGATAGATGCAGGGAATGCCGCGCCAGGTAAATAAGGTTGCCAGAGCTACTAAATAAAGATATTTGTCGCCGCCTATGATTGAATAGAAGCGAGGCAATTGATCGTTATCTAATTGATTGACCAGGCACAGCTTTACCTGCTGCGATACGCCTACGGAATATTCCTCGCAGGTGCGCTTTAGGTCTTCGCCTGTATATGGGGTCGGCTCGCCTATTAGGTTAACACCGCCGAAGAAGGCGCGGATTGGACCTATGAAGCCTGTGTAGTTGATGCTGCCGTCAACATTGCCCTGATTGCAGATAGCATAGCGGGCATCCGATGAGAAATAGCCCAGCATAAAGGCATCAATATGCGTGCGGCGGACAGCCTCGCACATCTGCTGCAGGCGCTTGAGATTGTTTCTGGCATTGCCGTTATCGCCGACCTGCGAGGCATCATCGATAACCCAGCCGTCAATGCCGTAAGGCGGACGGGTCCATTTGCGGATCACGCTGTTTTCGCCATCAAAGATTGCATGGCAGGTCGCATAGTTGGAGTAGTCTAATTTTGGATAATTAGCCTTGCCGTCAGAGCAATAAGGCTCTCCCTCTGAGGAGAAGGTGTAGTATTCGCGGTAAGGAGAATCCTTATGGTGTAAAGCTCCTTTGCCGGTGCGCTCCTGACGGTCAAACCATGGATGGGTATCAGCGGTATGATTGAAGGTGCCGTGGAGGATGATCTTGATATCATAGCCTAAAGACAGGGTTCTCAGGCGTTTTAAGGCGCCGTTGCCGCCAAAGTGGGGATCGACCATGTCATAATCTTCCGTATCGTATTTATGTACGGAATTGGATTTGAAGATTGGCGTTAAGTAGATGCCGTCGCAGCCTAAGCGTCTTAAGTAAGGCAGCATATCGCCGATGCCGTCTAAGTCGCCGCCGCAATGGACCTCATCAAGATCGATATATTCAAATAATTTAGGCTTTGCCGGAGCATCTGCTTCTATGCGGGTGCCGTCAACATTGAAGCTTCCGCGTGAAGAGGCGAATTTATCCGGGAAGATTTCATATAAGATGAGATCTAAAGCCCAGGTAGGATGAGTATTGAATAATTCAAAGGCAAAGCAGTGCTGCAGGAGCGGCCGCTCGCGCGACATGCCTAATGAGCTGTACCAAACAACATCGATGATCTGTTTTTGATCGTCCAGCAGAGCTATCTTAAAGGCATAGCGCTGTAAATTAGCTCCGCTGTCTATATTGATGGGCGTAACGAAACGATGGATGCCGGAGCTTGTGCCCGTATAATCCATGGGAGTCCGCACAATCTCATGCTGAGGAAAGGTAATTAAATGAATACGCAGTCTTTCATGATTAGCTCCGCGCACGAAGAGCACGGCACTGTTGTGGGTGCGACCTGGGGCTGCACAGGTATGAAAACACTGAAAAGGCAGGCAAGGGCGCAAAGAAGTGGTATTTTGGCGCATAGTACTCTTCCTTATGTTCTCTTATAATCTAGCTAAAGTATTTCTGACGATCTGATAAATCTCACCTACGCCTTGAATATTGACGCGCTCTTGAGGTGAGTGCGGATTTAAAATAGTTGCGCCTAAGGATACTAATTGTAAATTAGGTGCAGTTTTAGCAAAAGTTGCAGTTTCTAATCCGGCATGCATTAAAGTTATCTTCATGCGCTTGAGGCCTAAGCTTTCACAGGCGCTCTGCATGCTGTCTATCAGCGTATTATGGTCAGATGACAGCCAGCAGGCATGACGATGTTCATGTGATATCTCAACATTATCTAATAATTGCGCGCAGGCTTCAATTTTAGCGATGATTTCATCCAGACCGCTTTCTTTTAAAGATCTGGGCATCAGGCAGATATCAATGCTTTGTTCGGCAGTTTTTACTGTTCCTAAGTTAACTGAGGTTTCCACGATGCTCGGATCGATATCAGAAAGTCTGACCACTCCATGCGGCAAAGCTAAGAGCAGGCTTACTAATTCAAGGCTTTGCGCATAGCTCAGGCATTCTTGTACTTCATGCTCTTCAAAGCTTAATTCGGCCTCTTTTTCAAGACGCGCATAGGCAGAGATAGCCTTATTGAAAGCTTCAGTACAGGCTGCTTTGAAGTCAGCAAGGTGCTCTTTAGGCAAGTTTAAGCAGACAGATGCCTTAGATGGAATAGAATTTCTGACAATGCCGCCTGTAAAGGAGGAAATAAAGAAATCGAAGCTGCCGCTTAATTCATTTAATATTAAAGCTAAAAGAGAAATAGCATTAGCGCGGCCTAAATGAATATCTGAGCCGCTGTGACCGCCTAAAAAGCCGCTTAAATTTAATTTAATGCCGGCACAGTCTTCAACTTTTATTCTTTCAGCCTTAAAGCTCAGATTGACATCGCAGGAGCCGGCACAGCCAATGTAGAGCAGGCCGTTTTCTTCAGAATCAAGATTAATTAAATAATCACCTTGAAGAGCGTCGCAGCTTACGCCTAAGGCTCCTTTCATGGTGGTTTCTTCTTCAACAGTAAAGATTGCGGTTAAAGGACCGTGACTTAGCTCTTTATCGGCTAAAATTGCAAGTATGGTGGCAATGCCGATGCCATCATCAGCACCTAAAGTAGTTCCATGAGCTTTCACAAAGTCATTATCGATATATGCGTCGATAGGATCTTTTAAAAAATCATGCTTAACGCTGTCTAAAGCTACCGGCACCATATCCATATGGGCTTGCAGGATAACCTTCGGGCTGTTTTCGCGGCCTAAGGTAGCCTCAGCTTTAATGATTACATTGCCGCTTGCATCTAAGGCTGCGGCGTAATTATGATCATGGGCAAAATTGATTAAATACTCGGCGAGCTTTTCTTCATGCCCTGAGGGTCTGGGAATCTGTAAAATATTTGCAAATTCGGACCAAACTTGTTTAGGCTCTAATGATGCAATACCTGCATTCATTTTTATTCTCCTAAAAAATTTAAGCCTCTATTAAGAGGCTGAAACGATAGAGCTATTAGAAGCTGCTGGCTTGTCCTCTTGAAGATCATCAGTCTTCGATTTGGCTACATATATAATATTGATAATTTGGCGTAACTGAGGATCGCAGGCACAGTTAGGAATAATTTGATTCACTCTTGGAAGATTAGCGGATTCAAATAACTGCATTTCCGATTTATGCTTTAAATTTTTATAAATTCTTTTCATAACGCTCAATTTTTTGGTAAAAACTGCCTATATTATACCGTGCACTTAACTTTAAAGTTAGCCAATTTTTATAATAGACGGTTTTTATTTAACAAAAAGTCAGTCTCTGTCGGCTAAATTTTAAGCTGCTATATTATTTTTAATAATATTAAGCACAAATATTTTTAGTTAAAACAGTCGATTTTATAAACATGTACGCTATGGTTGTGATTTTAGGGGCTAAATAAGCTTTATGAATATTTATGAAAGCATGCAGGCATTAGAGGAAGAAGCTCTGCGCAAAGCCAGTTTTCGCAGAATTATTGCTAAAGAGCAGCGCGGCGCGCATATTTTTGCCGACGGCAAGGAGTATGTAAATCTGTCCTCAAATGATTATTTAGGCTTAGCTGCAGATAAAGAATTAGTAAAAAGCTTTTTATCAAGCGTGCCTCAGGAGAGCCTGCGCTTCTCTTCATCAGGCTCGCCGCTTTTAACCGGAGCTCATGAATCCTATGCTAAGGCACAGCGCATCTGCGAGGATTTATTTAAGAAAAAAGCCGTATTCTTCAATAGCGGCTTTGCGGCTAATTCAGGGGCCATCAGTGCTCTGGCAAATTTGCCTAAAACTATAATCATTGCTGATAAATATGCTCATGCTTCTATTATCGACGGCATGCAGAAGGCAGGAAAGTTTCTGCGTTATGCCCATAATGACTATGAGCATTTAGAGAAGCTCATCTGCAAGGTATATGCTGATTATGACAATATTGTTGTCGCTACTGAAGGCATTTTCAGCATGGACGGCGATAAGGCCGATATAAGGCGCTTAGCGGCACTTAAGGACAGATATCCAAAGCTTAGTCTTTATGTTGATGAGGCTCATTCTTTTTGCGTCGCAGGCGACGATCTATTAGGACTGTGCAGCGAGCAGCAGCTAAGCGCTAAAATTGATTTTATATTATGTACCTGCGGTAAGGGCTTAGGCTCGCAGGGAGCTTTTTTGCTTTGCAATCAGATCGCTTGTGATTATTTTATAAATACCGTAAGACCGCTGATATTTTCCACAGCTATGGCTCCTATATGCTATGAGCATATAGCTTTTATGCTGGCAAATTTAGGCAAGTTCAAAAATCGCCGTCTGCGTCTGCAGAATATGCAGGCTTATCTGCATGAGGTTTTTGCCAGAAAAGGTCTTTTGGATATTTCAGAGAGCCATATATTAGCTCTTTTGACCTATGATAACGACAAGGCCCTGAAAGCCTGCGAGTTCTTCAAGGAACGCGGTTTTTATGCCTTGCCTATCAGGCATCCTACTGTACCCTTAGGCAAGGCGCGTCTGCGTATTTCTTTAACTGCAGGCTTAAGCGACAGTGAGGTGGAGGCCTTAGCCTCAGCAATTGAGGAGTGTAAGTTTTAATGAAGCAGCTTTTTTTAAACGGCAGGCAAGGTTCAGTTTTAAAGCTATTTTTTTCAGGATACGGTCAGGATCCTGAGCCTTTTGTGCCTTTATGCGGAGAAACTAGCGTTGCGATGGTGTATGACTATGAGGATCTGAGCTTTAATGAGGATGAGTATGCCGATTTTGAAAAAATAGAGCTGATTTCCTGGTCAATAGGCGTGATGGTAAGTTCTTATATTTTAAGAAACAGCCGGCTTTTATCAAAGGCAGCTAAGCTTATTGCCGTAAACGGCACTCCTGATGGCATAGCATTTGCGCCGTCAGCAGCGGGCTTGCCTGACAAGCTGTGGTATCAGACTTATATGAGCATGGATGAACAGAACAAAGAGCTTTTTATAAAAAATATGCTGGGAGCTAAAAGTGATTATTATTTAAAGCATCTGCCTAAAAGAACTGCTGCAAGCTGCAAAAATGAGCTTTTAGCTTTATATGAGTTCCGCAAGGCTCACAGCGAGAGCTTTGATTTTATTTTTGATGAGGCCTATATAGGCACTAAAGATAAGATTTTCCCGCCGCTTATACTGAGAAAGGCTTTTGATAATGGCAGGACCTCGGTAATTAAGGGGCCGTGGGCGCATTTTGATCAGGATCTATTCAAAAGCCTTTTGTCTAATTAGGGAGTCTTGCTGATTTGAATAAGATTTTACAGCGCTTTTCTAAAGCCTCGAAAACCTATCATGACAATGCTTTTGTGCAAAAGCATATGGGAGAGCGATTGCATCAGCTTTTGCCGCGGAAAAATTTTCAAAATATTTTGGAGATAGGCTGCGGCAGCGGAAGCTTTTCTGAGCTCTTAGTTAAAGCCTATCCTCAGGCGCATATAACCTTAAATGATTTAAGCCCGCAGATGCTGTCTATCTGCAAAAGCAGATTTTCTTCAGAATTTGACTATATTGAAGGAGATGCGCAGCTCTTAAATTTTCCGGCAAAATATGACTTAATCTGCAGCTGCGCCTGCTTTCAATGGTTCTCTGACTTAGAGCAGGGCTTAAACAGATTAAAAAAGTTCTTAAGCGCTGACGGCGTTTTAGCCTGTGCTATTTTTGGCTTCGAGCATTTTCATGAGATTAAGAGCTTATGCGGGGTGGGTCTAAATTATCCTAAAGTCAGTGAGCTTGAAGCTATGCTGGGAGCTTTAGGCTTTGAAAGCAATCTTGAGGAGGAAAATATTCTCGTTCATTTTAAAAGCGTAAGCGCGATGCTGCGGCATTTTAAGAAAACCGGAATCACAGCCTTGTCCTCACAGATGTGGACTCGCGGCAGGCTTTTGGCCTTTATGGAGGCATATGAGCGTAATTATAAGGATGAAGCCGGCATTCAGCTCAGCTGGAATCCTGTATATGCAGTCTGCAAAGTAAAAAGCTGACAGCATGTCAGCTTTTTAAGCTCATTAAAATTTATCTGAGAAACAGTGTATAGCTAGCTTTCAGTCTTAGTTAAGACCTTCTTGTTGATGACGACTAAGTCAGCATCCAAATAATCCACGATTTCCTCACAGGTATTGCCCATCAAGGCAGCCATAGCTCCAGTACGCCCTGCAGAGCCTATGAATACTACGCGAGCATTGATTTTACGGCAAATATCCGGAATTACGTCATCAGGCATGCCTTCGGCAATATGGCAGTTTTCAAGAGGAATGCCGTGAGCATTTGCAAAGGCTTGAAGGCGGCTGCGATGCTCGGTTAATATATTTTCTTCATAAATTTCGGGAGAATAATGAGGAACTTCAAGCATGATGGTAGGCAAGGCTACAGGGGCGCTGTTTACTAGGTGAATCGGATCTCCTGTAATCGCTGAAACCTGCTGAGCTTCACGCAGAAGCGTCAAATTAATGTTCATGCGCGCGCGGTTAGAAAAATCCACGGCAACAGCAATGCTGCCTGAATCTGCCCATTTGTGCTCTTTTGCAATAATTACCGGAACGTCGGCATGACGCAATAAGTACCAATCTATAGGAGTAAATATAAGAGCATCTAAGACGCCATGACGGTTAGCTGCTTTGATAACCAGATCATAATTGCCTTCTTTCATCTCGCTGACAATGCCTTCAGCAATATCCTTAGCAAAGCATACCTTAGTATCAACCTGCGGCTGATTATCCAGATTTTCAGTGTATTTACTGATTATTCCCTGCAGCTGCTCTTGATGAGTCTTTAAAATATCCTCACGGGTATCTTTTTCCCGGAGTCTATTTAAAATATGGATATCGTAGGAAAAATCGTACACTAAACGCAAAGCTGTAATCTTAACCTTAGGATTATAGCGAGATAGCTCTAGCGCACGCTGTAAAGCTGTTTGGTGGTCACGTTTAGGTTCAATTACCACCAAAATATGATTATATTGTTTCATAAGGCCTCCTTGCGTGTTCCTATACCTCAAATATAGGTAAAGCCTTATAAAAATGCATTAGGAAAAGCAAATAAATGTGCGCTTATTTACAAATATTTCAAAAAATATCAGTAGCTTACATTTTTAGAGTTCTCGGCTTTATCCCGGTAAGCAGGCATATTCCCACAAAGATTATTGCTCCTAAGCCTATAAAAGCCATTAAATATAAGGCTCCTGAAAGGGTATTCATCTGCCCCCAGGTTTGCAGATCAAAAGACAGATAGCGAAGTACGGCTGCCATGATGACAGAGGCTAGGGAAGCTTTAAGAATAAAAAGCAGGCTTTGAGCACTTAAGGCATAGATTTTTCTTTTATATAAAAAGAACAGCAGCAATCCGGCATTTATATAGGCTGCCAGAGCTGTTGAAAGTGCTAGGCCGACATAGCCTAAGGGAACTATGAAAATTAGATTGAAGATTATATTAGATGCAATTGCACATAAGGAGCAGCGTACAGGGGTTTTGGTATCCTGAATGGCGGCAAAGCCTTGTACTAGCACCCTGACTAGCATAATGGCAGCTAGTCCCGAAACCGAGGCCATCAGCGAGGCTGCAGATAAGCTTACATGTTCAATATTAAAGGCTCCGCGCATGAAGATAACTCTTAGCATCGGCTCTCTTAGAGCAATGATGCCGAACATCGAGGGCAGGCCTAAGAGTAAAACTAAGCGTACGCCCCAATCTAAGGTTTTTTGGTAGCGCAAGGGATCGTTTGCCTGATTTACCTTAGATAAGGCCGGCAGGATTACGGTTGAAATAGCAACCGCGAAGATGCCGATTGGGAATTCTAAAAGTCTGTCTGAATAATAGAGATAAGAGATGGCTCCTGTAGCTAAAAAGGAAGCCAGTACGGTATTGACTAAGAGATTCAGCTGGCTTGCAGAGACGCCTAATATAGCCGGCAGCATTAATGTTCTGATTTTTTTGACATTAGGATCAGACCAGCCCCATTTAGGCATTACCAGGAGCTTTAGCTTGATAATCAGCGGGATCTGAAATAAAAGCTGCAGTATGCCGCCTGCAACCATGCCGTAAGCTAGGATGACATTAGCATCCTCAAAATAGGGAGTCAGGCAGAGCACAAAAGCTATCAGGGTTATGTTGAGGATGCAGGGAGTCATTGCCGGAACGGCAAAGCGGCCAAAGACATTCAGGATCGAGCTTGTCAGTGCAGTCAGGGTAATGAAGAAAAGATAGGGAAAGGTAATTCTTAAAAGTTCCGAGGCTTTAATAAATTTGTCTCCGTCGGGTGCTCCGTTTAAATGAGCTTGAAACCAGCCCCAGCCGAAAATTGCAGTTAAAATCGGAGATGCCAGCATGCCCAAAATAGTGACGCCTAAGACACACACTCCTAAGGTTCCGCAGGTATTAGCCAGCATGCTTCTTAAATCCTGCGGCGATCCCTGTTCCTTAGCTTTGCTCATAATCGGCACAAATGACTGTGCAAAGGCTCCTTCGGCAAAAAGGCGGCGGAAAAAATTCGGAATGCGGTTGGCAAAGAAAAATATGTCAGCACTCATGCCTGCGCCTAAGACTGAAGCGATGACGATATCTCTGAACATACCTAAGATGCGCGAGAGAAGAGTAAAAAAAGAGGTGATCATTCCTGATCTTAAAAGTCTGGATTTTTTCACAACTGCATTGGCCATAGTAAACCTCGACTGACTGGTGGTGCGTATCTTAGCATATAGTGCCTGCAAACGAACCTTTTAATGTTCGTTTCATATTTTTTTATTATTCGTCATTAATATAAAAATTCAGCTTTTGTGGGAAAGTCAGTGAAAAGCTTATAAATCTGTTGAAAAGTAGCGAGATATACGCTTAAAACAAAACATTAATTTGTTATTAATGTTTTGATAATTTTTTATAATTATGATATAAATCAATAATATAT
>CAJKNC010000017.1 GCA_905201175.1 uncultured Succinatimonas sp.
AAGAGAGTACAGATAAAAAGGCCGCTTTAGAATTTTATAATAAAAGCTGTAAGCTTAAATACGGCGAAGGATGCCGTAATTTAGCCTTAAATTTACAAGGCGAAGAGCGTGATCGTTATTTAAATAAAGCCTGTGAAAATTCAGATTTAGAGGCTTGTAATTTGCAGGGCGAGGCTTTATTAGAGCGCAGTGATAAGGAATCTTTAAGCAGGGCTTTTGATTTATTCAAAAAGGCCTGCGGCATTCATAGCTCTAAGGCTTGTGTAAATTTAGCTGGCATGTATGAATCTGGCTTAGGCGTTAAGGCTGATGACAAGCTTGCTTTAGAGAATTATATGCGCGGCTGCGTATACGGTAACAAAGACAGCTGTACTGAGGCAGAAAAAATTGCTTCTAAGCTTGAGGCTCAGGAACACAAATAGGATAAAGGATTGTCAGGAGAATGAGAGTGGAAGCTAAATGCATTGACGATCATGAGATAAAGATTTCCTTAATAGAAAATTCCGGAATTCAGTTTTTGGATTACGAGGTTACTGTTGATTGGGATAATAAAGATGGTGATAGTACTATTGAAGGATTTAAGAGCGGCTACTTTAAGACCCGCAGCTCTAATGATTCCTGTACCCATTACATTCGCTTAGTTCCCGATCCTGATCACGGCGATTTATTCTTTAATCCTTTGATTCCTGGGGATACTCCGCGAGAGGTTTTTGATAACGGAGACAGCATCGAAACTGCAGAATCTCTAAAATTATACAATGGAGTATGGTTCCCGATCCCTTATTATGCCGGCGGCGAGGATATCAATTATGGACAGGAATATGGTTCGGTAGTAGGGCCTTTAAATTGGGCACGCTGCCGTATCGTAAAAATGCCCCCTGAAAATTCCGAGCAGGCAGGGAAAAACTGTCATCGCTATCATATAACCTTAGCCTTTGATACTAAGACTCAAAATAATAGTGATACTGATTATTTTGCGCCTAGTCATTTAGACGCTCAGAATTCCCGGATTTTTTCCTTATGCTGGCAGCAGGCGGCTTCTGATTTATTAATTCCTAATGACAGCGGCATCAGCTTTGTCAGCAGCTGGGCTGAAGCAGTATTCTCCGATTTAGGCAAATTGGTAATTGAAAGCTACAGTGATAATCAGGAATTTAAGCGCGCTTTAGAAAAACGTGAATTTGAAAAGCATTATCTGAATGTGGTGGCTTTCTTAGGCGGCATAGTTAAGCCTAACCCGATAAGGATAGTGGTTTCTAAAGACAATATTAACTCTCCTGTAGATGTAAGCTTGATCCTAGATGTAGGCAATAGCCGCACCTATGGAGCTTTAGTTGAAGAAAATGCACAAACTCAAAGCTCAGATATTTTCTCTGATATTGAAGTATTGCAGCTGCGTGATTTAAATGCAGCTGAAAATTTGTATAAGGATGCCTTTTCAAGCTGTGTAGAGTTTCAAAGCGCTAATTTTGATTATGACAATTGCTCTTCAAAATCAGGACGTACAGATGCCTTTGTATGGCCCTCATTAGTGCGTGTCGGACATGAGGCAGTAAGACTTAGCGCTCATTGTCTTGGAAGTGAGGGACACACTGGATTAAATTCCCCTAAGCGCTATTTATGGCAGATAAGTGCAGACAGCAATTCTGATTTTGAATGGCAGTTTAATCGCTACAGCTATCAGATACCTTATGAAAAGCCTGGCCGGAGATTGCGTGATAAAAAAACTATTGAATACTTTTCTTTTGATAACATAAGCACACACGCTTATGACAAGTCAGTCTGCGAGTATATATCATCATCAGGCGATGCTCGCTTTGCTTCAAAGAGCAGCCGTAATATGCTGGCAAACTATTCCTGTAAATCTCTGATGACCTTTATGCTCATGGAGATCATCTTGCAGGCCATGGCGCAGATGAATAGCTTCGTTCATCGTAATAATCATCACAGCAGCTGCGATATTCCCAGACGTCTAAAATCGATAGTACTTACCACGCCACCCTCAATGCCTGAAAGCGAGCGCGAAATTTTTCGCAGCTGTGCCTATCAGGCTGTAGGTATTTTATGGAAGAGTTTAGGCTATGATCCGACTCCTGCTGAAGAGTTTAAATTTGTTGAAAAGCAGGATCAGATGGATCCTAAGCCGCCGGAGATTATTTTAGAATGGGATGAAGTACAGGCATCTCAAGTGGTTTATCTTTATAATGAAACCCAAACAGCTTTTGAGGGAGATTGCAAGCGCTTTATAGACTTTATCCGCAGACCTGATGCTGACGGACGTTTAAATGAAGTTTTAAAGCGTGAAGATTATTTAGGCGATCATGAGCTAGCTTCAGCGCGCATAGCCTCTATTGATATCGGCGGCGGCACTACAGATCTGATTATTTCAGATTATGCTTTCCCTAAGGATAGTGCTAGTCAGACTTCTGATATGAGTGTGCGCGAGATTCTGCGCGAGGGCTTTAAAATTGCTGGTGATGATGTTCTTCACGACATTATCAAGACTGAAATTTTAAATCCTTTGAAGGATTTTATTGCTTTGCAGCTAGGTAAAAGCGGAACGAGCGTTGATTCTGTTCTTTATGATATCGTCGGCCGAGGCATTAGCGATCAGTCTGTAAATTTTCAAAATATGCGCAGGCAACTGGTGCATCAGCTTTTCATGAAGGTAGGCTACCGCATTATTTCGCATTTAGAGGCTCTTTCGAGACTGCCAAGAGGCACAGCCTCAGTAAGGCTTAAAGGCAGCATAGAGGATTTTCTCTTAGGTACAGAGCAGGTAGACGTTCCGCAGGCGGCTTTATTAGAGAAAGAAGCTAAAAGATATAATCTGCCGGATGCAGAGGTTCTGGAGTTTATCAATAAAAAGATAAACAGATGCAGGAGCGATCTGAATTTCGATATTTTGAAATTTAATTTAGATATCGATCTTTTTGCTTTAAATCGTAAATTTGTTACAGGCGGTGCGTTAAATATCTGCAAGCTTATCGATAATCTTTGTGCAATTGTAAATGTCTACCGCTGCGATATCTTATTGCTGACCGGACGGCCGACCTCTATAGCCGGCATTCGTTCAAGAATTCTGGGTATGTTGCCTTTATCTCCAAATCGCATTATTACTATGCGCTCATATCGATGCGGTTCCTGGTATCCTTTAACTCACGATGGCGATTGCATTGGGGATCCTAAGAGCACGGTCGTTGTAGGCGCTCTTTTAAGCTATTTAAAGCGCGACGGCCGCTCTACCTTGATGAATTTCCGCTTTAATCCAGAGATCGGCAGATTGCCAAGCCCAATTCGTTATGTAGGTCCTTTAAACAGCAAGAATATGCTTGATAATGAAAATTTGATTTATATGGCAACTTCAGCTGCTGAGGGAAATAAGGACGGCTATGAGCCTTTGCAGAGTGAGATTGAGGATATTGACTTAAGACGGGTAAAAAAGAGCAATGAAGATTTCTCTGACGATTCCTTTAATGCCAATTTACCTATAAAGCTTGGATATCGTCAGTTTGATAATCCTAACTACCCGGCAAGCATGCTTTATTGCATTGAGCCGTATCTTAAGGTAGAGGACTTGCAGATAGTAAAAGATGCGCAGAGGCTTTATCCGGATTTCTCTTCAGGATTGACTGAAATTGAAGACTATATTGCGGCGCTTTATGACGGCAAGTCTCAGCAGCTGTGCCGGCAGGCTGTAGCTTCCTTTAAAGAAAAATGCGCTAATCTTGAAGCTTCAAGCGAGTATTTAAACTTTAAGGCAGATTGCGAGAAGAAATACGAGCAGGCTAAAGCCGGCTTAATACAAGAGTCGCAGCAGCCTGAAAAAGGCTTCTTCAGCAAGCTTTTTGCAAAAAAACAGGATCCGCTTGAGCATGTAGATAAAAATCGCTTGAGCAGCATTTACGATGACTGCGTAAATGTGCCTTTGTCTGAGAAGAAAAAAGAGCTGTTGAAGCGATATGAAAATGAGTATAGACAAACCCTATTAGCAGCTCGTCAGGAAAATTTTAAAGTAGTAAAGGAAGAATTCAGCAACAGACTGCAGGAATTAGCCAGATTAGTAAGCTCTAGAGTGCATGCAACCTTTGCCATAAATCTTTCATTAGGTGTGGTTAAGGCTCAAAACGATCCGGTAGCAGCATCTTTGGAGTTTTTAAAAGAAGAGCTTGGAAATAAGAATCTGCCTTCTATCATTACTTTCGGCCTTAAAGACGTAAAAGATTTAGAGCATAAGAAAAACTGGAAAGCTTTAGTAAATCTGAAGCTGAAAACTATTAGTGAAGATGGCGAGTATTGGATTAATTCAGGACTTCTGATCGACAGAACCTAAAAGGATTTTTATATGAGAAACGAAATTTTTCATAGGGTTTCAGAAAGTTCAAAAAAAGCAATTGATTGGCTTTTGGATCTTAAGAAAAAACAAAGCCCGATAGCTTTAAAGTGCGCGCATTTAAGTTACGATTTAGCGCGTCTGCAAAATGAGTCACAAGCTGCTTATGAGGTTTTGCCTGCACGTACTACTATTGGCGTTTTTGGCGCATCGCAGGCGGGCAAGAGCTATCTTGTATCAAATATTGCCGCTCAGAATGGCTGTATGCAGACTAAATGGGGAGAGCTTGCGGTTGATTTCTTGTCACACGTAAATCCTCGCGGCGGAGATAAAGAGGCTACCGGAATAGTTACGCGCTTCACTCATCGTCCCCAGAGCGGTATTAAAGACTTTCCTATTGAAATTAGAGTATTAAGTGAAATTGAGATCGTTATGATCTTGATTAATTCTTTTTATAAAGATTTTAATTTTGAAGGTCCGCTGACTCAGATTATCAATGATATGTTTAAGCCTGAGTCTTTAGAGCAGCATTTTTCAAGCTGCAGAGCTTTTCCTTTAAATGAAAATCACGCCGTAAAATTTAACGATTTAGTCAGGCTCTATGATTATGTAAGAGGAGTAGCATGCGCTCCTTTGGCTACTTTTAGCATAGATGGGCCTTTTTGGCAGAATTTCTTTGAGCTGGCAGTTAAGCTGCCTTTAGCAGGGAGGGCGCAGCTTTATTCGATTTTATGGGGCAAGCTTCAGGTTTTAACTAAGGCTTTTGAGAAAATAGCAGACGAGCTTTCAAAGCTTAAGGGCGCGTCGCTAGTTTATGCTAAGAGTGATGTCTATTTTGCTATTAAAGATGGCGATTATATTCAATATAGCGACAATATAAACTCAGTTACCTGCTTAGATAAAATCTTTGATGAAAATATGCGTACAGTAACGGTTGCCTTAGATAAAGATGGAGCAGATCTGGCAAACGTAAAGGTTCCGCTGTTTGCAGCGGCTGTTTTAGAGGTTTTATTCCCCCTGTACGGCAAAACTCCGCTTGAGGATTTTGATGTCTTAGATTTTCCGGGGGCGCGTTCGCGTCAGCCATATACTTACAATGATTTTAAATCAAAAGAGGCTGAAATTAAGGATTCCGTAATGCCTCGCTATCTTGTCGAAGGCGGAGGACAATTACTGCGCCGCGGCAAGGTAGCTTATCTCTTTGAACGTTATAACAGTCGTCATGAAATTGATTTGATGCTGTTTTGCTTAAATTCGGCTGCTCAAAGCGAAGTTTCATCCTTAACGCCGATCATTACGAATTGGATTTATACCAATATTGGCAAAAATGCTCAGGAGCGTACGCAATTTGGCAAAAATCCTTTAGTAGGAGTTTTAACGCGTTTTGATGAAGCCTTTACTAAGAATATAGAAGCTCAAGCTAAAGTTGAAGGAGATATTGGCGTTCTTGCTACTGCAGTTGAGCGCATCAATGGCTGCGAATGGCTTAATGCCTGGAATATTGATCCTGTCTTAGGGCCGCAGCCTTTGCGGCAGTTTTTCTTTGTGCGTCGGCCTAATCTGCCTAACAGCTCTAAGATTTTTGCCATGCAGAATGGAGTGGAAACTAAAGTCTTAGATTCTATGCAGGGAAAGATTAAGGATTTTTGTAATCATATTGCCGGCGAGCCTCGCTTTAATGATTTAGTTTATGGCGGTGCGGAAGCAAATCTTAAGACTTTAGAGGCTGTTTTTACTCCTAACGACGGCGGGGCTTTGTATATAAATAGTTTCCTTATGGAAAATTACCGCAATTTTAAAGATATTAAGGAGCATTTTGTCAAAAATATACAGCACAGAGTTGAAGATATTACTAATATCTTGAATAGGTATGCCTCCTTAGATGCTCATAAAGCTGCTTTAGCTTCAAAAAATCAGGCTGACTATATCATCAGAAGCTTGCGTCAGTGTGATAAATTTGCACATTTTTTTGCTGATTTACATGCTCTGCAGGAATTAGATGAGCGTGCTGTAATAGAAAATTATGCGCAAAATTATTCTCAGAGCGTTTCAAATGCAGAGCGTTTTGCCACTGAAGTCATCAGGATGTATAAAGAACAGCTAGAGGATATGTGCGAAGGCGCAGGATTTGAGCAGCTATTCGGAATTTTGTCTTTAAGCTTTACCGATAAGGAGCTAAAAGCAATTTCTGCGGTGCAAAATGCCGAAGATCTGTATAGCTTCTTTTATGATAAAGAGCATAAGTTATTTATAAGCGACAAGTCTTTGCTTAAGAAGAATTTCCATAATTTAATGTGCGCTTATGTAGGCGAGCTTAATAAAGCCTTAGAAGCTTTGAAGGTACGAGAGTATTTAATTAAATCTTTAAATGAAGATGAATCCAAAGGCTTGACAATTGAAGAGCTTGCAGCAATTCAAGGCCGTAAGGCCTTGAAGATCCTCTCTGATTTCGGCACTTACCTGCGTTCTGATGCATTTAGTCAGGCTTCCATTTATGAAGGTCAGCGGCAGCTTTTTACGGAAGTTTTTGAAGTAGACGGTAATTTGCCGCATCTTACTCAAGAGCATTTAAATATTGCTGAGCGATATCAGCATGATTATTTTTATGTTTTGCGAGAGCTAATCTGCAACGCTAATTTAGCTGCCGCCAATCAGTACGGACTGACAGATTCTGAAAATCAGCAGCTGCTGGAAATTTTAGAGGTTTATCAAAGTGCTGTTGAGGCTTAAGGCAAGGAATAAAAATGGGACAGGAAATCTTAGAAGGATCAATTATAAAGCTTGCTCCAGGTAAGTCTTTAATTTGCTTAGATAATGGCAGCTTGCAGCTGGATCCTAGTACCTTTAATAATTTTTTGATCTTGATTAAACAATTTAATGGTACTAAAGAGCCCTTGGATTTGCCTTCTTGGCCGCAAGGAGGTTATGTCAATATACCTGCAGATTTTATCTCAGCACAAAATCAAGACGGCGTTTATGACGGTAATCTTTATATAACGCTTGATGATGAGATAACTGATATCCTAGCGCAGCATCAGCGCCTGGGCTTTATTATCACGATTAAAAACTGTAATTGCAGCTGGCGTGTACAGGTTGAGGGCGATGAGCTGCAAGCTTCATGGGCATCACGTAAAGCAAAAGAAAATAAAGCTTTTGCAGATGAGAAGCATGAAGAGATAAGGACAGCAGTGAACATTAATGAGGCTAAGGCAGAACCTCAGAAAATTTCTGACAGCTCAAATCTGAAAAGAATTTTGCTGATTGCAGGAGGCATTTTATTTGCAGCGTTAATCTTTTTTATAATTTATTTTCTGTTTTTTAGAAACGGCGCTGCAAGCTTGCCTGAAACTCAAAATATGCCAGCGCAGAGCTCGGCAGCGGCATCATCTGATCATGAAGAAGATGCAGATAGTGCAGATCCGGCAAGTCAGGTTAGCGGCAGTGTGAATGAAGCATTGCAAAGCAGTCCTTGTTCATTAAGCGAGAGTAATGATGCGCTGTTGTTAAAAAATTGCTTTAAGAGTTCACCGACACCTGATGCTTTGGAGAATTTAGCTTATGATGCTTTAGCTGCGAAAAGATGTGACTTAGCAAAGCGCCTGCTGTCAAATTTAGCTCGTAATGGTAATGCCAAATTAGCTTTACAGTTTGCAAAATATGCAGATCCTAACGTTCAGGAAGAAAATACCTGTATAAGTAAAGATGCTGAAATTGCTAAATATTGGTACCAAAAGGTTTTAGAGCAGGGTGATAATGCAGAGGCTCTTTCGGCTATGGAGAAATTAAAATGATTAAAAAAAATTTAATCTTAGCACTTACGATCTTTGCCGCTATGAATGCTTATGCTCAAGAGCCTTTGAAGATGGAGGGCAAAGAAACCTTATATCAGCGGGTTTTAACTACGCAGACTTGTCCTTTAAAATCCAGCATGACAGCAAAAAGTGCGGAAAATATTCCTCCTTTTACGCAATTTTATGTTTATGGGCGGGAAAATGGCTATGTAAAAGTTGGAAATGACTCCAGGGGAAGTATTGCAGGCTTTATCAGTGAGAAGTGCACCATTGATTGGAAAATGCAAAGCGCTCTGATGTTTACAAATCCAGCTGCCCGTGAGCGTGCTTTGATTTTTGCAAATAAGGAGCCTTTACAAAATTTTGTGGAAAATGAGGATCCTAAGAATGAGCGTACGCTTAAGGAGCTCTTAAGCAAGGCTGAAAAAGGGGAGCCTGCCAGCGGAATCATCAGCATTGAGCCTGAAAAGTATGTGGATTGGAAGAAGAATTTTTATCTTTTGCCGATTTTAGATGCTGAAGAGACAATGTTTTATGATGGCAATTATACTCGTCTCCTGCATATTGGTTCGGTAAGCGCTAAGCCTAAGCAGAATGCAGCTAAAAGTGCTTCCTTGAAGGCTTTTAAAGCAGCCGTTGTCTTTGTAATAGATTCTTCGATCTCTATGCAGCCGTATATTGATAGGACCAGAGAGGCGGTTGGAAATATTTATAAGGAAATTGAAAAGCGCAATCTTCAAGACAGCGTGCATTTTGGCATTGTTTCCTTTAGATCTGATATTAAAGCTGTGCCAGCCTTAGAATACACTTCAAAAATGTTTGTTGCTCCCGGCGAGGCTACGGATAGAAAAACCTTTTTAAATAAGCTTAAGAATTTAAAGCAGGCTTCAGTTTCAAGCTCGCTTTTTGATGAGGATGCTTACAGCGGAATTAATGAGGCTTTAGATAAGGTTAATTGGCAGGATTACGGCGGGCGCTATATTATATTGATTACAGATGCCGGAGCTATTGACGGCAATAATGAGCACTCCTCAACCGGACTTGATGCAAAAGAGCTGCGCGCAGAGGCTGAGCATCATGGAGCTGCTATTTATGCATTGCATTTGCTGACAGCTTCAGGTAAGCGCAATCAAAATCATGAGAAAGCCAAATTGCAATATGAGGATTTAACATATAACAAGATTATAAATAAATCTCTGTATTATCCTGTAGCGGCAGAAGACGTTAATGCATTCGGTAAAAAAGTTGATGAATTGGCTGTAACTTTAACGCAGCAGGTTATTGACGCGAGCTTAGGCAATATGACGGCAGGATCTGCTTTAAGCGCGCAAGATAATGAAATGCTGCAGGATACGGCTCTATTAGGTAAAGCTATGCAGTTGGCTTATTTAGGCTCTAAAGAAAACACGCAAGTGCCGCCTTTCTTCTCAGGCTGGCTTAGCGATCGCGATCTCTTTTCTCACACAAAGATTACTGCAACTCCAGTAACATTATTGACTAAGCTGCAGCTTAGCAATTTAAAGCAGATAACTTCAGAAATTTTAGAATCTGCAAATACAGGTATGGTTGAGCCTGACGTCATGTTTTCGCAATTGCGTTCTATTGCTGTAAGCTTAGGGCGCGATCCTAATAAAATCTCGCAAAGCTCAACTCTAAAATTATCTGAATTAGGTCTTTTAGATGAATATCTGGAAGGACTGCCCTATAAGAGCCTGATATCTGATTTAGATGAACAGACCTGGAGCAGTATGGGGGCTGACGAGCAAAATCAGACCATTGCTGATTTAGAAAACAAGATTAATTATTATCAGAAGGCTAATGATGACAGCTCGCGCTGGCTAAAGCTTAATCCTAAGGCCGATGCTTCTGAGGCTGTATATCCAATTCCTTTTGACATGCTGCCTTAATTTTATGAGTAAGCTTTTAGAAATTAAAAACCTAAGCTATACCTATAAAGGTGACAGAAATTTCCAGATTAAGCTTGAAGCTTTAGAGCTTCAAAAATCTCAAATTTGTGCTTTGACTGGAGTTTCGGGATCGGGCAAATCTACCTTGCTTGAATGTTTAGGTTTGTTAAGAGATGGTTTTAATGCAGAAAAATTTAGCTTAGATAATTTAGATGTAAGCAGTCTTGATGCTGATGCAAAGGCCAGCCTTAGGGCTTTGAAGATAGGCTATATGCCTCAGTCAGGAGGATTGCTGCCTTATTTAAGCTTTGAGGATAATTTAAAACTACAGATAAAGCTTGCTCATCCTGATTTTAATTTAAAGCGCACCTTAGCATCTTTAGAGGCACTTATGCCCTTGCTTGAGCGCTTTAAGCTCGATAAGCTTTTAAAGCATAAAGCTCAGTCTTTATCGATAGGGCAGCGGCAAAGAGCCGTATTTTTTCGTGCTTTAGCGCATCATCCTCAAATAGTATTAATTGATGAGCCTACTTCAGCATTAGATCCTGCTAATGCCGAAAAAATTTTTGAGACCATGGTCGAATGTGCAAAATCTTTAGAAATTGCTATTGTTCTTGTAACGCATGATGTGCATTTAGTTTCTAAATATCATTTGCAGAACTGCGCTTATAGTCTTAAGGAGAGTTTAGAAAGCTTAAGCCTCTTTAAAATGCAGGAGGACTTGTGATCTACTCTTTATCTTTAAAATCACTGTGTTTTGATAGGCTTATGAGCTTGAGCATTATGATGGCTATGACAGCAATCATTGCTCCTTTATTGCTCTTATTTTCTTTACGCTATGGCATTATTACCAAGGCTGAGCATGATTTAGAAAACAATCCTAATAATCTTGAGATTAAGATGCTTTCAGGCTATGTCCTTGAAGAAAGCTTTTTTAAAGACATGCAGAAAGACCCGCATGTGGGCTTCATTATAGAGCTTACTCGCGCGTTAAGTCTTACTTGCGATATAAAATCTGCGCATAAATTTAAAGCTAATATTGAAGCTGTACCAACAAAAGAGGGAGATCCTTTAGTAAGCTTCAGCCGTATAAATCATATTTTAGGTGCACATGAGGCTTTTATTACCAGGGCTTTAGCTTTAGATTTAAAGCTTAAGGTGGGGGATGAAATAAAAGTCGCTATTTCAAGAGTTATAAATAATCAGCGCCAAAGCAGTACTGAGAGTTTTAAAGTATCGGGAATTCTTTCTCAGGCTGTAAGTTCAAGACCTCTTATATATTTGCCTTTAGAGGTGATTTTGGCGATGGAGGATTATCGTGATGGTTATGAGCCGCGATATTTTTCTGACGGGAGTAATTTAAATTACAATCGCAAGAGTTTTGCTAGGGCGCGTATTTATGCTAAAAGCTTAGATGACGTAATTCCTCTTGCATCTAAATTGCGAGAGCACTTTAATATTCGCGATGAAAGCGCTGCTATTGAAAATGTTAAAGCTATAGCCCGTGTATTAAATATTATCTTTGGCATTATTGCTGCTGTTACCATCACAGGCGGAGCTGTTACTCTTGCAGGATTAATTTTTTCAAATATAAGCAGGCAGCATAAAAGCTTGGCTTTATTGCGTTTGATGGGATTTAACAGTTTGAAGATCATCCTTTTTGTCTGCATGCAGAACTTGATTTTAGCTTTAGGGGCTTTCTTATTCGCTCTCGTGCTTTTTTATGCCGGCATGAGTATTTTTAATTTTTATTTTTCCGTAAATTTAGAGCCCGGGGAGTCGGTTAGCACTTTAAGACTTGTACATCTTTTAGCAGCTTTTGTATTAACTGCCCTGTTAGTTCTTGCCATTTCATTTTTAAGCGTACGTTTTAAAATTTTAAAGACAGAGATAGCTTCTACCTTAAGAGAGGATTGATATGCTGAAGGTTGCTGCAGGCGCAATAGGTCTGCTGTTTTTTCATCAAGCCCTTGCGGCTGATTTTTCAAATCCTAAGCCTTTGCCTGATGATGTAGTAGTTTCCATGCCTTGTGACTTTAAGATGGTCTTTCGCAAGGTATATACCTCAAGCCATCAAGACAAAAGTGTAGATGCTGCCTTTCAGGCAGGCTCTTTAGACAATCGCAGTCCCTTAGCGCAAAATCCTCATCGGGAATTTGTACAGGGAGGCTTTAAGGATGATGGCGGTTATTACTATTTGATCTCCAAATATGAGCTTTTGGATTTTCAGTATCAGGCTTTAAAAAATCCTCAGAAATGTCCAAGCGTAAATCGTAAATCTTCATTGCCGGCAGTCAATGTTTCTTGGTTTGATTTAAATGAAGCCTGCAGAAATTATTCCTTATATCTGCAAAAAGCCCCTGATAGTCCCAAAAACGGCAAAGAGAAGGCCTATGCAAGACTTCCTACAGATGAGGAATGGGAGTTTGCCGCTCGAGGCGGCTTAAATGTTTCAAAAAGCGAATTTAATGAAAATCTTCCGCCTTTATCCGGAGATGATTTAGGAGCATATGCCTGGTTTCAAGGCCCTTCCTCTTCAAATGGCAGGCTGCAGCTGCCTGCTTTAAAAAAGCCTAATCCTTTAGGATTGTATGACATGCTAGGCAATGCTTTTGAGATGTGTCAAGAACCTTTTAAAGCGGTAAGAACTAACCGACTTTTAGGACAGAGCGGAGCAATGAGCATACGAGGAGGCAGCTTTAAATCTCCGGCGGCTGCTTTATCAAATGCTACGCGTGCTGAAAGACCTTTTTATATCAACGGCAAGGAAAATCGCAGTGCTGATTTAGGCGGAAGATTAGTCTTAGCTTTATCAGTTGCTTCTGACGGACAGAGCGTTAAGTCTTTAAATGCTCAGATTGAAGCTTTAGGAGCTGATGGTGGAAAGGAGTCTGAGGATAAGGCTAATACTATCGAAATGATCGATGAGCTTAAGGAAAAGTTAGAAAAAGCTCAGGCAGAAGCTCAAGAGGGGGCAGATATTAAAAAGCTCAATGAGCAGCTGTCTTTGCAGTTAGCGGCGCTGAGGTCTCAGGTGAGCGAGGTTAATGCTAAAATTTCTGAAGAGAGAACTCAGGCCGCTACGGCTAATCTGCGTCTGGGTGGATTCTTATGCCGTTCAATAGCTGCTCAAAGCATTGATATCGATCTGCGTAAATCCTTGTTAAAAATTTCTGAGCGTAAATGTGCACACGATCAGAAAAGCTGCGAGCAAAAAGAGCGCAACATCCAGACGTTGCAGACTGAGCTTGAGGTTTTAAATGGCCTTTTAACCTATTATGGGGATACGATGTCTATTGCGTCTGATACTTACAGCTTATCCTTGCTTAAGGAGCTAGTATCTGAGGCTAAGAAGTCTCAAGGACAAAATAATGCGGGATTAGATGCATTTATCGATCGTTATTTTGAGGCAATCGCATCTTATCCTAAGTTAAATAAAGATCGTAAGGCGATCCACAAGTTATGGACTGATAAATGTTACAGCATCGCTAAAGATGGCAAATAACGAGGTGTGGGTATGATCAGGTTATGCCGGGTTTCGAGAGCATCTTTAGGAGTAATTTCAGAAAAAGTTTGTTTATTGCTGCCTAAATGGCGTCAGGAATTGGCTTTAAATTTTCCGCAGGAGCTGTTGCTTTCATTGCCTGAGACAGTAATTGATGACGACTATGTTAGCTTCTATACCACTTTGCAAGGTCAAGTTGAGGAGATCGATTTAGCTAAGGCTAAAGAGCAGCATCACCAAGCATTAGGTATATATGAACAGCGTAAAAAGATCCTGTGTGATTTTTTAAATAGCTCCTCAAGTCTGCAGGATTATACATTAGAGGAGAGCAGACAGGATTTTTTTAAGCTTTTAACCCTAAGTCCTAAATTTATGCTTGTATCAGGCAAATTGCCGGTATTCCTGCCAATTATAGATAAAGGCTTAGAAACAAGTTTATTTAAAAATTATGAACAACAGCAAATAAAGCCTAAAGCCGTTCCCTTTTATCAAAGACATCTTCTATGTATTTTAAGCTTAATCTTTTTATTAGCTCTATTATTTTTTGCCTGGTATTTTTTATTAAGGCCATGGCCTTATGAAGGCACTTTTATGGAGAGAATAGATGCTCTTTTAGGAAATAAAAGTGCAATTGAGCAGCATCAAAGAATTCAGCATGATATTGATAAATTGCTTGCGCATTTAGAGGCAAGAGATCTGGCTTTAAAAAATGATCGCATGCAGGAGGAATTGGATTTAGCTCAAAAAGAGCGAGATGAAGCTTTAGCGAAAAATAAAGCCTTAGAAGAAAAGCAGAAGCTTTTAGAGGAACAGCAAAAGTTATTGGAGGAGCAGAAGCTCAAGGCGGAGCAGGAGA
The DNA here is from genome assembly GCA_905201175.1 of uncultured Succinatimonas sp. Classification (GTDB taxonomy): domain Bacteria; phylum Pseudomonadota; class Gammaproteobacteria; order Enterobacterales; family Succinivibrionaceae; genus Succinivibrio. Next base: position 14,393 of record CAJKNC010000017.1, read on the forward strand.
AAAAGGCTATTTTGGAGAAACAGGAAAAATTAAGGCTTGAAAAAGAACGGCAAGAGGCTATTTTAAAGCAGCAAAAGCAGGCTAATAATCAGGAAAGCAGTACGCAAAAGGCTTTGCCTAAATGTGAGATCCTGCGTAAGGAAGGCAAAATGCCGCAGATGGTCATTGCTTTTGATGGTTCAGAATCGATGCTTCAGCGAGATGTCGGCGGAGGCGAAAGCCGTCTTTCGGCGGCAATCCGAGCTTCTGAAGCCTTAGTTCAAAGTACAGATAAGAATATTAGTATCGGACTTGTGGAGATTAATGGCTGTCCGATGGCAAAAAATCATGGATTTTTTTCAGGCAGCAAGCGCTCTGCATTAATTGGAGCAATCAGAAATATCAATCCGTATCGTTATGACGGCAAGACTCCTCTTGTGCATGGCCTGAATACTATTTCCTCCTTAGTTGACGGAGTTAAAGCTGAAGCTGTGGGGGTATTAATTTCCGACGGTGAAGATACCTGCCCCTTTACTAGTAATATGAATGTTTGTACTATTGCAAAAAATATTCATGCAAGCCAACCTAAGCTTAAAATTCATACTATTTTAATTGGCAAAAATGCATCTCAAGCTGCCTGTATTGCTAAATATACAGGAGGCAAAGTCTATAGTCCTAAAAATGCATCGCAGATTGTTTCTCAGTTAAAGGCCGCAGGAGCAAGCGTGCAAAAGGTATGTAAGGAGTAAGTTCATGCGATCAACAATTTTAAATAGCGGACCTATGAATAAATATGCTCCTATAGGACAAGATGGAGTTTTAGTATGGAAATCGGCTGAAGCCTTTCGTAATGCCTTAGAGGGAGAAAGTCAGCTTGGCCGAGAGATTACTTGCTTTTTAGCTGTGCCTAAAGCTTCACAGGGCGGAGAATATTTGGATTGGTTTATTCCATTTGACAGTGCAGAAGGGCGGGATTATGAAATTATCCGCTGGTCAAGTGCTACGCTTGAGGAAAAAAAACAGGCTTTAGAAAAGCTTGAGGCTATGGCAAAAAAGCTTCTAAATTATGGCTTAGATTTAAAAGCTATGGCTTTAACTAGCAATGATAAGCTTTTTGAGCATTTTATAAATGGTACTAAAGAAGGCGAAGTGCTGCCGGCACTGCATTTTCCTGATAATGATTGCTTGTTTATTGTTGACGGCCAGCCAGTAATCACCTTTTGGGGATTTACTAAAAATCGTTTATCTGTAAAGGGGGCGCCGTTTGCAGGACTTCAGCGTGAAGTTAATTCTAAAGCATCGAGCGGTTCTCAGGCTGCAGGTTCGCCTGCTGCAGCTGCAGCTGCGTCGCCGAGTTTTTTTAAACAGCACCTGTGGTGTTTGCTGATCCCTCTTTTATTACTGCTGCTGCTATTGCTTTTGTGGTTATTATGGCGCTATTTATTTCCACAGGGGATAAATTTAGGGGGATTAGCAGTTCCTCCTTATGAGCAAAGTGTCTCTGAAAAAAGAGAGAATTTGCCGCCTTCAGCTGCAAGCTTAGAAGAATTGCTGCCTAAAATAGATCTTAAAAGTCTTGAAATTGAAAAAAATCCGGATGGAACTTATATCATCAGGGATAATTCAGGCAATGTTTATACGGTTGACAATAAGATCGTAGAGAAATTAGCTGAAGAAAATTTGCTGCATGTTGATGATGCGGCGATCTCTGAGAGCGCGTCTGATGCAGATGTTTTGGCTAAAGATGCTTTAAGTGATAACAGATCTGAAATAGCCTCTGACAAAGCTAAAGATTCTGATAAGAATGCCATTGATGAACAAGCGTTAAATAATACTGAAGATGCTGATGAGGCGGCTGTTGCAGATGGTACTGTATCTGATAGTGTTAAAGATGCAGGCATGGATTCGGCTATAGACGGTAATAAAAATGATGCCGATGAGCCTTTAAATCCTAATGGAAATGTTAAGCCGCCGCTTTTATCTGAAGCTAGCTCTGTAGCTAAAGTAGATCCTTTTGCTAATACAAAACCGTTAAATTTATCTGAAAGCGATATTGCCAAGGGATCGGTTAATAATTTAGCCGGGACCTGGAGAGTTAAGTCATCAATTGTTAACTCAAGCACTAACAAACCAGTTAATTTGCAGTATAGTTTTGATAAAAATGGCAAGGGCAAGGCTGTAATTGAAGAGCAAAACGGAGTTAAGTGCTATTCTGATGTAGAAGGAAAGATTGTTGACGGTTATTTGCAGATTAGCAATGAGTCTACAGCAGTTTGCAGCGATAAAAGCACATATTTGATGCCTAAGATTAAATGTAAAGCCGGAAATAATAATGACAGCTCTTGTGAGGCTATTTATTCACAAGGAACTAAGCACGAAGATAGATTCAATATTGAGTTACGCCAATAAATTGGGGAAGAATATGTATAAGAAAAATATTATGGCAGCATTTTTAACTGTGATACTGCTGACAGGCTGTGCAACTCAAAATACTGATTATGTAGATCCGGACTTAAAAAAAAGCGGCGCTCATTTTTTCTCGGAATCTGGCTTTACCTCTTGTGCTATGGGGGCAGGAATCGGCGTTTTAGCTTGTCTGGTTTCCGATGTAGATAATAAGCTTGCCTGCTCTGCCATAGCCGGAGCTGGCGGCTGCATAATCGGTATGTCTGCAAATTACATATTTGATAATGTTAGAGCTAATTATGCTAATGCCGAACAGCAATTAGATGCTACATCAGATTTAGTTAAAGAGGATATCGCGGCTGTTGCTGATGTTAAAAAAGCTACTGAGAATTTAATTGAGCGGGATAAAAAAGCCATATCTGATTTAGAGGCTCAGTATCAGGATAAAAAGAGCTCAAAAAGTGCTTTGGATAAGAAAATCAAAGAGATTGACGCTAATATTGCTTACATAAAAGAGAAATTACAGATTTTAGATAAAAAAATTGATTCCTATGATTATGCAAAAAATAAGTATGAAAAAGAAAATCTTTCAGAAAGCGAGCTAAATAAGCTTCATAAGCTTGAGGATAATATTGCAGCTCTGAAAGCAGAGCGTGATAGCCTATATGCGCTCTCTGAAACATATACATCTCAACGTAATCGTTTAGCTCAAGGTTAGAAGATATGCAAGTTAAATTATTGTCTGTTGTACTTTTAAGCTTTTCTTTAAGTGCCTGTACTATGACTCCTGAGGAGTGCGATCCCTCTATAAGTGATCCTAGTCTCTTAGATAAGATGGGATGCGTATTTTCAGGATCTTATGAACAGCGCATCGAGAACAAAAAAGCAGATATAAAAGCTCTTAGAGAGGAACAGCAGAGGTTGTTAGCGCAAAGCGAGCTCCTTATGGATGAAAGTGCTGCAGTTCGCGGGGACTATGAAAAAAAGGCTGAACTTTTAGACAGCCTTGAAAATGAGCTTTCGGCTATGCAAAGCCGTTTAGAAGAAAAACAAGCTTTAAATTCATCATTAAAGCAGAAATTTGCGCAGACTCAGGAGCAGATTGATTCTATGCGCAAAACTAAAGATGGGGCTTCAATTTTGCAAAAGCAGCAAGAGTATGAGGCTTTAAAGCGTGAGGTTTCTGATTTAAATGATGCTTTAGCAGGCAATATTTAAATATATTTTATTTAAGCCCGTTGCCGCGGGCTTAAAGCTCTATCTTATAGGCTTTTTATAACTAAGCCTTAGGCCTTTTTATGCTTTTACAACCGTTTGCAAATATAAATTATTTTTTTACAAGTTCATCAAAAACGATGGACTATACTGTTTTACCGCGTTGCTTGTTATAACTGTTGCATATTTCTATGCACTTTTATTCGGCAAATCTAAAAATAATCCCATTTTCTTTCCCACACGTATTTAAGCAAGACTCTGCCGGTTTTCCGGACATAAGAGATTGCACCATATTTAAGTTAACAATTGGTTACAAAAAGCGGATTCGGCTTAATCTTTAATTTTTATTTTTGTTCCGGTTTTAACGATGTTTTAACGTAAGAAAAAGTCCCGGAAACAGACTCCCGGGACTGACTGCGTTTCGGCAGAAATCAGCGGGCGACGCAATCGTTGCCGCGCCACTTCCAGCCGGTGATGATACCGTCCTGAATCAGGAATGCGGTCTGGCAGATTTCCTCGACCTGATAGCCGAAAGTCTGGCTGTAGGGGCCAAAGTCATAGTTGTCCATAAACGGCGAATAGAGCACGGTATCGCTCGGCTGGGCGCCGGTCGTGTTGTAAATGTAGTATTCAGACGGCACATAGACGTTATTGGCCTTGGTATAGGTTATAATCTTGTCGCCGTTGTCCAGAATGCGGGTTGCGCTCGGGCGGCCCCATTTGGCGACCAGCGAACTTTCGGTCTTGCCGACCCAGCCGGCCAGCTTCCGGTCGTATTTTTCCGACGTGGCACAGGCAAACAGAAACATTACCAGCACCAAAGCAAAAGAAACTTTCTTCATTGTCTTCCTCCCTGAAATTGCGTTTTCAGAGTCCAGATAATCGTTAAAGCGCAAATTTCAATTAAAACCATTGAATAGTGGCGATTTCTGTTTCATATTATGAATTATTGCAACCAAAGGAGCGCTCATGTTTTTTAAGCCGATATCAGACCTGAAAAATGCCCGGATTCTCATATGCAACGACGACGGCATTGATGCCGAAGGCATAAAAATTCTGGAAGAGGAAACCCGCAAAATCTGCGGCGACGTCTGGGTAGCCGCGCCGGACCGACAAAAAAGCAGTTCCGGGCATGCACATGTGTCGTCAATGCTGCTGCCGCGTGACTGCGCTTCCGCAGAAGAAGTCAGACAGATAAAAAAAATCGACGACTGGCATTTTGTCATCGACGGCACGCCGGGCGACTGCGTCTATATGGCTCTGCGTTTTCTTTTTCGCGACAAACATCCCGACTTGCTGCTGTCCGGCGTCAACTTCGGGCGCAATCTTGCCGAAGACGTTACCTACTCGGGCACAATCGGCGCGGCTATGGAAGGCATCATCCGCGGCGTACCTGCCATTGCCTTTTCACAGCATATGGGGAAAAACGCCCGTCAAGACTGGGACGCATCCCGACATTTTATCCGGCCGCTGCTTGAACGGCTGACAAAATTTTCCTTCCCGATGAATACGCTGGTTAACGTCAATTTTCCCGACTGCCCGGCAGACGAAGTCCGCGGCGTCAAGCTCTCGAGAATCGGCGAATGGCGCTTTACGGAGAATCCGCCGGAATACAAACTTCGCTGCCGGCGAAACTATACCGGACAGGAAACGGAAAAATCCGATTATCCTGCCGATTATGAGGTTGTTGCTGAAAACAAAATTTCGGTAACGCCAATCAGCATCGACCTGACCGATTATGCCAGTCTTCCGCGGCTGGCCGACATTTTGAAAGACATTAAAGTTTAGGTTGGGCGCAGATTTCCAGTTCACGGCGGAGTTTGTCCACGCGCCCTATCCATTCCCAGGTTGCGGATAGTTTTTCGGCGGAAATCTGTTCCAGCTCGGAGGCCACTTTCGCACCGGCGACAGGATAACGCGGGCAGTAGTTATAATTCGTTGCGGCGCATGAGCTCAAGCAGCTCAGCACGGGAAGCATTAGGGCGCGAATAAATATCCGCTTTCCGACGTTCGACATATCTGATTACCTCCTTTTCCCTGACCAGTGTTTCAATTTTGCAGCTGCTGCGTCCCAAACGGTAGAACAAGGCGCAGACAAGCGCCGCCCCAAAGACGGCAAAGATGATTTTCGACATTGGATTTCCTTATATATGACACAAAAAAATCCGCCAATTATCAGGCGGATTTTAAATACACTTGCGGCAAGTGATGTCTTTTTCTAACATAAAAGCGGAAACCTGTCAAGGAAATTATTCCTACTGACTTTCAGAACAGAACACATTTTTGAACTGCATTCCATGTGAGGCAATCTGTACGGCAAACATGCTGATCATAATCCCAAACATCCCCCTTGTCTATACAGCTATCCAGCCGGTGTGCTCTTCTAATATGAGTATTAAAAAAATACATTTGTAAAAATACAGTGATAACTAAAACGGAAAATAAATAGTGTTTTAATTTGTAGTCAACAAATGTCCATAAAACTAAAATCCAACATAATGTTGTTATGACAGCAACATACTGAACATGCGACATTTCAGCTTCTTGATTTTGAGTTATAAACGCTTCATAAATTAAAAAGACAATTAAAGGAAGAACAATTATTCCCTTAATTCCAATCAATAAAGCTTTTAGATATAAATTTTTGACTTGTTCTTTCATT
>CAJKNC010000018.1 GCA_905201175.1 uncultured Succinatimonas sp.
CTTAAATTTAAGCGGTTTTTTATGAAGCAGCTATTTAAATAAAATAATTTTTTTATCTGCAGCTTGTTTTTATAAAATCTTTATAAATCAATGAAATATTTGATAAATATATAAAAAAATCATAAAAAAATTAATTTTTAAACTGTGATATAAAGCATTTTTTGTGTAAATTTTTTAAACGTCAATATATACTATATGACCACAAATGCAGTTGTAAGTTAGGTTAGAGCCTAAAAAGTTGTTTATAACAGCATCAATGGATTTCTTTATAAGGCAATGAAAGCGCCTTTATTGCGAAAAAACACAGTAGGAAATTTAAGATGAATAAGTCAGAACTTATTGAACAGATTGCTAAGCGTTCAGGTTTACCTTTATCCGGATCCCGTAAAGCCTTAGAGGCTGTTTTAGAGTGTGTAAGCGATGCTTTAGCTTCAGGAGATCGTGTTCAGCTCGTAGGTTTTGGTACCTTCAAAGTAACTGAGCGCAGTGCTCGTGAAGGCCGTAACCCGCAAACTGGTGAGGTTATCAACATACCTGCAACTAAGACTCCTTCCTTCAGCGCAGGCGCTGAGCTTAAGAAGATTGTAAACGCTAAGTAGCTTCAATCAGGTAGCCTTAAATAAGGCTACCATTATTTTCTATTCCTTTTTTTTAGCTTTAGCAAAAATAAATTATAAATTTATATAAATTCCGACATATTAAATATAACATATTCCAAAAGTATAGCTGTTGTAAGTCACACATTACAAATAAGATTTTCCTCAAATTATTCTAGTGCGCTAAAATAATAATATATTTTAATTAACAATCTTGAATGTTGAGGATTTTAGCTATGGCAATTCATGAACATGCAGGCCAAAAAGCACGCGATGAGGATTTGGTTAATATTCCGCGTTTAATGGCTGCTTATTATTTGAACCGTCCAAATATGGATAATCCTGAGGAGCAGGTGGCTTTTGGTACCTCAGGTCATCGCGGAACTTCCTTAAATGGTTCATTTACTGAGTCTCATATTGTTGCCATTTCACAGGCTATTGCTGAGTATCGTCAAAAAGAAGGCATTGACGGTCCTTTATTCATCGGCATGGATACCCATGCTCTCTCTGAGGCCGCTTTAGCTACCGCAATTGAGGTTTTAGGCGCTAACGGCGTGGAGGTGCGCATTGAGGCTAATCACGGATATACTCCGACTCCATCCATTTCTTTTGCAATTTTAAATTACAATAAGAATCGCACTTCAGGCTTAGCTGACGGCATCGTTATTACTCCGTCTCATAATCCTCCGTCAAATGGCGGCTTTAAGTACAATCCTACCGACGGCGGCCCTGCCGGAACAGAAATCACCTCGTGGATACAGGATCGCGCAAATGAGATTTTGCGCAGCGGCTTAGCCGGAGTTAAGCGCATAAGCTACGAGAAAGCCTTAAAGCTGCCTAACGTTAAAGAATACGATATGCTGACACAGTATGTTGATTCTTTAGGCGAGATCATCGATATGCAGGCTATTTCTGATGCTAAGCTGAGCATGGGTGTTGATCCTTTAGGCGGTTCAGGTCTTTATTACTGGGATCGCATTGCCGAGAAATACAAGCTTAATTTAAAGGTTGTAAATTATCGCGTTGATCCGACTTTCTCCTTCATGTGCTTAGACAGAGACGGCAAAATTCGCATGGACTGCTCTTCTCCTTATGCTATGGCAGGCTTAATTAAGCTTAAGGATGATTTTGATATCGCATGGGGCAACGATCCTGACTATGACCGTCACGGCATTGTTTGTCACAGCGGTCTTATGAATCCAAATCATTATCTGTCTGCAGCTATTGATTATATTTATAAGCATCGCCCGCAGTGGCCAAAAGAGGCAATGGTAGGCAAGACCGTAGTATCTTCAAATCTTATGAATCGAGTCGCTCAGGGCTTAGGCCGCAAGGCTTATGAAGTCCCGGTAGGCTTTAAGTGGTTCGTTCCAGGCCTCTTCGATAAATCTTTAGCCTGGGGCTGTGAGGAATCTGCAGGAGCTTCCTTCCTGCGCAAGGATGGTTCCGTATGGACTACCGATAAGGACGGCATTATCGCTTCCTTGCTTTCAGCTGAAATCCTAGCGGTAACAGGAAAGGATCCTTCTGAGCACTTTAAGGATTTAACCGAAAAATACGGCATGCCTTATTATAATCGCGTTGATGCTCCGGCAAGCCCAGCTCAGAAGAGTGCCTTAAAGAAGCTTGATCCTTCAGCTGTTGAGGCTGATATGCTAGCCGGCGAGAAGATCATAGATAAGCTTACTTGCGCTCCTGGCAATGGCGCAGCCATAGGCGGACTTAAGGTTGTAACCGAGAACGGCTGGTTTGCAGCCCGTCCTTCAGGCACCGAGAATGTCTATAAGATTTATATGGAAAGCTTCAAGGGAGAGGATCATTTAAAGAGCATTGAAACTGAGGCTCAAGAAATTGTAAATGCTGCTTTGAAAAAAGCCGGTGTTTAATCTGTATCTAATCTAGAAAACTTATATTTTAAGGCTCATTTTTAAAAAATTGAGCCTTATTTTTTTAGCGCTAAATTTAAATTTTGCTGCTTGACCTGAGGCTTAACTTAGCTGAAGCTCTTTTATTTTATATAGGCCTTTGTGATAATGATCACAGAGGTTTATTTTTATAAAATTATTTTACATTATGTATAGTGATGGGGATTTTAGTGAAAAATCTTAAGCAGAGCCTTTTTAGCCTTAATTTCCATTGCTTAGATGGCATCAATAGAGGAGATTTTATGTCTGTTTGTGTTTTAGATCACCCCGAGCTCTTAAAGGGAGAGCATGCGCTTATAGCCCTAGATTTAGATGGGACTTTATTGCGGTCGGACAAAACCATCAGTGATTTTACCAAACAGGCTGTTTGCAAAGCTAAGGAGCAGGGGTATGCAATTGTTATAGCCACTGGCCGTCATCCTAAGAGCGCTCTGCGTTATCTTGAGGAATTAGGCTGTCTTAATGAAAAATCCTGTGCAATTTGCTTTAATGGGGCAGCAGAGCTTTTGATTGAGGATTATATTAAAGCTGCAGACGAAATAAATTTCCCTGTTTTAAATGCATGTTACGCCACAGGAGATGAGGCCATGGCAATTGCGAAATTTGCGCATAAATATGCCTGCAAAGTTCATGCATATTCTCGCAATCGCGGGCTTCTGATTGAAGATCTTAATCCTTATACCCTGCGGGAAATCAATAACGGACAAGTAGGCTATAAGGCAGTTGATTTTGAAAATCTGGATAAGGAAGAACTCTTTTTTAAAATTTTAATTGTTGGGGATGCGGAGCATTTAGATAAATTAAGAAATTTTATCCCGGATGAATTTAAGCAGCATTTTGAAGTCATGCGTTCAGATCCAAACTTCCTGGAGTTTATTCCGGGACCTAGTACTAAGGGTACAGCATTAAAGGCTTTATGTGAAAGCCTTAAGATGCCCTTAGAGCAGGCAGTGGCCTTTGGTGATGCTGAAAATGATTTGGATATGCTGAAGACGGCCGGACTTGGCATTGCAATGGGAAATGCTGATGAGTATGTAAAAGCTAAGCATCAGCTTTTTACTGTGAGCAATAACGAAGATGGCGTAGGTAAAGCTATTTTTAAACTTATTTCTAAATAAGGCTGTATATGTTTAAGACATCGATTTTTAAAAGCGATAGCCCTCAAGAGGAGGCTTTGCTGCGCAAGCGCTATCATGGATCAGACAGCTTGCCTTTAGGCATTTCCATCAGAGCTGCTTGGCATATGATCAAGATCTACTGGACGTCTAAGGATAGCCTGTGGTCCTGGTTTTTGTTGACCTTGATTTTGGTTTTGACTGGGGGATCGATTTATATCGCTACGGCTATCAACAGCTGGTATAAGGAATTTTGGGATACAATTCAGAATTACGATATAAATGGCTTTAAATATCAGCTGCTTATTTTTGCGATCTTAGCTTCGATCCATGTGGTTGTCACGGTTTACAATTCTTTTTTGCGCTCGCGTCTGGCTATTTCATGGCGTACCTGGTTTACAGGCAAGGTTATGCATGATTGGCTTGATAACGATATTTATTACAAGATGCAATTTGAGGATCGCAAGACGGAAAACCCCGATCAGCGTATTTCAGAGGATTTAAATAATTTTGTAACCTACACTATAACTTTGCTTTTAGGAACAGCAACTGATCTGGCTACAATATGTACCTTCGGCGTAGTTTTATGGGATTTATCAAACAGTGTAACCATTACGCTTTGGAATGATTCAACATTAACTTTGCCTGACGGCTATATGCTGTATTTAGCATTAGCATATGCTATTTTAGGTACTTTATTAACTTTTATCCTAGGAAAGCCTTTAGTCAGATTAAATTTCAGACAGCAGCGCTATGAAGCTGATTTCCGTTTCTCTTTGATAAGAGTTCGTGAAAATAGTGAATCTATTTCTTTATATCAGGGTCAAAATCAAGAGGAAGGCATTTTAAGAAAAAATTTCCTCAGCGTGGTTAAAAACTATATTCGTTTAATTAGCTGCGAAAAGCGTTTGGGCTTTTTTACTTTAGGCTATGCGCAGCTGGCAGTTATTTTCCCGATTTTAATTTCAGCGCCGATGTATTTTGCCAAAATTATAACGATGGGAAGCATTATGCAGATAAGCTCGGCTTTCGGCAGAGTGCAGGATTCGCTGTCAACCTTGATTAGTAATTTTTCCTCATGGGCCTCTTTTAAATCTGTAGTTGACCGTCTGGCTTTATATTTTGACAGTATGGACAGCTGTTCAAATATTGTCTGTCTTAAAGCTAAGCACGAGGGAAATGAGTTTAAGCTCTTACATATGAAGATAAATAATCCTCAGGGAGAGAGCTTATGCAATGATTTGAGCTTGTCTTTAGAAAAAGGACAAAGCTTACTGATTCGAGGACCTTCAGGCTGCGGTAAGACTACGCTCTTGAAAACTATTGCCGGTTTATGGCCGTATGCTGCAGGAGATATTTATGAACCGCAGAACGCTCGCAGCCTGTTTTTAAGTCAGCGTCCGTATCTGCCTCAGGGAACTTTGCGTGAGGCGGCCTCTTATCCTGCAAGCGTGGAGAAGGATCATCTTTCTGAAAGATATTTTAAGCTTTTAAATTTAGAGTATTTAATCCCTCATTTAGATGAGGAGAATAACTGGTCGCAGATCTTGTCCTTAGGAGAGCAGCAGCGCGTAGCTTTTGTCAGAGCATTGCTTTATAAGCCGCAAATCTTATTCCTTGACGAGGCTACCTCGGCATTAGATGAGAATTTAGAGGGTAAGGCTTACGATCTTATTAAATCTGAATTAAAAGACAGCATTATTATAAGTGTCGGTCATCGCTCAACGCTTATAAGCAGGCATGATTTAATGTTAAAAGCAGGAGATAATTTTTCCTGGCATGTTGAGAAGATTGCTGATTAAATAAGCTCTATTTGGAAAAAAGGCATGAACGCTGGTTCATGCCTTTTTATTCAGAAGCTAGGATAAAGCCTATTTAGAGTTTTTATTTGAGCGATGAGCTGTATTAACAATTTCATCGATAGGACTTTCATCTGGTTCGGCACTGTAGGAGGTCTGACGATTTTGAGCTGCTTTAATGCGGCGGCGTCTGGTTTGAATGGCTGCCAGGCGGCCGGTTAAACGTTCTGAAGGACCAAAGCAGGGCTTTTCATTTTTGAGGAATTTGTCTTCATAATCATTGCAGGCTCTAACAATCAGCTTATAAAGACCAAGTACTGCGATAATATTAGGAATTACCATCAGACCGTTGAACATATCGGCTAATTCCCAGACTAAGGCGACCTTTAAGAAAGATCCAGTCATTAAGAAGCATAAGACTATAACTGAAAATACATTGATAAAGCGGTAGCCAAAAAGGAATTTTACATTTTGCACGGCAAAGAAATACCAGCCGATGATGGTAGTAAAAGCGGCGAAAAATAAGCAGATGGCCACAAAACCAGAGCCTGCAGAGCCCATGCCTTTAACGAAGGCATTTTGGGTTAAGACAATGCCGGTTGCCTGACCGTCTAAAACTCCAGTTACCATGATAACTAAAGCTGTAGCGGTTAATACAACAAAGGTATCGATAAACAGACCTACAATAGAGGCTAGACCTTGTTCTGCAGGGTGCTTTACGCGGGCAATAGCATGTGCATGAGGAGTAGAGCCCATACCAGCTTCATTTGAGAACAGTCCGCGGGCTACGCCGTAACGGATAGCTTCTTTAACTGAAGCTCCAATAATTCCTCCGGTCGCGGCGCTGGGATCGAAAGCTCCGATAAAGATATTAGTTATAGTCGGAATTAACTGATCTATGTATAAAATTACAATATAAATTGCTCCTAGAACATAGACTAAAGCCATGATCGGAACCATTTTCTCAGCAAAGCTGGCAATTCTCTTGATGCCGCCGATAAAAATAAAGCCAGCCAGCAAAATAATAAATAAGCCGGTTACTGGAGTTGGGATATCAAAAGAAGATTCGAAGGCGGTAGAAATGGAATTGGCCTGCACCATATTGCCGATAAAGCCTAAGGCTATAATGCACAGTACAGAGAAGATTGCTGCCATAGAACGGCTGCCTAAGCCGTAGGAGATGTAATAGGCTGGGCCGCCGATAATGCGTCCCTGTTCATCTTTAGAACGGTACAGCTGAGCTAAAACTGCTTCGGAGAAGATAGTTGCCATACCGAAGAAGGCTGCAACCCACATCCAGAAAATAGCACCAGGGCCGCCCATAGCCATAGCAGTAGCTACACCTGCGAGGTTGCCGGTACCAACTTGGGCGGCAATTGCAGTAGCTAGCGATTGGAAGGAAGTCATGCCGTGATTGCCGGCTTTTTCGCCGTTAAAGCTTAAGCCGCCGAAAACGTGTTTCAGCGCACGTCCGAATTGACGGATTTGCACAAAGCGGAGACTGAAAGTAAAGAAAATACCGGTACCTACTAGAATAGGTATAAGGCACCAGGGTCCCCATAAAATCGAATTGATATCGGAGACGATGCGAGTAAGTGAATCCATATTCATAAAATAAAACCTTATAAAGAGTTAGTGATGCCGGGCATTGCTGAGACCGTCAGAATAAACATTGAGAGTTTTTTTGAAGGACAGCTGACTGCAGACGAGCACCGACTACATTAAGTTTTGCGAAGCCTATTTTACTCTATATTTCAAAATGTCCTAATTTTTTTAATACTGCAAAAAAATAAAAGAAAAAAAAATGATGCCAGCCTTCGCTGGCATCATCATAAGGAAGACTTTTTTAGGAAGGATTATTTCTTTTCATTATGGGAATCAACTACAGCATTCATCTTAGCGTGGAGCTTCTTTTTCAAATAGATAACTATAATAATTAAGATTAGAACACCTAGTCCTAAGTAAATTGCAGACTGTACGTCGTGCACATAAGACATTAGAAGGTCGCGATTGTCAGCAAAGAAGAATCCTAAGTAGATCCAAACTGGTACGGAGATTACTGCGGCTAGACCATCCATGATAATGAATGTTATGAAAGATATGCGGCGGCTCATGCCGGCAACTAGGTAGATAGGGGAGCGCAATCCAGGCAGGAAGCGCGCTACGAACAGCAAGCCTAAGCCGTATTTCTTAAATTTTTGCTGGATCTGCGAAAAACGTCTTGGGGATAAGATTTTTCTGAAGGTACGGATCCTTTGGATACGGTAGCCAAAGATTCTGCCTCCTAAAAACATGGTACTATCACCGATAAGTACGCCTAAAAGACCTATGACGCACATAATATGAGGATTAGTATAGCCTAAGCCTGAAATAATTCCTCCTGAAACAAGAGTAATGTCTTCAGGAACAGGCAGTCCGAATCCGCATAGAATCAAAATTGCAAAAACTGCGGCATAGCCGTACTGAACGAAGAAAGAAACAAGAAAATCTAGCAAAATTAAGCCTATATAATTAAATGATGTACATAGATATATATTCTAACAAATTTATTTTTGCTTTTGCATATTAGAATTTAGCGCCTGCAAAATTAAGCTGTGACCAGGCCTCATAGGCGACTACAGCTACAGAATTTGAAAGATTGAGACAGCGGCTGTTAGGCATCATAGGAATGCGGATGCGCAAATTCTCAGGAATATGTGCATAAACCTCGTCTGAAAGTCCCTCTTTTTCACGGCCAAAAATCACATAATCGCCATCCTCAAATTTAAATTCGTGATGACAGATATGAGCCTTGCTTGAAGAGGCGATTAAGCGCTTAGGCTGCTCATTTTTCAAGAATTGATCGAAGTTAACATGAACTGTGAGGTTAGCAAGCTCATGATAATCAAGTCCAGCTCGCATCAGTCTCTGATTGTCAAGATAAAATCCTAAAGGGCCGATAAAATGCAGGCGAGCGCCGCAATTAACGCTTAAGCGGATAACATTGCCGGCGTTTGAAGGCATCTCTGGCTGATAAAGTACCAAATTGATCATTATATTATTCCTTAAAAAATTGTGCCTATTTTAGCGCATTATCGAAAGTTTATTTCTAAAAAAAATATTCAAATACAAAAAAAGAATAATTTTTAATTAAGTGATTTTTGTTTTTTAAAGAGATCCTTTAAATTGCGAGCCCAGATTAAAGGTGATAATATGCAAAGATTATAGCCAGATCCGAATTAATCTCAAAAATTATTTATAATCAATAGCTTATAATTGCGCTGATTTTACGATTGGAGGAATTATGTTTTCACGTCCCGCACTCGGAACGGAAAAGGAACAAACTGCTTTTTTAAGAAAAATAATTTTTGCTTGTTCCGTTATCTTTGCTGCAATCTGCCTAGTCTTAATGTTATTTAACAGCCATGGACAATCACGTGCAATGTCAGGAGAGCTTTTAAATCAGACTGGAGCAGATACGCTTTTAACTGACGATCAGACTTCATTTTTAGGCAAGATCTTTGTGTATTTCGGCGGGGTTTCGTATTTATTTCCGCTTATCATAATTTATATAGCTTATAAATTGATTTATAAGCGTTTGTCTTGGCGCGATATAGATTTTTTTATAATCGGCACCTTTATTGTAGGCTTTAATTTTCTGGTCTTAGGCTTGTGCTCCTTATTGTCGGTTTTATTTGTGGCAGGCCAGACCGGCGCTGGAGGAATGCTGGGAGATTTTCTTACTATAGCTTTATTTCAGAGACTGCCTGCACCTATAGCTATGGCCATACCGCTTGTGTTAACTTTCAGCGGACTGTTTTTATTCACGCATAAGAGTCCTATATGGTATTGCGAGGCCATCGGCGCCTTTATTTGCAGCTGCATTCCTTTCTTAGATAAGGATAAGGAAGACAAGCCTGCAGCGGTTCCTCCTCAAAAAGAGCAGATTGATGACGGAATAAGAATTACCAAGAATGCTAGCAGCTCAAAAGGGGAGGAAAAGTCTAATCGGGACTGCAAAGCTGGCAATGCTCATGATGTGGAGCCGCGTTTTGGTGATGAGGATGCTAATATCAGGGCAAAAGAAGATAAGCTTATTTTAGATGAAAGAGACGAGCCTAAGGCTCCAAGCAGCTATGAGCCGCCGCGTTTTTATAATGGTCCTGAAGACAGAGCAAGTGAGATTAAAAAACGCGTGCAGGTAAATCAGGAGCCTTTATTTAAGCCGCAGCAGAAGATTGAGCCGATGTTCAGCTCTGATTTTGGCAATTTGCCTAATAGCAATTTTGCAGCTGCAGATAAGAATAATTTTGCCTCTGGTAATTATATGTCTAGGGATAATGATTACGATGATGCAGCTCACAGCCGGATTTATGGAGGCGAGCATTTTCAGGAGGAAAATTTAAATCAGGATAAGCGGCCCAGCACTTATATTCAGACAGCCAGCAGCGCTGTGCAGAGCAGCAATAATTATGCTGATGACAAGGAGCAAAGAAGCACTATCATTCATACTAGTTCTCAGAATAATAATCAGCGGCTTTTTAATGAAGATAATGTTACCAAAACAATAGTGACGCGCTTTGAAGAAAAAAAAGCTGAAGCTGATAATGAAGCCTTAGATAGTAAAGGGCCGTCAACTATTGTAACCCGTTATGTAGCCGGGACCTCATCTTTACCCCCAACAGAGGTTGTAGGCAATCCAAATAATCGTAAATCCACTGTCAGCACGGTAATTACCCATACTCCCGAGGTTAAGGCTGTATTCAATTCTCAGGATGTACAGATGTATGAAAAGGATGATGCCTTAGGAGGCAGCTTTACGCATCAGGAGGATCATCATGATTTTGAAAACAGCGCTTTTGTTCCCCAGTATGAGGAAGAAAAGGAAAATATTATCTCCTTTAATGATGTCAATGAGAATGAGCATACTATCGAGGTAGATAAATTATCAGACGCCTTTGTGCCGGCTGAGGTGCGTGCGCCCAGCCCTTTAGATAAAGAGCCGGCAGCTTTAATTTCTGAAAAAGATCTTGACTATAATGTTTACAGTCAAAGCTCCCGCGGAGTTTTGCCGCGCAATGAGAATACCGATAGTATCAACAGCGAGCTTTATGCCTCTCCGGCAGAAGACTATGCCTCTCCGGCAAAGACTGCTTATGAAGGCAGGACCGAACCTAATTTCGGAGATGATTATGAAGGCTCCAAATTTAGCAAAGAGGCTGATTTTAATAATTATGACGATTCTCAGGAAAGCTTTGCTGCAGCGCCTACAGAGGCTTCTAAGGATAATTTCGGCGATTTGACCGTTAAGCCTGAGGAAAATCCCTTAACCGTATTTCCAACCCAGAAATATTCCTGCGCAACTCAGACTGTGCCTAACTTTAAGTATGATGATTGGCGGCCGCCTTTTTCTTTGCTGAAGCTTTCTGATACTAAGGTTATGATGGATGAGGAGACCGTGCAGAAGGAGATCATGCTGATAAATAAATTTATGCATGATTTCAGAATTAAGGCTCATGTCGAGCATTATCTGTCAGGACCGGTGGTAACGCAATATGATTTAAGCTTAGAGCCTGGAGTTAAGTCATCGACCATCCGCGGCGTGCAGATGGATTTAACGCGCAATCTTTTAGTTAAGTCAATACGTATCTTAGATGTAGTGCCGGGTACCCCTTATGTAGGTTTAGAATTGCCGAATCCTAAGCGTCAGCTGATTACGCTAGGAGACGTGGTTACTAAAGATGAATTTATTCATACTAAAGCTTCTTTGCCGATTTGCTTAGGCGTCAACGTTGTCGGCAAGCCTGTGGTTGCAGATCTGGCACAGGCTCCGCACCTTTTAATCTGCGGTACCACCGGCTCAGGCAAGTCTGCCGGCGTTAACTCCATGATCCTGTCGCTGCTGTTGACCTGTTCTCCGGCGGAGCTGCGTTTAATCTTAATTGATCCTAAGCAGGTTGAGTTTAGCCTGTATGCAGGACTGCCGCATTTAATTACGCCGATTATTACAGAAACAGAGCCAGCTTTGGCAGCTTTAGATTGGTTAGTCGGCGAGATGGAGCGCCGCTATACCTTAATCCGCAATATGTGCGTGCATACGGTTGATGAATGCAATGCCATCATAAGAGAGGCTGAGGCTGCCGGACAGGTGGTTTATGATAAGTCCTGGACTGCCGATATGGGAGGCACGCCGCCGGTTTTGAAGCCTTTGCCTAAAATTGTGCTGATTATAGACGAGTTTGCGGATTTGATTGCAACCTCAAGCGGCAATAAGAAAGGCTCGCGCAATTTGGAAACTTTATTGCGCCGTATTACTGCGAAGGCGCGCGCAGCGGGCATTCATTTAATTATGGCTACGCAGACTCCGCGTGCAGAGGTTGTAACTGGCGTAATTAAGGCTAATATCCCTTCACGCATAGCCTATACGGTACAGTCAAGTACGGATTCACGCGTCATTTTAGATGAGCCTGGTGCAGAGAATCTATTAGGCAATGGCGATATGCTTGTAAATTATCAGAAGCTTGAGGGCTCGAAGACCTTTAGAGCTCATGGTCCGTTTGCCTGCAATGATGATGTTAAGAATGTAGTTAAGGCCTGGATAGATTATGCCGGAGAGCCTGAATATATCGAAGGCGTTACCGATTATGATGATGAGAGCGATGAAGAGCCTCGTCAGGAGGATATTCCAGGTCAGACGCAGAGTATAGATAAGATTTTTGATCAGGTCGCTCAATATGCTCGCGAGTATTATGCTCAAAAGCAGAAATCTCCGCCGATTAGCGACATTCAGGTAAACTTCAATGTGGGCTATGCTCGAGCTAAGCGTTTGAAGATGCAATTGATTCGTGAAGGTGTGGTTGAGGATTAGTATGAAGAAGCTATTTAAATTTGGCATAGTGCTAGCAAGTATTTTTACTATCAGCGCAGGCTTAGCTAGTCCTAAGGATGATCTTAAGGATCGCCTGCAGAGCTTTAAGGCTTTGAGCAGCAATTTCGATCAGGAAGTCATTAAAGCTGACGGCAGCATAGTTTCTGCATCTAAAGGCAGGCTTTTAGTATCTAAGCCTGATAGGCTGCTGATGCATACAGAGACTCCTGATGAACAGTATTTGTTTACTAAGGGAGATGCGGTTTATTTTTATGATCCTTTTGTAAATCAGCTTTCAATTTTTTCTGTCGCAGATCTGAATACGGCACCCTTTTTACTGCTCAATTCAGATGATAAAAAGCTTTGGGATCAATATGAGGTTAAAGCACAGGGGCAGAGCTTTACTTTAAGGCCTAACAGCTCAAAGGAATTTAAGGAAATTGAGCTTAAGTTTAAGGACAATATGCTTGAGCGCTTAGTTATCTCCATGAAGGACGGCAATAAAAATATTTATAAGCTTTCAGCTCAAAGCAGTCAGGTTAATTTAAAGGATTTTGAGGTCTCAATTCCCGAGGATGCCGAGGTTGACGATGAGCGTCGATCCTACTGATCTTTTTAGCTCTCAGCTGCAGATTGAGGAAGATCTTGCCAAAGAAAAGGAGCTTGAGGCTAATAATTCTGCCGATTTTGCTCCGTTAGCTGCAAGACTGCGGCCTCAGTCTATAGATGAATATGTCGGGCAAAGCCATCTTCTAGCTAAGGATAAGCCTTTAAGAATCGCCTTAGACAGAGGGCAGCTTTATTCCATGATTTTATGGGGACCTCCAGGAGTAGGGAAAACTACCTTAGCCTTGCTTTTTGCTAAGGCTTCAAATGCTTATTTTGAGCAGCTGCCGGCAGTAACCTCAGGTATTAAAGACATCAGGGAAGCCATTGAGCGAGCTAAGAGACGCAAAATGCTCAATACGCGAACCTTATTATTTGTAGATGAGGTGCATAGGTTTAATAAATCTCAGCAGGATGCTTTTTTGCCGCATATTGAAAACGGGACGATTATCTTTATCGGAGCAACTACAGAAAATCCTTCCTTTAGCGTTAATCAGGCTTTGCTGTCGCGAGCACGCGTCTATGTCTTAAAGAAGCTTACGGAAGAAGAGCTAGGCCGGCTTTTAGATTTGGCTTTGCATTCTGAAAAGGGGCTTTCAGCGGAAAAAATCAAGCTTGATGAAAAGGCAAAGAAAAATCTGATTGAGCTTGCAGATGGCGACGGCCGTCATCTTTTGAATCTTCTAGAGATGGCAGCGGAATTAGCTGCCCCTTTAAAAGATGGGGAGAAGCTGATCACGAACGCTATGGTCGGAGCTGTGGCAGGACGCAGATTGTTAAATTATGACAAGGGCTCAGATGCCTTTTACGAGCTTATTTCAGCTTTTCATAAATCTGTGCGCGGCAGTGCCCCTGATGCAGCTTTGTATTGGTATGCGCGTATTTTAGAAGCAGGCGGAGATCCTTTATATGTTGCAAGACGGCTGTTGGCAATCGCCACGGAAGATATAGGTCTGGCAGATCCTAGGGCTATGACGGTTGCTTTAAATGCCTGGGATATATTTGAGCGCGTCGGAGCCTATGAGGGAGAACGAGCCATTGCAGAGGCTGCGGTATATATGGCCTTAGCTCCTAAGAGCAATCATTTATATACAGCTTTTAATAAAGCACGCGAGGATGCTGTTGCTACAGGACGTCTGGAGGTGCCGCTCTATCTGCGCAATGCGCCGACTAAGCTTATGGAAGATTTAGGCTATAAAAACGGCTATCGCTATGCCCATGATTTTCCTGGGGCTTATGCCGATGGCGAATGTTTTTTCCCTGAGGAGCTGTGCGGCACGGTATATTATGAACCCTCAGACAGGGGGCTTGAGGAGGCTTTAGGACGCAAGCGTCAATATTTAAAAGATAGAGATAGACTTTCAGAAAATAGGCGTTATCCTTTAGGTTATATAGGCAGGAAGACTGTCCATAAAGAATAATAAGATTAAAAATTTAAGCTAAAAAAGCTCTTTTAGCTGAGCTTAGCGGCTAGGCTTCGAAGAGTAAATAGAAATTTTTTTCTTTCTCTATGTTAGAATATGCTCTGAAATTTTTTAGCTTAAGCTTAAACAGCAATTATTAAGCACAAATACGGTATTTATTCATGCTCGATTCAAAATATCTGCGCGGTGATATCGAAGAGGCTCAAAAGCGCCTAGCAACCCGCAATTACACTTTAGATACTACTAAAATTCAGGAACTTGAGGCTATTCGCAAAGAGACTATGACTCGTACTCAGGAATTACAGGCTCAGCGTAATTCTTTATCTAAGAGCATAGGTCAGGTTTTAAAATCAGGCGGAGATGCCGCTCCGATTAAGGCCCAGGTAGCTGAGATCAGCGCTGAGCTGGCTTCTGTTAAAAAACGTCAGGATGAGGTTCTCGAGCAGCTGCGTCAAATCGCTCTGACTATTCCTAATTTGCCGGATGCCAGCTGTCCTTTAGGACCTGATGACAGCGCTAACGTTGAAGTTAGAAAGTGGGGTACTCCGAGAGTCTTTGATTTCCCGATAAAAGATCATGTAGCTATCGGCGAAGGCTTAGGCATGCTTGATTTTGAGCGTGCCCGCAAGGTTTCAGGCGCCCGCTTTGCTTTTATGACTGGTCCTATCTGTGCTCTTCATCGTGCTTTAGTCCATTTAATGCTGGATTTGCACCATGAACAAGGCTATACAGAAGTTTATACCCCATATTTAGTAAATTTAGATTCCTTATACGGCACAGGGCAGATGCCTAAGTTTGCCGAGGATCTGTTCCACACCAGCTTAAACGGCGATGCTGACGGTGATGATGTCAATCGTCATTTCTGTCTCATTCCTACCGCAGAGGTTCCTCTTACTAATATGGTTCGTGATGAGATAATTCCTGAGGATAAGCTGCCTATCAAGATTACAGCTCACACTCCATGCTTTAGATCTGAGGCCGGCTCAGCAGGCCGTGATACCAGAGGTCTTATTCGCATGCATCAGTTCGATAAGGTAGAAATGGTGCAGATTGTTAAGCCTGAGGATTCCTGGGAAGCGCTGGAGACTCTGACTCATGATGCTGAGGCTGTACTGCAGGCTTTAGAGATCCCTTATCACGTTGTGGCCTTATGTACAGGCGATATGGGCTTCAGCTCTGCTAAGACTTATGATATCGAAGTCTGGCTGCCGGCACAGAATACCTATCGCGAGATTTCCTCCTGCTCAAACTGCGTTGATTTCCAAGCTCGCAGAATGCAGGCTCGCGTGCGCCGCAAGGACGGTAAGATTGAATTGGTACACACCTTAAACGGCTCTGGCTTAGCAGTTGGACGCACTTTAGTTGCAGTTTTAGAGAATTATCAGAATGCCGATGGCTCTGTCACTGTACCTAAGGTTCTGCGCAAGTATTTAGGTGGCTTAGAACTGATTACCCCAGAGACTAGGTAATGCTCACAGCTTTAGATTGGGCAATGCTGGTCATTGTCGGTTTTTCAGCCTTAATGTCTATTATCCGCGGCTTCGTGAGAGAGGCCGCCTCTATTTTGTCCTGGATTGCGGCCTTCATTATTGCAGGCCGTTTTTATCCTCAAGTAGCGCCATTATTTTCTTTTTCACAAGATGAGCTGACGCGGAATATTCTGTCAATTTTGACACTGTTCATTTCGTCATTATTGATGGTTGGTTTTGTAGGCACAGCTGTTTGCTCATTAGTGCAAAAAGCTGGCCTTTCTGGGTTTGACAGACTTTTAGGCGTGGCTTTTGGAGTCGTGCGCGGCGTTCTGGTATTAAGCGCTATTTTAGCCTTAATGCAGATAGCCTTCAGATTACACATTCTAAGTTTTGTAACAGAAGAACAATGGTGGCGTCAGTCTGTTTTTATTCCAGAATTGCAACGAATCGTTAATTGGTTCTTTATCTATATGGGAACACCTGTAGGAGCTTAATATATGTGCGGTGTAGTCGGTGTGGTCGGTTTTTCTCCGGTCAATTTAATACTCTATAATTCTCTGCAGGTGTTACAGCACCGCGGGCAGGATGCAGCAGGAATTGTTACTGTAGACGATCAGGATAATTTCCATCAGCGCAAGGCCAATGGTATGGTTACCGAGGTCTTCCAGCAGCGTCACATGATGCGCTTGCGCGGCAATATCGGCATAGGCCATAATCGTTATCCAACAGCAGGTTCCTCTTCTGCAGCAGAGGCCCAGCCTTTTTATGTAAACTCTCCTTTCGGCATTGCATTAGCCCACAACGGCAATTTAATCAATTCCAAAGAATTAAAGCAAAAATGCATCAAGGCCAGACGTCATGTGAACACTCAGTCTGATTCTGAGATCTTGCTGAATATTTTAGCCTGGAAGATTTCTGATGTAAAAAATGAAATTCCTAATCAGGATGATATTTTTAATGCCGTAAGCGGAGTTATCGACGAGATCCGCGGCGGTTATGCCGTGGTATCTTTAGTTTTAGGCGTAGGCTTAATTGCTTTTCGTGATCCGCACGGTATTCGTCCGATGGTTTTAGGCAGCCGTAAGACTGAGGATGGCCGTACTGAGTATATGGTTGCTTCTGAAAGCGTTGCCTTAGATGTTTCAGGCTTTAGACTCGATCGTGATGTAGCTCCTGGTGAGTGCATCCTGATCACTAAGGACGGCAAGCTTTATTCACGCATCTGTGCAAAAAATCCAGTTTTGCAGCCTTGCATCTTTGAGTATGTTTATTTTGCTCGTCCTGACAGCATTATCAATGGCGCTTCTGTATATGCAACTCGTGTGCGCATGGGAACTAAGCTTGCTCAGCAGATTAAGCGCGATTACTCTGATCTTAAGATCGATGTTGTAATTCCGATCCCGGATACCTCTGTAGATATTGCCGTGCAGATTGCCAGATATTTAGGCGTGCCTTATCGTCAGGGCTTTGTCAAGAATCGTTATGTCGGCCGTACCTTTATTATGCCGGGTCAGACTCAGCGTCAGAAGGCGGTGCGCAGAAAGCTCAATCCGATCCCTTCTGAGTTTGCAGGCAAGAGAGTTCTGCTTGTTGATGATTCCATTGTTCGCGGAACGACTTCACTGCAGATTGTCGAGATGGCGCGCGAGGCAGGTGCCCTGGAGGTTTATTTTGCTTCAGCATCTCCGGAAATCAGATACCCTAATATTTATGGTATCGATATGCCGACTTCAGATGAGCTTATTGCTTATGGCCGCAATAATGCAGAAATCTGCAGGGAGATTAAGGCAGATGCTTTGATCTATCAATCCTTAGACGATCTTAAGGATTCTGTTACAGAGGAAAATCCTCAGCTTACAAGTTTTGACTGCTCGATCTTCACCGGTGAATATATCGTGCCGCCGTCAGAAGACTATTTCGAGGAGATTGCCGCTCAGCGCAGCGATGATGCTAAAGCAGATAAAGCCTGGAAAGACTCCTCTGATGCAGATGAGCTGGATATTTTCAATATCTAATACAGCTTCTAGCTAAAAACTGTAATTATCGTGGCCGTATATTCTTTATTTATAGAAATACGGCCATAAATTTAAAGACAATATTAAATTTTTCGTTTGATTCTGTAAAATCAAAGTAAAGCTGGCTTGTTTTGGTTTTAAAATTGGCCTTGCATTTATAAATGTACGCTTATAAATAATCAAATCCGCAAAAGGACATTAAATGATTTCTCCATTAAGATTTGTGTTTAGCTTGGCCTTGCTGGCAATTCCCGCTGAGCTTTATTATGCATCCTTTTATGCACCATTATTTTCAGACTCAAGTCTTAGTGAGATTGGCTTCTTTTATCTGATAGCTTTAGGGGTATTTCCCTTATACGGCATAGCAGCCTTGACAGTCTTCTTATATCCGTTGCTTAAGCTCTTAAAAAATCGACGTCAGGCTTATATTAAAGCTGCGGCGGTTATAGTTTCCTTTTTATTGCTGCTTATTTTAGCCATTGACGCGCATGTTTTTTATTTATATCGCTTTCACTTAAGCGCTGCGATGCTGGAGCTGTTCTTTAACGGGCAGATTATCAGCTTTTCGACGAGCATGAAGCTTTCTATAGCAATTGAGGTTATATTGCTCTTTTGCTATGTGCTTTTAATGGTATTTTTAGCTTTAAGGCTTGTTAATTTTAAGAAATTTAAAAGCTATTTTTTATTGGCTCCCAGCCTTCTGCTCTTTTTAGGCGTGAATATCATGCATGCGGCGGCAACAGCTCATGCAGATGTTGCGCTTACTTCCTTAGCAGTACGCATTCCTTTATATTATCCGCTGACGGCAAATACTTTCCTTTTGCGTCATGGCTTTATTACAGAAGAAGATATGACTGTGGATAAGGCTAATATTCAGTCGCAGGGTATTTTTAATTATCCTAAAGAGCCTTTAAGCTATGCCTCTGACGCAAAGCCGCAAAATATATTGATTATAATTGTGGATTCTTTGCGCGCTGATATGCTGACGCCTGAGGTGATGCCTAATCTTTATGCGTTCTCGCAGGGAAACTGGCGCTTTTTAAATCATCATTCAGGCGGCAACTGCACGCGTTTTGGCGTTTTTACTCTGTTTTACGGCATTCCCGGCAGCTACTGGAATGCCGCCCGCAGTTCAGGGACTAAGGCGGCATTGATCTCCGCCTGCGAAAAATTTAATTATGAGATCAAAACATTTACCTCAGCGCCTTTATATAAGCCCGAATTTCATCAGACGGTTTTTGCCGGAGTGGATGGTCTGCGCATGACCTCTGAGGGCAAGACTGTGCTTTTGCGGGATAAGAACTGCATCGATGATTTTGAGAGCTATCTTAATGCCCGCACTAAGGAGCGCTTCTTTAGCTTAGTCTTTTTAGATAATGTTCATGAATACAGCTTTGATAAAAATCAGGATAAGATTTTTACTCCTACTGAGCAGTCTTTTAATTACATGGAGTTATCTCCGTCTACAAATATTGAGCCTTATCGTAATTTGGCTAAAAACGCCTCTTATGCGGCAGATAAGAATTTAGGACGCATCTTCAGCATATTAAAGGAAAGAAAGCTTTTAGAAGATACTATAGTTGTAGTTACCGCCGATCACGGCGATGAGCTCAACGATAACGGCTTAAATTACTGGGGACATAACAGTAATTTCTCTTCTGCACAGACTAAGATCCCGCTGGTTGTTTCCTGGCCTGGCAGGCAGGGCGAGGAAGTAAAAACCTTAAGCACGGCATACGATGTCAGTGCTACCCTTTTAAAGCATGCTTTCGGCGTTGAAAATCAGATCCGTGATTATGCAATGGGCGAGGATCTGTTTTCTTTGGATAAGCGCAAGTATTTTTGGGTCTCCTCATATACTGAAAATGCGATTGTCAGTGAAAAATGCATCGGCGTTTTTGATGTTTTAGGCTTTCTGTCATGGCGTGATCAGTCCTATCGTAAGATGTCACAAGGCTGTGAAGGTATAGATTACTGGCAGGCCCTGCAGGATTTGAATTTTTATTTAAAAAGA
>CAJKNC010000019.1 GCA_905201175.1 uncultured Succinatimonas sp.
TTAGAGGTTCCCCATGCGTTTCAAATTATCCGTAGTTGCTCTTGCATGTGCCGCCACTGCAAGCTTTGCTGTACAAGCAGAAGATCTGATGGATATCTACAAGGAAGCATTTTTACGAGATCCCGTAGTTCAGCAAGCTAAAGCTGCACGAGATCAGGCTTTCGCCGCGATTGACGAGCAGCAAGCAGCCCTCTTGCCTCAGATAGATGTTGTAGGCAATATAAGCACTGCACATACAAACGTCACTGAGTATGGCGTTCGGGGTGATAATAATCAAGCATCAATAGGCTTGTCTTTATCACAGGCTTTGTGGCGGCACAGCTCTTGGATAAACAAGACTATTGCAGAAAAACAGGCAGCCTTAGCAGATCTTGCCTACAATGATGCTTTGCAAAAGCTTATTATTCGCTGCAGCTACGCTTACTTTGATGTATTAAACGCCGCTGATACAGTTAAATACCAAAAAGCTAATAATTTGGCTTTAAAACGTCAATTAGATGAAGCGGAACGCCAATTTCAGGTAGGCTTAATCGCGGAAACTGATAAAATGGAAGCTCAGGCAGCTTACGACCTGTCTAATGCAAATTTAATAGCTGCCGAAAACAGTCTTACTTATTCTTATGAGGCTATTCGTGCTTTAATTGGCAGAATTATCCCTGTTGATCAGCTTTACACCCTAAATGAAAAGACTTTTAGTACTCCTGCCGTAGCTTCTACCCTAAAAGCTTTAGTCAAAAAAGCAGAAGAAAATAATTTATCTTTGCAGCAGGCTATCGTTGACAGAGATATTGCTAAAGATCAAATCAGATTGGCTCAAACAGGGCATGAGCCGACTCTTGATTTAGTTGCAAGCGCTCAAACAGGCTATACGGATTATGAGCATGAGGTTGCAGGCTCAACCCTGCAAGATGGCAACGAATGGTCTCAAAGCATTGGCATCAATTTAAATGTGCCTATATATCACGGCGGAGCCGTATCATCTCAGGTAGAGCAAGCAGAGCATAATTATGTATCTAAAGCTCAAGCTTTGGAACTTGAACACAGAAATGTAGTATCTAATGTGAATAACGGCTACAATAACGTTAATTCGGCCATTAGCTCCGTACGTGCATACAATCAATCAGTTAAATCAGCTTATAGTGCTTTAGAAGCAAATCAAGCTGGTTATGAGGTTGGTACAAGAACTATGACTGATGTTCTAAATGCCACACAGAACCTTTACAGTGCCATGCAGTTAGCTGCTGATGCTAAATATAAATATATCGAATCAAGATTAGATCTTTTATATTATCAGGGATCTTTAAAGGTTGAAGATATAAAGCAAGTAAATTCTGGACTTATAAAATAAATATCTGCAAAATCCAAGGTCTTAACCTTGGATTTTTTTATATTAAACATTGTCTTTTTTAAAATCTCTTAACTAAACTAGTTTTAAATACTTTTTCTGCTCAAAATAGATATTAAAATAATATTTATCTGATATATACACCTTTAATTACAGATAATATAACGTATTTTTTCCTTTATCTGCTAGGGATGCACGCTAGATAACAGCCTAAATATATCTATCTTTTTTATTTGTGATAAAAATACTATTAACTTATAGTATAAAAATATAAAATACCGAAAACGTTTTAGTTATAGTGGAGATTTTTATGGATATCAGATATTCCTGCAATCCTAACGATTTTAAGCGCTATACCACTGAAGAAATGCGCAAAGAATTCCTAATTCCTGTTTTATTTGAAGCTGATAAATTGCATGTAACCTATTCGCATGTTGACAGAATGTGCTGCTTTGGCTGTATGCCCGTAACCCGCAGAATTTCCTTAGATGATGGTATCGATTGCTGGCACAATTTCGGAACAAACTTCATCCTAGAGCGTCGCGAAATTGGTATTTTTAATGTTGGCGGCAAAGGCCGCATTATCGCAGACGGTACTGTATACGATATGGAATATCAGGACTGCCTATATATCACTATGGGAACTCGTGAAGTCTATTTTGAAAGCTTAGACAGCGAAAAACCAGCTAAATTCTATATGGCTTCTGTGCCAGCCCATACAGCATATACAACAACTCATATTCCTATGAAGAATGCTAATCATAGGCCCATTGGCGATCCAACTCTTGCCAATGCCCGTACCATCAATCAGTTTATACATCCAGATGTTTTAAAGACATGCCAGTTATCTATGGGTATGACTGCCTTAAATCCTGGCAGCGTTTGGAATACCATGCCGGCTCATACGCATGAAAGACGCATGGAATTATATTTCTATTTTGATTTGCCAGAAGATCAGGCTGTATTTCACATGATGGGACAGCCTCAAGAAACTCGCCATATAATTATGCACAATGAGCAGGCTGTAATTGGTCCGTCATGGAGCATCCATTCAGGCTGCGGTACCTGCGCTTATACCTTTATTTGGGCCATGGCTGGCGAAAACCTGGCTTTTGACGATATGGATAACATTGCTATTAAGGACTTAAAATAATTTAACTTTTCCCCCACTCAAAACTGGGGGATTTTTCTCTCCAAATAAAGCTTAATTTCCGCGCAGATAACTAAGCTCTAAACTTTCAAGAGACTTTCCTTTCAGCTCAGGAAGACTATGATATAAGATTGCAAAAAGAATTGACCCAAACAATAAATTTAAGGCAAAAAATCCGCTTAAACCTACAGTGCCAGTCAAAATATCAAAGGTCATAATACTAGACATCAGCCCAACAAAATTTATAAAAAATACCAAAGCCACGCCTAATTCTCTTCCTTGTGCCGGCAGCAATTCAGATAATAAGGTGGCAAAAAAGACATAGATACCTATTGATGAAGCAAAAATATAAAAGAGAATTAAAACTCCTAATATAGACATGCCGAAATTACTGCTAAAAACAATCAAAAAATACATTAAAACTAAGATAACTTCTGCAATAAGAATACTGCCTAGCATGAGTTTTTTCCGCCCCATTTTATCAACTGTTAAAATTGTGGTAACGGCGGAGAGCAATAAAACCATCATACCGGCCTTAACAAAATCATCACCATAAAGAATATCTATATCTAATGAATAAAAATACATTTGATAGTCAGAAATAATCCTTATTGAGGTATAAGGAAAGAAAGCAAAACCTGACAGATGAATTAAAACTGTCAAAATAGATAAAAACCAAATTGTTCTGCGATAGCTGCCGCTATGCAAAAATAACGCAATACCCCGATCTTCTCCGCGGCCACATTCGTTTATATCTGCTAATTCTTTAGCAGCAAGAGAAGCATTATCTCTTAATACAAACAGCTCAGATAAAGCGGCATCATTAAAACCAGAAATTGACAGCCAGCGCGGACTTTCTGGTAATCTAAAAAAACTTACTAAAGCCAGCAGCAGCGAAGATATAAAAATAAAAAAAGCAGTAATTAAATTATTTAAATAAAAAAAGCGCCCCCATAATACCGCAATATACATGCCTATAACCATAAAAAAGAAAATACTTATAGTGGCAGCGCCCCGATTTTCATAAAAAGCAATCTCTGAAATATAAATTAAAGCCGCAATAATAAAAATTCCGAAAGCCCCGCCTAAAACAAATTCAGAAATTAAAAAAGAACTGAAGGCAGGTGACATTAACACCGCACATTGAGCAATTGAGCCTAACACAAAGCTGCCTGCAATCGGCAGGCGCCGTCCGGCATCATAAGTGATGCGTCCGCCTAAAAACACCCCCACGACAGCTCCAAGCAAAAAGGTTAGGAAAATACTATCAATCTCTTGAGAATCAAGCAAAAAACGGTTCACCAAATCAGCTTTGCAGGCATAAATTATCCCTATGCTAAAGCCAAAAAATAAAGCCATCAGTGCACAAAAAAGCACATAAGATGAAGGCGATAATTTAAAGCATAACGAATGTTGATTTATCGACATAATAAGCAAGATCCTTGATGGAGATTTATTCTATAGGGACTAATTGATGCCGCATGCTCTTTAACAAAGATACTAATAACCGGCTTTAGCGTAATTAGCGCAAAAATTTTATTTAAAGAATAATTTTTAAGCTTTTATATTCGCAGCTAATGTAGGCCCATTCTTCCAGAGCATATACAAAAGAACATATTTTTTCATTACTGTATTCTACAACACCTAAAATACTATCCAAACTTCTTCAGAAAATTTCATATTATGAATCATAAAACCACATTTTTTACTATCTAATACTTCAAATAAGTGGTTTTATGCTTTTCCAAATTAGATTAGCAAGCTGCACGGCAATTGCACAGCAGATACTGTGTTAGAATCAGTAATACTGTTTTTTATATTGATGGAGATATACATGTTTGCTAAATCATGTATTGCAGCAGGAATTCGCGTGCTGAAAGAAGAAGCACAATGCTTATTAGATCTAATACCCACAATTGATGAAAATTTCGCAAAAGCTTGCGAAATTATTGTAAACACCAAGGGCAAAATAATCTTAACCGGAGTAGGAAAATCAGGTCATATTGCTACTAAAATAGCCTCCACCTTAGCAAGCACCGGAACGCAATCATTCTTTGTTCAAGCTGGAGAGGCTGCTCATGGTGATTTAGGCATGATAGGAAAAGATGACTGCGTAATTGCTATTTCTAATTCAGGAGAAGGCTCTGAGCTAAAAATTTTAATTCCGATTTTAATTCGTCGTCAAATTCCTCTAATTGCAATCACAGGCAATCTGCAATCTTCATTAGCTCAGGCAGCCTGCGTTACTCTTAATGCTCACGTCAAAAAAGAAGCCTGCCCTCTAAATTTAGCGCCTACCTCAAGCTCCACAGCGGAACTTGCCATAGGGGATGCTATTGCTGTAGCGCTAATTGAGGCTCGCGGATTTACCGAAAGAGACTTTGCGCTCTCTCATCCAGGAGGGGCTTTAGGCAGAAAACTGCTAGTTCGCTGCGAAGATCTGATGCACAGCAATTCCGACTTGCCCAAGGTAAAAGATGACTG
Source organism: uncultured Succinatimonas sp. (assembly GCA_905201175.1). Lineage (GTDB taxonomy): Bacteria > Pseudomonadota > Gammaproteobacteria > Enterobacterales > Succinivibrionaceae > Succinivibrio. Next base: position 4,980 of record CAJKNC010000019.1, read on the forward strand.
TACCGTAAAAGAAGCCTTGCTTGAAATGTCGCAAAAAGGCCTTGGCATGGTTGCCGTAGTAGATGAAGCAAATATTCTGCAAGGTATTTTTACAGATGGAGATTTACGCCGGCTTTTAGAAAAGAATATTGCTATAAATGTACCAATATCCGAAGTCATGTCTAAAAACGTTAAGGGCTTAGCTTACAAACAAAATCTTGCTGCAGATGCTTTAGTATTGATGCAGCAGAAAAAGATCAATGGCATTATTGTTATTGATGAGGCTCGTCATCCTTTAGGAGCATTCAATTTGCATGATCTTATGGCAGCCGGCATTATTTAATCATAATAATTAGGTTAAAATTAGAATAAATCTTACAAGCTGTTAGGAAATATATGAGCACTTTAAATATACCTCAATTTAGCAATGCTAAAGTAGCCGTAATTGGCGATGTCATGCTTGACCGCTATTGGAAAGGACAATCAAATCGAATCTCTCCTGAAGCTCCTGTTCCTGTAGTTAGAGTTACCAATAGAGAAGATCGTGCAGGCGGAGCGGCTAATGTAGCATTAAATATTTCCTCTTTAGGGGCTCCTTGCGAACTTATCGGCATTGTAGGAGAAGATGAAGCCGCAGAAAAATTAGAAAACTTAGTACGCTCAAAAAAAATTAAGCCTAATTTTGTGTTTTCTAAAAATCATCCTACCATCACCAAATTACGTATTCTCTGCCGCAACCAACAATTACTACGTCTTGATTTTGAAGATCCTTTAAATGATATTCCTAAGGATAAATTTTTTAATGCCTTTGATAATATCGACCCTGACACTAAAATTTTAGTCTGTTCAGATTACGGCAAAGGATCATTAAGCGCTATACAAGAATTGATTAAGAGAGCTCGCGCCCGCAATATGAAGATTTTAATCGATCCTAAGGGAACAGATTTTAATCGCTACCGAGGCGCTACCATGCTTACGCCCAATATGTCAGAATTTGAGGCTGTAGTAGGCAAAGTAAAAGACAATCATGATTTAGAGCAAAAAGCTTTAAAGTTAATTGCTGATTTTGATCTTGAATGCTTGCTCGTAACCAGATCAGAAGATGGCATGTCTCTTGTGCGCCCGCATATGAATACGGTACATCTTCCGACAAGAGCTCAGGAGGTCTATGACGTCACAGGAGCCGGCGATACTGTTATCGGTGTTCTGGCTGCAAGTCTGGCAGCCGGAACTAATCTAGTTGAAGCCTGTGAAATTGCCAATCGCGCTGCCGGCATTGTAGTAGGCAAACTAGGTACCTCAACAGTTACTACCGAAGAGCTGCGTAAAGTTTTACAAGATAGCACGCATTCTTATAATCTTGAAAAAGGTATTGTGAGCTATGAGCGCTTACTTGAAATAGTCCCAGCTCTTAAAGCACAAGGCAGAAAAATAGTTATGACTAACGGCTGTTTTGATATCCTGCATAAGGGCCATGTAACTTATTTGCAGCAAGCTCGCAAATTAGGAGATATCCTTATTGTTGCTGTTAATTCTGACAGATCTGTGAAAGCGCTTAAGGGACCTGACAGACCGATAGTAAATGAAGACGGCCGAATGGCTGTCCTGGCAGCTCTAGGCTGCGTTGATTATGTAGTATGCTTTGACGAAGAAACCCCGCAGCAGCTAATAGCTAAAGTTCTGCCCGATATTTTAGTTAAAGGCGGTGATTATAGAATAGAAGAAATTGCCGGTCACGCAGAGGTTTTAGCAAATGGCGGTCAAGTATTAACCCTTCCTATCGTTTCTGGCTTTTCTACAACTTCTATCGTAAATAAAATCAAAGCCTAAAAAAATTTCGCAATTATCCTGCTAAAATAGCAGGATAATTTAAAATAATTCCAAATTATTTGGAGTTATACATGATACCTTCACTATGGCCGACTGAGCCGGATCTTAATACAAATCATAAGAACATCACTATCAATCCTGGTATTAGCAATATCGACTACCCTACAGCTAATATTCTTTTAGAAACAGGTAAGGTAAAGCTTATAGATGTACGGGAAGCAGATGAATATAAACAAGGATATATCATCAATGCCATCAATATACCTGTAGATACTATAAAAAAAGAAACTATAGCTAAACTGCTTCCAAATTTGAATGAGCCTATTATCGTATATTGCCTATCAGGAAAACGCGCGTCAGAGGCTGCTTTAAAATTAAGACGTTTAGGTTATAACTATATCTTAAATATGGGCGGCATCTCTCATTGGCCTTATGGGACTATCAGGCCTTAAAAGCGAGTTAATAAAAAAAGGGGCTCTCGCCCCTTTTTTTATAGTTTATGTCAAGAATTATTCTTCACTTACAGGGATCTTGCAATCTTTAAGATTCCAAATATTCTCAACATAGTCCTTGATAGAGCGATCAGAGCTAAACTTACCCATTGAAGCTGAGTTAATGATTGCTGCTTTGGCCCAACGAGCCTTGTCTGCATACATCTTCTCTGCTCTGATATGAGCATCCTGATATGAAACAAAATCAGCTAATACCAAGAACTGATCGCCCTGATCTAGCAGAGAGCGTTTTATAGATGACAAAGCACCTGGCTCACCTGGAGTAAAGTAATCAGTATCAAACCAATCTAAAATGCTCTTTAACTCAGGATTAGAGTTGTAGTAATCCCAAGGATTATAACCACGGCTCTTTAAAGCCTTAACTTCATCAACGCTTAAGCCGAAAATAAAGTTATTTTCAATGCCAGACTTCTCAACAATCTCAATATTAGCTCCATCCATTGTGCCTAAAGTTAAAGCACCGTTGATGGAGAACTTCATATTAGAAGTACCAGAGGCTTCATAACCTGCAGTAGAAATCTGTTCGGAAATATCTGCTGCCGGAATAATCTTTTCAGCTAAGCTTACACGATAGTTAGGCATAAAGACTACTTTCAGCTGTCCGCCTATACGTACATCATTATTGATGCGATTGCCTACAGCGTTAATGGCATAAATAATATCTTTTGCCAAAGTATAAGCAGGAGCAGCCTTTGCACCAAAAATAAATACTTGCGGGACAATCTTCATACCAGGATTCTCTAATAATCTCTTATAGAGAGACATGATATAAAGCAAATTCAAATGCTGACGCTTATATTCATGCAAACGCTTTACCTGTACGTCAAACATTGCATCAGGATTTACGTCTACGCCGACAAGACGCTTAATTTCAGCAGCTAAAGCAACTTTATTATCGTGCTTAATCTGCATGAAGCGCTGCTGCATCTTAGGATCATCGGCATATGGCTTAAGCTTTTCACACTTATCTAAATTTAAAGGCCAATCCTCTCCGGCAACCTCAGTATATAATTTAGCCAAACCAGGATTGCAGGCCAATAACCAGCGTCTTGGAGTTACGCCATTAGTAACATTGCAGAACTTCTCAGGATTTAAAGCTGCATACTCTGGGAACAGATCAGTCTTAACTAACTCTGAATGAATTGCAGCTACACCATTAACGCGGCGAGAAGCAATTACGCATAAATTGGCCATACGAACTTTACGTACTGGGCCTTCTTCAATGATAGAAAGCTTGGCTTTTATATCATTATTGTCTGGCCAGCGATCCTGAACAGGGCCATTTAAGAAACGGTAATTGATATCATAGATAATCTCTAAATGACGCGGTAATAATTCCTCAAAAATCCATACCGGCCATTTTTCCAAGGCTTCAGGCAATAATGTATGGTTGGTATAGTTAAAGGTCTTAGTAACAATATTCCAAGCGTCATCAAAGCTTAAGCCTTCTTCATCAATAAGCAGGCGCATAAGCTCAGCAACAGCAATAGCCGGATGAGTATCGTTAAGCTGAATTACTATCTTATTGGCAAAATCTGTGTAATCATGATGATGAGTACGGTTATAGCGACGTAAAATATCGCGTAAAGAGCATGCAGAGAAGAAATACTGCTGAGTTAAGCGTAATTTCTTACCTGCATCAGTAGAATCATTAGGATACAAAACCTTAGAGATAGTCTCAGCTTCAGATTTCTCTTCCTGAGCATCAATATAACCACCTGCGTTAAAAACATCCCAGTTAAAAGACTCTGTAGGACGAGATTCCCACAAACGCAAAATAGCTACAGAAGAATCACGGAAGCCAACTACCGGAATATCCCAAGGCACTCCTTTGATAGTGCGATTAGGATGCCATACTGCCTGAGTTGATCCATCCGGACATTGCTGATGTTCAACATAACCGCCTAAAGGAATATTTTGTAAAGATTCCGGACGGCAGACCTCCCAAGGGCAGCCATATTCACGCCAGCTATCCGGACGCTCTACCTGCTTGCCGCCACGAATTTCTTGACGGAACAAGCCATTTTCATAATGTAAGCCGTAACCGACGCATGGATAGTTTAAAGTTGCCAAGGAATCCATATAGCAGGCAGCTAAACGGCCTAAACCGCCATTACCTAAAGCCATATCCGGCTCTTCTTGACAAATTTCGTTTATATCTAAACCTAACTCTTTTAAAGCTTCGCTTGCAATATCGTATTTCTCTAAATTGCATAGGTTATTGATTGTCAAACGTCCCATCAAAAACTCTGCGGACAAATAATGTACTGCACGAGTATCCTGTTGCGCATGAGTATGCTGAGTATCAGTCAAGCGTTCAAAAATTTTCTCATTAGCAGTTGCTACCAATGCTTGCCACCAAGCCAAATTAGATGCTTTTTCAGGAGAAGTACCAATGGTGCGACGCAAGTGTCTGACAATATCAGTCTTGAACTCTTCTACAGCCTGTGCATAAGAGTTTTTTTTCTGCATAGAAACATTTTCCTTTACGGCACATTTTGCGCTACGACAATGTCTGCCTGACGCCTGTTTGTTAACTGCCATTATAAATATCCTCGATTGTTATAAATTCTCACATCTTTATATTGAGATTTGTATAAATTCAGATGCATGTACGTTATTTTATAACAGTATAAAACCAGCGTCAAAAAAGGAAATTCGATGAAAATCGCATTTACGCTAAATTTACAATTTATAAACATCAACTTAAATAAAGAAAAGATGTAACGTTTTTTTTAATAATTCCTCAATATCAAAATATTGATCGCGTTTAATTTTTTTTTAATGTCAAATTCTTGTATAGAATTAGTCTAAAAACTCTGCCTTATCACCATTATTTTCTAACCATTGACGCCGATCAGCAGCTCGCTTTTTAGATAGCAGCATATCCAAAAGAGCAAAGGTTTCTTCTTCAATATCAGAATCTAAAGTCAGCTGCATCAAACGCCTGGATTTAGGAGCTAAAGTGGTCTCTCGCAATTGTTCAGGATTCATCTCTCCTAAACCCTTAAAGCGCTGAATCTTAATATTTTCACGCTTAAACCCCTTGCGGGTGAATTTATTTTGCTTTTGAGCGAGTTCTGCGTCATCTAAAGCATATTCTTTAAATTTTCCGCAATCAATGCGATATAAAGGCGGACAGGCAACATAAACATGCCCCTCTCTAACTAGTTGAGTAAAATGCTTTACGAATAAAGCACATAATAATGTTCCAATATGTAAGCCATCAGCATCAGCATCAGCCAAAATACAAATCTTGCTGTAGCGCAAGTTAGATAAATCATCACTATCAGGCTCTATGCCCATGGCAACTGTAATTGCTCTGATCTCCTCGGAATTCAAAGCCGTACGGCCGCCAATTTCCCATGTATTTAAAATCTTGCCGCGCAAAGGCAAAATTGCCTGGAAGCTTGCATCCCTAGCCTGACGTGCTGACCCTCCGGCAGAATCGCCTTCAACAATAAATAGTTCGCCAAAATTCGGATCGGTTGAAGTACAGTCTACTAGCTTTCCTGGCAATTGGGGTCCTCTAACCGTCTTTTTACGTTCAACTACCTTAGCCTGACTATCACGTTCTTTAGCCTTATTGATAATTAGATTGGCAATTATCTTTCCCTTATCAACATTGCTGTTTAACCATAAAGAAAAATGATCGCGTACTGCCTGCTCAATTTGTCCTGCAATTTGTCGATTAGATAATTTTTCTTTAGTCTGACCTGCAAATTGAGGCTCATGCATCTTTAAAGAAAGTACATATATACAGCCTGACCATACGTCCTCAGGAGTAATTTTTAAAGCACGCGGTAATAAATTTTGCAAATCACAGAACTCCCGCATAGCCAAAGTCAAGCCGGAACGAAAACCATTTACATGAGTGCCGCCTTCTATAGTTGGAATCAAATTTACATATGACTCGCCTACTTTCTGCAGGTTTTTATCATCATTTTCCCAGCATACCGCCCACTCTGCAATCCAATCATCGCCTTTAACGCATTCATGATAAATATCAATAGGCTCAGCTGTATCGCCTAGCTGAGATTTTAAATATTCACTTAGATCGCCGCTATAACGCCATTCTGCTGACGTATTATTGATTTCATCAGCAAAAATAATAGTTAAATTTTCACATAAGACTGCTTTAGCCTTAAGCTGATGACATAATCTTTTAACATCAAAAATAGGGCTGTCAAAAAACTCCGCGTCTGGATAAAAGCGAATTCCCGTACCAGTATCTTTTTTAGCGCAAGTGCCGACTTCATGCAAAGGTATAACCTTTTCGCCCTTAGCATATTCAATTTCATAGATTTTACCGTCACGCTTCACCCGAGCTCTAAGCTTAGCTGACAATGCATTTACAACACTAACGCCTACGCCATGAAGACCGCCTGAGAATTGATAATTATCAGAAGAAAACTTTCCGCCGGCATGCAAACGCGACAATATAAGCTCAATAGCCGGGATTTTTTCTACAGGGTGAAGATCAACAGGCATGCCTCGGCCATTATCTATAACTTCCAGGCTGCCATCTTGATGCAGAGTTACTAAAATTTTATTACAAAATCCTGCTACAGCCTCATCGACGCTATTATCTATAACCTCCATGCCCAAATGATTAGGATTGACTGTATCCGTATACATGCCGGGACGGCGTCTCACTGGCTCTAGGCCTTTTAAAACCTCAATGGAAGCTCCGGTATAAGCGTTTTTTTTGTTCTCTTGCATATAGAAATTTTTATACTAATTTTTTATTGATTATTTTAACTTAGGCAATATTACTCTTGCCAAAAGTCCGCCTTCTTTTACATTGCTAAGCTCTACTTTAGCCCCTAATTCTTCGGCTGAAGATTTGACAATGGCTAAGCCTAAACCCGTACCAGAAACTCTGGCCGTATCACCGCCGACTCTGTAAAACGGTTCAAAGACTAATTTAAGCTTATCCTCAGGAATACCGCAGCCATTATCTTTTACTGAGATAATGATTTCCTCGCTATTCTCCTCACAGCTTAAATCAACCTGTCCGTTCTCTTGAGTATATTTGAGTGCATTACTGCATAAATTTATCAAAATAGACTCAAGTATATTTTTATCGCTGTGAATTACGCTATCAACCTCGCCCTCAATACCAAAATCAATATTCTTATCATCAGCTAAGGCCCCTAATTCTTCTAAGATCTCAATAAATAAATTCTTAACTACAATATCTTGAAAATCATGGGGCTGCGAGCATTGACTGCGGGCATAATTTAAAAGCTTAGTGGTTAAGTCGCGCTGTCTTCTGATTGCCTGCCGTAATTCTAAAAGCTGCTCTTTTTGCTCATCATCAAGACCTTCTTCTTTAAAAGCCTCAGCCTGCAGGCTTAATGCGGTCAAAGGGGTACGCATCTCATGAGCTGCATCTGCAATAAAGCGTCTTTCATTCTGCAGACTTTCAGAGGTTTTATTAAACAATCTATTTAAGGCATCGATAAATACATCTAATTCAGAAGGAATTTTTTCAGCATTTAAAGGGCGTAAATCATTTTCCTTTCGTTTGTCAATATCAAAAGCAAGGCGCCTTACAGGAAGAAACATTAAGTTCATAATTACTAATACTGTGGGAATGTATATGCCTATCAGTACTAAAAATTCTATTAATGAATCTCTAAAAGCCTGTTCCACAGCATCATTTATAATCGATAAAGATCTTGCAACTACAAAACGTATCCCCTGCTTATTTGTTGCGATATAACATCTAACGCGGTTGTCATTGATTAAAATAGAATACAAGCCATCCTCAATATTCATGGGGATAAAAATAGTTTCTCCAGGCTGCGTATATAATGGCGCAATAATAATATCCCTATGTCTTTCGAAAAGATCTGATAATGATGGCTGAAGAAATAAGCTGTCATAGCTGTCATTATTTCGATGTCGAGAATGATTTCTAAAAAAATTATTCTCAAAAAAATTAGGCTCTGACCAGCGTTTGGGCAATGGCATATTATAAGCCACAATAATATCTGCTATCTGTGAAATCTCTTCATCGATATATAAACGCGCTCCGTCTAAGGTTTTATTATAAGAACGCGTACTTACTACTGCAGTAAAAAAAATACCGATAATACACAGTATAAGGCATAATCTCAGCTTAAGAGATCTAACTAATCTCCCTTTGCGACCTTCCAACCTACACCTCTGACATTCTTAATGTTAGTAGAGCCTACTTTTTTACGTAGGGTATGTATGATAAATTCTATCGCATTAGATTCAACCTCATCGCCAAAACTATAGATTCTATCTTCAAGAGCTTCTCGAGATAAAACTGCTCCGGGGCGATTTAATAAAGCTTCTAATAATGCATACTCTCTCGCCGTTAAAAGCTCTTTATGCTCCCCGCTATCGCTTTTAACTAACACCTCATGAGTTAGAGAATCTAAGCTTAAGATACCATTGCTCAGCTGCGGCTGAGACGAGCCGGAAGCCCGGCGTGTTACTGCTCTAATTCTAGCTAGTAATTCAGACAGATCAAAAGGTTTTACTACATAATCATCAGCACCTATATCTAAGCCTGAAACTCTATCATCCAAACCGTCTCGAGCTGTAATAATAATCACCGGAGTATTGATATTACGACTGCGCCATTTTTTTAACAAAGTAACTCCGTCAATACCCGGCAATCCTAAATCTAATAAAATACAATCATAACTAATATCATCAGGGGCATATTCAGCCTCATTACCATCATTGAGACAATCAACTGCATAGGCTTTGCTTTTAAGGCCATTCTCTACAGCTTTTGCAATCTGCTTATCATCTTCAATTAAAAGAATGCGCATCTAAACCACCTAAAATTTATTTTTTCAATGTCATTTAGCCTCATAAGAAGCCAAAGCTAAAATTCAAATAACATCAAACTGTTCTTATCGTATAAGGCATGCGGCATTTTAATTAAAATCAAAATCCGTATTTATTAGCTATACGTCTAAATAATTAGGATCTCTTGGTCAAAAAATCAATAATTTGAGGGACTACAGCTTCAAAATTTTCAAAAGCATGGCAGCCGCCTGCGAAAACTTCGATTTTAGCATTTTGATAATAAGATAACGCCTGTCTATAATCTAAAACCTCATCGCCTTTTTGCAAAAGTATATAAAGATTTTGAATATTAAGCGCATTGTGAGATTCAGTATCCAGCTGTTTCAAATAATCAATCATTTCCTGCGTCAAAAAAAAATGAGTATCTGTACAGCTGTTATACTGCGGGCCTAAAAGCTCCTTACAAAAATTTTGAGGATGAACGCAAGGATTAACTAAGGCGGCCTTCAAATTATAAAGATTACTTAAAACTGTCGCCATAAAACCGCCCATAGAACTGCCTACTAACCCAAGCTGCTCTTGACTGTAGTTTTGGCAAAACTCGCACAGTGCCGTCAAAGCCTCTTTAGGAGTATCAGGGAAATCCAAAGAAATGAAACTATGCTCTGGATATTTTTCAGATAATACGCGTTTTAAAATCTGCGCCTTAATTGCATTTGGGCCTGACAGATAACCATGAATATATGCAATTAACATCAATAGCCACCAACATCTGTACGCGGATGAAATGCATTGTTATCTAAACGACAAACTAAAGTTTCAAAATTTCCGTTATCTTTGAAAATAAAATAACGCCATCCCGGACCCTTATGATCTAAAGCAAAATCATGGGAGTGCGGTAAAAATTGAATCGAAGTAGAAGGTGTAGCAATATATCTTACACCTAGCTTAGTTTCATCTATTTCCTGATGTACATGTCCAGAAATTACAGCTTTTATTGAGGGAAAGCTTTTGACGAATACATGGAATTCATCCTGATTATGCAAAGTTTGTGTATCCAGCCAATTGCTGCCTACTAAAAGCGGTAAATGATGTATGCATATTACAGTATTTAAATTAGGCTGTTCTCTGATGCATCTTTCAGCATACTCTAACTGATCACGCTGTACCCAGCCATGGGCAACCCCATAAACTTCAGAATTCAACAAGATAAACTGCCAATTACCGCATATTATATTTCGGCTAGTATTAATTCCCAAATCATTAAAAATACGATACATCAAGGGGCCATCATCATGATTTCCAGGTAAAAAAAATACCGGCTTGTTCAGACATTTCACCATATTCGCAAAACGCTGATAAGATTCAACTGAATAATCCTGAGAGATGTCGCCTGTCATCAGCACAAAATCAAAATCGATTTTCTGCTTTACTACCCCATTCAATACAGCGGCAAAACTATTAGCTGTTCTTACCCCTAGCAAATCACCATTAGGCTCAGCAAACAGATGTGTATCTGTAATCTGCAATACGTTAAATTGCCAATCGGCGCTCCGGGGTTCTAATCGGCATTGATCTTCCATAACTTCTTACACTTGACCTTAGATTTACACCCGGTTGTACAAAAAAACACGTATAAAAAACAAACACTATATATAAAATAAATTTTTTATAATAAAAGATCTTCTCCCAAATTCAATTTTGAAAACACAATCTCATTTATAATAAATTTAATGTACTTATTTTATAAGATTTAGTAACTAAAAGGGATCGCACGATCCCTTTTTATGATCTAAGGCAGGGTTTTCAAAAGTTCTAAAAGGTCATGCCAAGATGAAAATTTATATGCAGGCTTGCTAAAATCTATACTCCCTCGGCAATAGCCAAAAGTAAAAAATACTGAAGGCATGTCCAGTTTTAAAGCAGGAAGCATATCATTAGCTGAATCTCCTACCATAACCGCATCTTGAGCTTTTACTTTAAGCTTATCTAAAACATACAATAAAGGCTCAACCTCAGGTTTCCTCTTATCTAGAATTTCACCGCCTAAAATAAAATCAAAATAAGCAGAAAGGCCCATATACTCCAATAACGGCTTTGCAAACATATGCGGCTTATTGGTCACTACAGCAAGCTTAATGCCTGCTTCCTTGCACCACCTTAGAGTTTCTTCTGCATACGGATATACTGCAAAATCTTTATTCAGACCTTGAGTGTAAAAATCATTAAAAAATTCTCGAGCTTTTTTTAATAATTCTGGATCAACATCATCAGCCGTAGCTTCAAAAGATCCCGCAATAATTCTGCACAACAGCAGCTGAATGCCATTACCCACATAACCCTTAGTAGTTTCTTCAGACGGAACTTTTATTCCTAAAGCTTCGGCTGTCTTTTGAGCAGCTTTAGCTAACTGACCAATTGTATCTGCTAAAGTACCGTCGAGATCGAATAATAAAGCCTGAGGTTTTTTATAAAGCAACATTAAATTTTAAGACCTTCGTGTAACTGTTTTAAGGCAACAGCTTTATCGTCAGCACCAAAAAAGGCTGAGCCCACTACAAAAATATTAGCGCCGCATTCTGCAATTTGACCAATATTATCGGCTTTAACACCGCCATCTACCTCAATTTCAATCTTAGCATTAGCTTCAAAAGCCATACATTTAACATCTGCAACTTTCTTCAAACACGCAGGTAAAACTTTTTGACCGCCAAAGCCCGGATTTACCGTCATAACTAATACAAAATCAAGCTTATCCCACAAATAATCTAAAAATTGCGGAGCTGTAGCCGGATTTAAAGCCAATCCTGCTTTGACATTATGCTCCTGAATAAAAGTAAGCATTCTCTCAACATGAGTACATGCTTCCGGATGGAAAGAAATCCAGTCTGCGCCAGCTTTTATATAACTATTAACTATATCCTCAGTTATAGGAGTTACCATTAAATGAACATCAAATACCGCCTGAGGATAACGTTTCTTTAAAGCAGCCAAAAAACCTGGTCCAAAAGTCATATTAGGGACATAATGAAAGTCCATTACATCAAAATGAATGACATCCACACCACAAGCTAAAGCTTCTCCTACATCGCGTTCTAGATTTATTAAATCTGCAGAAAGAATCGAACCTGCGATTTTAAATTTTTTGTCTGTCATTTTTTATTCCCTGTTAGTTTTAGCCTAATCTTATGGCAGAATTATTTATTATAACGTTTTGTTTTTTCAAAAATACTCTTATCTATAAATTCTTAATATTTTATCATTTAGAGCTTTTGCTATCTTGAGACATATTCTCCATAGATTTATCTTCGATTCGCTCTAAGGTATCTCCCCTTAAAGTAATGCGATTGCGAGTTGTAGCCTCAGGGGTGCTAGCTTCAATTCCAAGAGGAAGGTTTTCAGGTAAATCTCCCTCGTCAAGCTTAGGGTTCTGTGCATCCCCATGATAAGAATCCGCTTTAAGAGAGCGTTCTTTTACTGTAACTAATTCCAAAGGCTCAACATCAGCTTTATTTTCTAAGGGATCTTCGCTTTTGCTTCCTTTAGCTTCAGCAGTTTGTTCTGCTCTTTGATTAGAGTCTAACTCAGTGCTGCTAATTTGAGGCTTATCAGGCTTTGTTTCTAAAATTAGATCTAAAGGACTTTTCCCCGTAATTAATGGCACCAGACAGGCAATAATAATCGCCGTACATGCTGCCGCTGCAAATATCCAAGCGCCATTTAAGAAATTTTTATTATTCTTTACAGGAGATTTAGGTCTAAAATTGTCCGGAATCGCCATAAAAAGCCTCAATTACTAATAACAATAAATTACGCTTTAGAGTTTAGGCTTTTTTTAGCTCTAAAATCAAAGCTTCAACCTCATCATCGCTAATATCTGAAAAGACTTTAGCCTTTCCAATACCTTCAGGCAATACATAACGAATAATACCCTGACGTACTTTTTTATCATGGCGCATAAAACGAATAAAATCTTTTTCGGTCATATTTTCAGGAATTGTCACTGGCAGATAACATTTTGCAATCAAATTAACAATGCGTTTTTGATCTTGAGGAGCAAGCAGGCCGCGCTTGCAGGCTAAAGCAGAAGCAATAACCATTCCCAACCCTACAGCCTCGCCATGAAGCCAGGTTCCAAAGCCTAAAAAGGCTTCTAAAGCATGGCCAAAAGTATGGCCAAAATTTAAAATGGCACGTAAGCCGTGCTCTTGCTCATCACAGGCTACAACTGCAGCCTTGATTTCGCAGCAGCGCTTAACAATTGTAGTGATTACATCTTGATCGTGTAAAAAGACTTTTTCTGAGTTTTGCTCTAAAAATTCAAAAAAAGCCTTATCGTAAATAATGCCGGTCTTAACAACCTCTCCTAAACCTGCAGTAATTTCCCGCTTAGGCAAAGTCTTTAAAAAATCAATATCAATAATGACTGCTTTAGGCTGATAAAAAGCTCCAATCATGTTTTTCCCTAAAGGATGATTAAAAGCGGTCTTTCCTCCCACAGAAGAATCAACCATAGATAATAAAGTAGTCGGCATTTGTACGAAAGGTATACCGCGCTGATAGCAGGCTGCGGCAAAACCGGCCATATCGCCGACCACTCCTCCGCCTAAAGCGACAATTGCACCATCACGCCCAAAATCATCTTCTAGTAAAGTTGTAAGGATCTGCATCCAAGAGTCAACTGTTTTATAGCATTCGCCATCTTTTAAAATACATTGAGAAACTTTAAAGCCTTCGGCTATTAAAGATTGCTTTACCTTCTCTAAATATAAAGGAGCAATCGTATCATTAGTAACGATCAATAAGTCTTTCTGTTTAGTTAAGGCCTGTTTTACTAAAGCGCCATAATTGAAATTTGATCCTATATGGATTGGGTACGAACGCTCAGCTAAGCCTACCGTGATACTTTGCATGACAATTCCTCTAATTTGCTTTGAATCATCTCAATACATTCATGAACACTATGCGCACCACTATCTATAGTGATATCTGCGACACTTTCAAATAACGGCTTTCTATAATTAAAAATTTCGCTTAGACGCTGTTTACGATCTTCAGCATAAATCATAGGTCTGCCATTATCATTTAAAGTACGCTGATACTGAGTTTCAACATCAGCATATAAATAAACTACAAGACCATTATTTTTCAACAGATCAAGATTCTCTTTAGTAACAACAATCCCTCCTCCGGTGGCAATCACGGCTTCATATGATAAAGAGCGTTTTAGAGCTAAGGTTTCTTGCTTCCTAAAACCGCTTTCGCCTTCATTTTTAAAAATTTCCGGAATAGAAGTTTTACAAAAAGAGACTATTTCTTCATCAAGATCGATAAATGGTCTAGAACTTATAAGCGCAAAGCTTTTGCCAATGGTGGTTTTTCCACACCCCATCGGTCCTACTAAAAAAATACGCTCCGGGTGAGCTAATGACATAAAAACATCCCACTTTTTGCTGTAAATATTGCGGCTGAATCAAGCAGCTGTACATAAAATAAAATCTATTTTAAGAGTGTATCAAAAATATAGAAAGATCATATGACTGCAGCAAAATGCTTTTTCTTAGACAAATAATAACTTTAATAAAGTTCTTGTAAATACAGAAATTAACAAAATTGCTCATATCATGTTAATTCTGCGCAGCAGCAGCCTATATTGTAAAAATTATATCTAGCTCACAAGCTTTTATTAGAATTAAATATATAAAATT
>CAJKNC010000020.1 GCA_905201175.1 uncultured Succinatimonas sp.
ATATTAATTTATATTTTTTTTGCTTGAAAGTAACATCTTTTTTATATATAATCACACAGATATTTTGTGTTTATTGCACTAACCCTTAACGATCAGGGGAATTTGATCGAGGGAAGCACTCAAAGTGGTGCGCTATTACCCATAATTTAGAGGAAAACCTCAAATGGCAAAAAAAGTAACTGCCTATATTAAGTTACAAGTTGGTGCAGGTAATGCTAATCCTGCTCCTCCAGTTGGTCCAGCTCTCGGCCAGCATGGTGTTAATATTATGGAATTCTGCAAAGCCTTCAATGCAAAGACTGCAAAGATGGAGAAGGGTTTGCCTGTTCCGGTTATCATCACTGTTTATTCTGATAAGTCTTTCACCTTTGTTTCTAAGAGTACCCCTGCTTCTTTCTTAATCAAGAAGGCTGCTGGTTTAAAGACTGCTTCTCACAAGCCAGGTACCGAAGTTGCCGGTAAGATCACTATGGCTCAGTGCCTTGAGATCGCTAAAGAGAAAGATCAGGATATGACTGGTGCTGACATTGAAGCTTCAGCTCGTTCAATTGCTGGTACTGCTCGTTCTATGGGCATTCAGGTGGAGGAATAATAATGGCCAAGGTTTCAAAACGCCTGAAAGAGATTCGTGCTGCAGTTGATAAGACCAAAGTTTATTCTGCAGTTGAAGGTTTCAATCTGTTAAAACAGACTGCTAAGGCTAAATTCAATGAAAGCGTTGATGTTGCTATTCAGTTAGGCATTGATGCTACCAAGTCTGATCAAAATGTTCGTGGCGCTACCGTATTACCAAATGGTACTGGTAAAACCGTTCGCGTTTTAGTCTTTACTCAGGGCGAATTAGCTGAGCAGGCTAAGGCTGCAGGCGCTGATCACGTTGGTATGGATGAGTTAGCCGCAGAGATTAAGAAAGGCTTTATGGACTTCGATGTTGTTATTGCCTCTCCGGATGCAATGCGCGTTGTTGGTCAATTAGGTCAAATCTTAGGTCCGCGTGGTTTAATGCCGAACCCTAAGGTTGGCACTGTTACTCGTGACGTTACCACTGCTGTTAAGAATGCTAAGGCAGGTCAGGTACGTTATCGCAATGACAAGGCTGGTAACATCCAGACTTCTATTGGTAAAGCTTCTTTCACCGCTGAGCAGCTTACCGAGAACCTCAATGCTTTAGTTGCAGCTATCATTAAACAGAAACCTGCTGCTGCTAAAGGTGCCTTCATCAAAAAGATTGCTGTTTCCACTACCATGGGTGTTGGTTTAACAGTTGATAAGAATTCTTTGAAGGCTGAGCAGGCTATCGCTGCTGAATAATCAGCAAGTGCATGGATACTAGCACTTTAAAAGATTTTGGAAGGGAGCATATCCCACCAAAGACCGCAGGGGGAAGTATCCTTAATCATCCTGCGTAGGCGGAGATTAGCTCCGGGAATATATTTCCTTGGAACTGATTTTTCCGGTAGTCCCCGTTTGGGGTTAAGTCCAATAAAGGACATTCCAGGAGTCACTGCTAAAAATGGCAATGAAAATCGAAGACAAAAAGGCAATTGTTGCCGAAGTCGCCGAAGTCGCCAAGAAAGCTGTGTCAGCTGTCACCGCTGATTCTTGTGGTATTCCTGTAGCCAAGCTGACTGCGTTACGTAAAGAGGCCCGTGCTAACAATGTTTATTTGCATGTTGTACGTAATACTCTTTTAGCTCGTGCGTTAGAAGGCTCTGAGTTCGAGTGCATTAAAGATAGTTGCAAGGGCCCGACCATTATCGGTTTATCCCTTGAGCACCCGGGCGCTGCTGCACGTATCTTCAAGGAATTTGCTAAAAATTGCGAAACCTTCAAAGTTAAAGCTTTAGCTTTTGAGGGCAAAGCATATGACAGCAAAGACATTGACGTTCTTGCTACCTTACCTACTTACGATGAAGCTATCGCTAAACTTCTTGCAACTCTCAAAGAAGCTGCTGCTGGTAAACTCGTACGTACTCTCGCCGCATTGGGCGATAAATTGGCTGAAGGCGGCGAAGCTGCCCCTGCTACTGAGGCTTAATAGCCTGAGATTGTTTTTAGGCTTTGCCTAGTTGTTAAATAAAGGAATATATAAAATGGCTTTATCTAAGGATGAAATCATTGAGGCTATTGCTGCCTTATCTGTAACCGAAGTTGTTGAACTCGTTAAGGCTATGGAAGAGAAGTTCGGCGTTTCTGCCGCTGCTGCTGTTGCTGTAGCTCCTGCTGCCGCTGCCGCTGCCGAAGAGAAGACCGAGTTCGATGTAGTTCTTAAGGAAGTTGGTGCTAATAAGATTGCCGTCATCAAGGCTGTTCGTACCGCTACTGGTTTAGGCTTAAAGGAAGCTAAGGACTTAGTTGAGTCTGCTCCTGCAAAGATTAAGGAAGCTATGCCTAAGGAAGAGGCTGAGGCTTTAGTCAAGAGCTTAACCGACGCTGGTGCAAAGGCTGTTGCTGAATAATTCAGCTGATGCTCTTACATAAATTGGTTCGCACCGAACCAATTACGGTTTATCCGTAACTTCAAATCAAACCCGCTCCTCCATTTATGAGGGGGCGGGTTCGGTGCCTGATAAGACACAAGATGCCAAGGCATCCCATACCGGAAACAGATCAATCAGAGGATCCCCTATCCATGGTCTACTCCTATACTGAGCAAAAGCGCATCCGTAAGGATTTTGGCAAGAGAGTAAAAGTCTTAGACACTCCATATTTACTTGCAGTTCAACTCGATTCTTTCAAACAATTTATAAGTTCAGACCCTAATAATGAAAATGGTTTAGTAGCCGCTTTCAAGAGCGTTTTCCCGATCAAGAGCTACTCAGGCAATGCTGAACTTTGTTATAACAGCTTCCATCTTGGCGAGCCCAAGTTTAATGTCCGTGAATGTATGATTCGCGGTACAACATATTCTGCTCCGCTGAAAGTAAAATTAAGTCTGGTCCGTTACGAAAAAGATTCTCCCAAAACTGTAAAAGAGCGTATTGACCAGGATGTTTACATGGGAGAGATCCCGCTCATGACCGATAACGGTACCTTCATCATCAATGGTACTGAGCGTGTCGTGGTATCTCAGCTACATCGTAGCCCGGGTGTTTTCTTTGACAACGATAAGGGTAAGACACATCCAGGTCGTATCCTTTTCAGTGCTCGCGTAATCCCTTACCGCGGTTCTTGGCTTGACTTCGAATTCGATCACCGTGATAACTTATTTGTCCGTATCGATCGTCGTCGTAAGTTGCCAGCAACAGTGCTTTTAAGAGCTTTAGGATATAATACCGAGCAAATATTAAACTTATTCTTTGATACTGTAGAAGTTGAGTTTAAGAGCAATAAGATTCTGATGGAATTGGTACCTGAAAGATTGCGCGGAGAAACAGCAACTTTCGATATCATGCTCAATAAAGAGGTCTTAGTAGAAAAAGGCAAGAAGATTACTGCCCGTCATATTCGTCAGTTAAATAAAGCTGGCGTAAAAACTATAGAGGTACCTCCAGAGTATTTGCTTGATAAGATTGTTGCTCGTGATTATCGCAATAAATTAGGTGAGGTCGTTTTAGCTGCTAATACAGTTTTAACAGCTGAAAATCTGTCCGCCATCTCTGAAAATTCTTTAAAGAAGATCGAAATTCTTTATACCAGTCAGGTTGATGAAGGTCCGTTTATTTCTGACACATTGCGTTCTGATACTACCAGAGACCTTTCTTCTGACGAAGCAGATCGCTATGCTGCTTTATATGAAATTTATAAGATGATGCGTCCGGGTGAAATGCCTAACGCTGAAGCAGCCGATACTTTATTTAAGAATTTATTCTTTGCAGAAGACCGCTATGATCTCTCCTCTGTGGGACGCATGAAATTTGATACTCATTTTGTTGAAGAGAAGAATTTCAAGGCTGGTCTATCTCGCTTATTATCTGATCCTAATGTACAGATTAATACTGAGGAATCTGGTATAGCTATTGTTAATGGCTTTGTTTATGCCCAGTTCCCTCAGGTTGTAGATGCAATTCGCCCTTATCTTGATCAAGGTGAGGTGGTTTGTATGCCTAATACTAGCCCTAAGCGTATTGCCAATAAGCTTTTAGATTATTTAGATAATTCCTTAGTCCCTGCTAAAAAGGATCCAATGTTGACTGCCGCTGAGCGTTATTTGCATAAAGTAAAGATCGCTCCTGATGGCGGTGTAGAATTTGGATTTGATAACGCAATCATTATGCCTTTGAATTTGCTTGACTTAAGCGCAAATGTAATTGAGCTTGCAGGCAAGGTAACTGATGCTAAGGGCAAGGAATTAGAATTAGATACTACTGGTATCGAAAACGAGGCTTCTCGCGGCACTTTAAATAATTCCGATATTGTTAAGGTTATCCGCTACTTAGTTAAGATCCGTAACGGCAAAGAGAATATAGACGATATCGATCATTTAGGAAATCGTCGTATTCGCTCTGTAGGAGAGATGGCCGAAAATCAATTCCGTATTGGTTTAGTGCGTGTTGAGCGTGCGGTAAAGGAAAGATTATCATTAGGTGATCTTGACAACACTACTCCGCAGGAGCTTATCAATGCAAAGCCTATCTCTGCCGCTATTAAAGAGTTTTATGGTTCAAGTCAGCTTTCTCAGTTTATGGATCAAAACAATCCTTTATCTGAGATTACTCATAAGCGCCGTATTTCTGCTTTAGGTCCTGGCGGATTAACTCGCGAGCGTGCAGGATTCGAGGTTCGTGACGTTCATCCTACACATTATGGCCGTTTATGCCCGATTGAAACGCCAGAAGGTCCTAATATCGGTCTGATTAACTCTTTGGCCGTATTTGCTCGCTGCAATGATTATGGTTTCTTGGAGACTCCATATCGTTTTGTTAAGGACGGAGTAGTTTCTGAAGAATTCCAGTACTTATCTGCCATTGAAGAAGGTCAGTATGTAATTGCTCAGGCTAATACTGATTTGGATGAGAATGGCAAGATTATCCCAGAATATGTACAGTGCCGTTATAAAGGCGAATCTGAGGTTAGACGTGCTCAGGATGTTCAGTTCATGGACGTTTCGCCGCAACAGATTATTTCTGTAGCAGCAGCTTTGATTCCTTTCTTGGAGCATGATGATGCTAACCGTGCATTGATGGGTGCAAACATGCAGCGTCAGGCTGTTCCTACTGTACGTTCTGAAAAGCCGTTCGTTGGAACTGGTATGGAGCGTGCATTAGCAGTTGACTCTGGAGTATCCATCATTGCTAAGCGTGGCGGTATTGTTGAACACGTTGACGGTGCACGTATTGTTGTACGCGTAAACTTAGATGAGATCGAAAACGAGCGTGATGCTGGTATCGATATTTATAACCTTATTAAGTATTCTCGTTCTAATCAGAATACTTGCGTAAATCAACGTCCTTGCGTAAGTTTGCATGAAAAGGTCAAGGCTGGTGACGTTTTAGCTGATGGCTCATCATCTGATATGGGTGAATTGGCTTTGGGTCAAAATATGCGCATTGCTTTCATGCCATGGAATGGTTACAACTATGAGGATTCTATCTTAGTTTCTGAGCGTGTTGCAGCTAAAGATCGTCTGACCACAATTCATATCCAAGAATTATCTTGTGTGGCTCGTGATACTAAGTTAGGACCAGAGGAAATCACAGCTGATATTCCTAACGTTGGTGAACAGGCATTATCAAAGCTTGATGAGGCTGGTATAGTTTACGTAGGCGCAGAGGTTGTTGGCGGCGATATTTTGGTCGGTAAAGTTACTCCAAAGGGAGAAACTCAGCTAACTCCTGAAGAAAAATTATTACGCGCAATTTTCGGTGAAAAAGCTTCTGAGGTTAAGGATTCTTCTTTACGTGTTCCTAATGACACTACAGGTACAGTTGTTGACGTACAAATTTTCACTCGTGAAGGAGTAGAAAAGGATAAGCGTGCTAAAGAAATTGAGGAAATGCATATTGCTCAGGCTAAGAAAGATCTCGATGAAGAATATGCTTTCTTAACTGCAGGTTTACTGCATCAGGTACGTGTACTCTTAACAAAGAACGGCCTAACAGAAGAGCAGGTTAAGGCTTTAGATGATAAAGAATTATTTGCCCAGAGACTTAATTCTGATGTTGCTCAGCGTCAGCTTGAGGAATTCAATACTCGTTTAGATGAATTCGCTAAGGAATATCGAGAGAAGTTTGAAGCTGAAAAGAAAAAGATCACTGAGGGCGATGATTTAACCCCTGGTGTTTTAAAGATCGTAAAGGTCTACTTAGCTGTTAAGCGCCGTATTCAGCCTGGAGATAAGCTTGCAGGCCGTCATGGTAATAAGGGTGTTATTTCTCGTATTAACCCGATTGAAGACATGCCTTTTGACGAGAATGGCAAGCCAGTTGATATGGTTTTAAACCCATTAGGCGTTCCGTCTCGTATGAATATCGGACAGGTTTTAGAGGTTCATTTGGGCCTTGCTGCTAAGGGCATTGGCGATATGATCAATAAGATGATTATTGAACAGCGCGCAATCTCAGAAATTCGTAAGACTTTGCAGGATATCTACGACCTAGGTGATACCTCTCAGAAGATCGATATTTCTGAGTTAAGTGACACCGAGGTTATGACCTTAGCTAATAACATGCGTGATGGCTTCACTGTTGCTACACCAGTATTTGATGGTGCTCAGGAAGAGAATATTAAAGAAATGTTGCGTATGGCTGGTTTACCAGAATCAGGTCAGATGACATTATACGATGGTCGTACAGGCCGTGCCTTTGAGCGTAAGGTAACTGTAGGTTATATGTACATGCTGAAACTTAACCATTTGGTTGATGATAAGATGCATGCTCGTTCTACAGGCTCTTACAGCCTTGTAACTCAGCAGCCGTTAGGCGGTAAGGCTCAGTTTGGTGGTCAGCGCTTCGGTGAAATGGAAGTCTGGGCATTAGAGGCTTATGGTGCAGCTTATACTCTGCGAGAGATGTTAACAGTCAAGTCAGATGATGTTAACGGCAGAACTAAGATGTACAAGAACATCGTGGATGGTGTGTACCGCATGGATGCAGGTATTCCGGAATCCTTTAACGTATTGCTGCGCGAAATTCGTTCGCTCGGTATCAATATCGATCTCGTCCGCAAGGAATAAGTTTCTATACCGAGAGGGTAACCTCTCGGTTCAGCTACGACAATAGGAGAAACTGTTGTGAGCATACAGGAAAACGGTCAGAACGAAGATCTGTTACAGGGTCTTACCAACCAGACTAAAGTAGCTAATGATGATCCAGAAATGGATTTACAATTAAGCGGTAGTTTAGGTAAATTAGCCAATCGCAGCAACGCTTTTAAGCAGCGTCTTGAAGATTTTGACGCTATTAAGATTGGTTTAGCTTCCCCTGAAATGATTCGTGCTTGGTCTTATGGCGAGGTTAAGAAGCCTGAGACTATTAATTATCGTACTTTTAAACCCGAGCGTGACGGCTTGTTCTGTGCACGTATTTTCGGACCTATTAAAGATTACGAGTGCTTGTGTGGTAAGTACAAGCGCTTAAAGCACCGCGGAACCATCTGCGATAAGTGTGGTGTAGAAGTTACTCAGGCTAAGGTTCGTCGTGAGCGTATGGGCCATATTGAGCTAGCTTCCCCGGTAGCCCATATTTGGTATTTAAAATCTCTGCCGTCTCGTATCGGTTTAATTCTCGATATGAAGCTGCGCGATATTGAAAGCGTGCTTTATTTTGAGAGCTATGTAGTTACCGATCCGGGCATGACTGATCTTAATGAGCGTCAGCTTTTAACTGAAGAGCAGTATGTAGAAGCTTTAGCTGTTTATGGTGATGATTTCACCGCCAAGATGGGTGCAGAAGCTATCTTAGAGTTATTGCAGCATATTAATCTTGAGGAAGAAGTTAAGTCTTTAAGAGAGGCTTTGGATAGCACTTCTTCTGAAAGCAATCGTAAAAAGTTTGCAAAGCGTATTAAGCTTATTGAGTCATTTATCAATTCAGGCAATAAACCTGAATGGATGATTCTAACCGTATTGCCGGTTTTACCGCCAGATTTACGTCCTCTAGTACCGTTAGATGGAGGCCGTTTTGCTACCTCAGATCTTAATGATCTTTATCGTCGCGTAATTAACCGTAATAATCGCTTAAAGAGGCTTTTGGATTTAGCAGCTCCGGAAATCATTGTTCGTAATGAAAAACGCATGCTTCAGGAATCTGTTGATGCTCTTATGGATAATGGTCGCCGTGGTCGAGCAATCACCGGTTCTAATAAGCGCCCGCTGAAATCCTTAGCTGATATGATTAAGGGTAAGCAAGGCCGTTTCCGTCAGAACTTGCTAGGTAAGCGTGTTGATTATTCTGGTCGTTCTGTAATTACCTGCGGACCGTTCTTGCGCTTGCATCAGTGCGGTTTGCCAAAGAAGATGGCTTTAGAGCTATTCAAGCCGTTTATTTATGGAAGATTAGAGTTACGCGGCTTAGCTACTACTATTAAAGCAGCTAAGAAAATGGTCGAGCGCGAAGATCCGATTGTATGGGATGTTCTTGATGAAGTAATTCGTGAGCATCCTATTATGTTAAACCGTGCTCCGACCTTACACCGCTTAGGTATTCAGGCTTTTGAGCCAGTTCTCATTGAAGGCAAGGCTATTCGTCTGCATCCGTTAGTATGTCCGGCATTTAATGCTGACTTCGACGGTGACCAGATGGCTGTGCACGTTCCTTTAACTTTAGAGGCTCAGTTGGAAGCTCGTGCTTTAATGATGTCCACTAACAATGTTTTGTCTCCTGCATCTGGAGATCCTATCATTGTTCCGGCACAGGACGTGGTACTAGGTCTGTATTATATGACCCGTATGCGTATTGGAGCACGCGGCGAAGGCTTAATTTTAACTGATGCTAAGGAAGCTGAACGTCTGTATAAGGCAGATTTAGTTGACTTCCATGCTCGTATTGCTTGCCGTATTCATTTCTTTGAGAAGAATCCAGATACTGGCGAATTCATTGAAAAGAATGAAATGCGCTTAACTACTGTCGGCCGTGCAATGTTGTCATTGATTCTACCTAAGGGTATGTCTTATGACCTTATTGATCCTCCGTCAGAGGGCGTAACTCAGGAAAATATTAAAGAGATTTTATCTGAGAAAAATTGGTTTACCCGTGTTTCTAACGTACCGTTAGGTAAGAAGAAAATTGGTGCATTATTAAATACTTGCTATCATCTGTTAGGATTAAAGGATACGGTTATTTTTGCCGACCATGTGATGTATACCGGCTTTGCTAATGCAGCTATTTCAG
This sequence comes from uncultured Succinatimonas sp., assembly GCA_905201175.1. Taxonomy (GTDB): domain Bacteria; phylum Pseudomonadota; class Gammaproteobacteria; order Enterobacterales; family Succinivibrionaceae; genus Succinivibrio. Next base: position 9,270 of record CAJKNC010000020.1, read on the forward strand.
GTTCTTCAGTATGTGTTGACGATATGCTTATTCCTAAGGAGAAGTACACCATTATTTCTTCAGCTCAGAAGGAAGTTATGTCCATTCAGAGCCAGTATGAAAACGGTCAGATTACTCCTGGTGAGCGCTATAACAAGGTTATTGACGTCTGGTCAAATGCTAACGAAAAAGTTGCTAAAGCCATGATGGCAAATCTTTCAACTCAGACTGCCAAGAATATCTTAGGTGAAGAAGAGAAAGAGGCCTCCTTTAACAGCATCTATATGATGGCTGATTCCGGTGCTCGTGGTTCACCAGCTCAGATTCGTCAGTTAGCAGGTATGCGTGGCTTGATGGCAAAACCAGATGGTTCCATTATTGAGACTCCTATTACTGCAAACTTCCGTGAAGGCTTAAATGTACAGCAGTACTTTATTTCTACTCATGGTGCGCGTAAGGGTCTAGCTGATACTGCATTGAAGACCGCAAATTCCGGTTATTTAACTCGTCGTTTAGTTGACGTTGCACAGGATATGGTAATTTGCGAGAGCGACTGCGGTACTGATGATGGTCTTGATATTACTCCGCATGTTAACGGCGGTGATGTTATTGAGACTTTGAGAGACCGTGTGTTAGGACGTGTTCTGGCAGCAGATGTCTTGAAGCCTGGTTCTAAGTCAGTATTGATCCCTGCAGGAACTCTCTTAGATGAGAAGCTTTGCTCTGTATTAGAGGCTAATTCTGTAGATCACGTTAAGATTAGATCTCCTATTACTTGTAAGTCCCGTTATGGAATTTGCGCAAAGTGTTATGGCCGTGATTTAGCTCGTGGTCACCTGGTAAATCCTGGTGAGGCTGTGGGCGTTATGGCAGCTCAGTCAATTGGTGAGCCTGGTACTCAGTTAACAATGCGTACCTTCCATATCGGCGGTGCAGCATCGCGTGCGGTTGCTGAATCTGGTGCCACTGTACGCAGTGCAGGTACCATTAAGATTGAGAACTCCAAGCTTGTTACCAATACCGAAGGCAAGATGGTCGTAACCTCTCGTCAGTCTGAATTATTCGTTGTAGATGAGTTCGGATCAGTTAAAGATAGCCATAAGCTTCCTTATGGTGCTGTTTTAGAGGTCAAGGAAGGCGACAGCGTAGTTGTAGGACAAACTGTAGCACGTTGGGATCCGCATACTCACCCGATTATTTCTGAAGTACATGGTTACATTAAATTCTCGGATATTATCGAGGGCGTAACTGTTGACAAGAAGGAAGATGAGGCCTTAGGTATTTCTTCAATTGAAGTACGTGAAATGGCAGCTCGTCCAACTCAGGGCAAAGAGAAGCGTCCATCTGTTAAGATTGTAGATGCTCAGGGCAATGATGTGCTTATTCCTGGAACTACTGTTGCAGCTCAGTATATGCTTCAGGCAAAAGCCATTGTTCAGTTACAAGACGGCGCAGAAGTTAATATTGGTGATGTTATCGCTCGTATTCCTCAAGTTGCAGGCGGTACTAAGGATATTACCGGTGGTCTGCCGCGTGTTGCTGATCTCTTTGAGGCTCGTGCTCCTAAGGAGCCGGCAATTTTAGCCGAGATTTCAGGTACTATATCTTTCGGTAAGGATACTAAATCTAAACGTCGCTTAATGATTACTCCTGCTGCAGGAGCCGTTGATGAGAATGGCGATCCTATTGAAGCTCATGAGGAGATGATTGCTTTATCACGTAATCTCAACGTATTTGAAGGCGAAACTGTATCTAAAGGCGAAATGATTGCCGATGGTCCTGAGTCACCTCATGATATTTTGCGTTTGCGTGGTGTTAATGCTGTCGCTAATTACATCGTAAATGAAGTACAAGACGTATATCGTTTACAGGGTGTAAAGATTAACGATAAGCATATTGAAGTCATCGTTCGTCAGATGTTACGCAAGTGCGAAATTACCGATGCTGGCGATAGTACCGAGTTTTTAGAAGGTGAGCATGTAGAGGTAAGCCATGTACGTGCTGCTAACGAGAAGCTTGCTGCTGCAGGCAAGAAATTAGTTAAGTACAATCATATTTTAATGGGTCTTACCAAGGCTTCATTAAGTACTGATTCCTTTATTTCTGCCGCTTCCTTCCAGGAAACAACACGAGTACTCACTGAGGCTTCTGTTGAGGGTAAAGTTGACGAATTGCGCGGCTTAAAGGAGAATGTGATTGTGGGAAGACTTATTCCTGCAGGTACAGGCTTTAAGTATCATAAGTCACGCCGTGATGAGCTAGAGCGTATCAATAATGAGCGTTCTTTAGAGCAAGCAACTGTATCTGCAGAAGAGCTGCAGAAGCAATTAGGAGCTGCTTTAGAGGCTGCGGACGTTGCTAAAAGCGAATAAAAATTTATAGATTTAAGATGCCCACATTATGTGGGCATTTTTTTTTGGAGATAAATATAATGTCTGAAATTAAAGTCATTGCTACAGAGAAGGCTCCGGCCGCTATTGGTCCATATGTTCAGGGTAAGGTTGTAGGAGGTATGCTTTACGCATCAGGACAGATACCTTTGGATCCTAAGACAGGTTCCATGGTTGCAGGTGATATCAAAGCTCAGGCAAGGCAGGCTTTGACAAACGTTAAGGCTTTGGTTGAGGCTGCAGGCAGTGATTTAAGCTTAGTTGTTAAAACTACTTGTTTTTTAAAAGATATTGCTGATTTTGCTGCTTTTAATGAGGTTTACGCAGAGTTTTTTAAGGTAAATCCACCGGCTCGCTCTTGTGTAGGCGGTATTGATTTGCCTAAGGGAGCATTATGCGAGATTGAAGTAATCGCTTCAATTAAATAAAATTCTAGGCCATCTATGAAGATGGCCTTAATTATATTGGAGATTTAGGTGAATTTTCTTTTTTTGGAGCGAATGTTTTTTGCTGATTTAAATCTTATGCAAAGAAGGTTGACCTTGTATGAAAATATCTTGAAGCAGGGTATAAAAGTAGAAGCAATTTTTATGACGGCTGAAGCAGTTAAAATTGCCAGTAGGCTAGTTGATGACGAAGTTTTAAAAATACAAGATTCTTATTTGAGCCTGAAAGAAAAATTTACTGTAGACTTACTAGTGTGTGGCAGAGCTTTTAAAGAGCAGGGGTATGACAGCACTGATCTTAAGGAAGGCTTTATTTTATCTGGCAATATGGAAATGCTTGCTTTAGCTTTTAAAGCGCAAAAAATTATAGAGTTATGATAATTTTTTTACAAAGCTCACCTAGAGACAGTCAAGCCTATGAGCAAGGTCTTGAAATGGCTATGAGCTATGGGGATTTTTTTGAGGATAATAATATCAAGGTAATTATAAGCGGGGCATTCTTGCAGTCTGTATTAGTTTCCAATGAACAGGATATTTTTATAAAAAAGTTAAAACAGCTAGAGCTTTTTGAAATTGAAACTTTTTCTGTAAAAAACACAGCTTATGATTTTATCGCAGCTGTAACTAATCAGCAGCTGAGAATTATGCTGATAAACGATAGTAAGGTTCTTTCATTTTGATTATTCATCTAATTTTTTCTGAAATAGGGTTTGAATCTTGCCTTGAACTTATAAAAGCTGAAGATAGGGCAGTATTTTTTTATTCTGAAACTAATCCCGAGAAATGTCCTGGTCTTTATAGTTTTTTTAAGGATGATTTAGAATTTGAAAGCCTGATTTTAAAAGAAGGCGCTAAGACTATCTCTTGGTATTAATAAAAATTAATAATTTCTTTAATTTTCTTTTACGTTAGTATGTCTAAATAGATACTTGGAACTCTGACATAGTTAAATAAAAGCTTAACAATTAATTTTTTTTAATTGACCTACTGCTTTTAACTGTATTACAATGCTAGGTCACCCAATGATGGGTGAAAATAGTAAAGTCTGTCCAGATAAATGGACTAACAGGAGATTTTATTTAATGTCTACTATCAATCAGCTGGTTCGCAAACCTCGCATCAAGGCAGTAGCTAAGAATAAGGTTCCAGCCTTAGAAGCTTGCCCGCAGAAGCGTGGCGTTTGCACCCGTGTTTATGCAACTAGCCCTAAAAAACCTAATTCGGCTATGCGTAAAGTTTGCCGTGTTCGTTTAACTAATGGTTTTGAAGTAACCTCTTACATCGGTGGTGAGGGTCACAATCTTCAGGAACACTCTGTAGTAATGATTCGTGGCGGTCGTGTTAAGGACCTCCCGGGTGTTCGTTACCACACCATTCGTGGTTCTTTAGACTGTGCAGGTGTAAAGGATCGTAAACAGTCCCGCTCTAAGTATGGTGTCAAGAAGCCTAAGGCTTAAAGACATCCCCGCAGAGTAAGGCCAAACGTTAAATATTTATCCAGGTTCTGTTTTGGAGAAACCTGAAATTACGAGGATTTTTATAAATGCCTAGACGTCGTGAAGTTGCTCAGCGCAAGATTTTGCCTGATCCAAAGTTCAATTCTGAGCTTTTAGCTAAATTCATCAACGTAGTTATGCAAGATGGCAAAAAGTCTATTGCAGAGGCTATTGTTTATGGCGCATTAGATACCATTTCTGAGAAGAGCGGCAAGGATCACCTCGCCCTGTTCGAGGAAGCCCTTGACCATATCCGTCCAGACGTAGAAGTTAAGTCTCGTCGTGTTGGCGGTGCTAACTATCAGGTTCCAGTAGAAGTTCGTCCTGCCCGCGGTAATGCATTAGCTATGCGTTGGTTAGTTGATGCTGCCCGTTCTCGTCATGAGAAGAGCATGGCTGCTCGCCTTGCAGCAGAAATGCAGGATGCTGTTGAAAATAAAGGTACTGCCGTCAAGAAGCGTGAAGACGTGCATCGTATGGCTGAGGCCAACAAAGCATTTAGCCACTTCCGCTGGTAGTACAGGAGCTAATTTATTATGCCACGTGAAACACCTATTAAGTTTTACCGTAATATCGGTATCAGTGCTCATATTGATGCCGGTAAAACCACCACTACTGAACGTATTCTTTTCTACACCGGTAAATCTCACAAGATTGGTGAGGTTCATGACGGTGCTGCAACTATGGACTGGATGGTTCAGGAGCAGGAACGCGGTATTACCATTACTTCCGCTGCTACCACTTGCTTCTGGCATGGTATGAATAATCAGTGGAAACAACCATATCGTTTAAATATTATTGACACCCCGGGCCACGTAGACTTCACTATCGAAGTTGAGCGTTCTATGCGTGTTCTTGATGGTGCCGTTATGGTTTACTGCGCAGTTGGTGGTGTTCAGCCTCAGTCCGAAACTGTTTGGCGTCAGGCTAACAAGTACCACGTTCCGCGCATTGCTTTCGTAAATAAGATGGATCGTACAGGTGCAAACTTCTTACGTGTTGTTGAGCAGATCAAGACTCGTTTAAAGGGAAATCCTGTTCCGTTAATGCTCCCGATTGGTAAAGAAGATACCTTCGAGGGTGTTGTAGATCTTATCAAGCGTAAAGCTATTGATTGGGATGATGCCTCTCAGGGTATTAAGTTCGAATATGTTGACGTTCCGGCCGACATGGTAGAGCTTGTTGAAGAGTGGCGTGCTAAGTTGGTTGAGTCTGCAGCTGAGGCTAATGACGAGTTAATGGACAAATTCTTTGGTGGAGAAGAACTCACTGAAGAAGAGATCATGGCTGGTATTCGTGAGCGTACTTTACGTGGCGAAATCATTCCTATGTGCTGCGGTTCTGCCTTTAAGAATAAAGGCGTTCAGGCTATGTTGGATGCCGTTGTTAACTATTTGCCTTCACCTGTTGATATTCCTGATGTTGAAGGTAAAGATATGGACGGCAACCCTATTACTCGTCCTTCTGATGATAAGGCTCCGTTCTCAGCTTTAGCTTTCAAGCTTGCCAATGATCCATTTGTTGGTAACTTAACTTTCTTGCGTTGTTATTCAGGTAAGATTGGTTCTGGCGAGACTGTTTTAAACTCTGATAAGCAAAAGCGCGAGCGTTTTGGCCGTTTAGTTCAGATGCACGCCAACCACCGCAATGAAGTTAAGGAAGTTTATGCAGGTGATATCGTTGCAGCAATCGGCTTAAAGGATACTACCACTGGTGATACCCTTTGCGATCCTGAAAATCCTATCCTCTTAGAGGCTATGGAATTCCCGGAGCCGGTTATCTCTGTTGCAGTAGAGCCAAAGACCAAGGCTGATCAGGAGAAGATGAGCTTAGCATTAAATCGTTTAGCTCAAGAAGATCCTTCTTTCCGTGTTCGTACTGATGAAGAGTCTGGTCAGACCATCATTTCTGGTATGGGTGAGCTTCACTTAGACATCATCGTTGACCGTATGCGTCGCGAGTTTAATGTTGACTGCAATGTAGGTAAGCCTCAGGTAGCTTATCGCGAAACCATTAAGGGCAAGGTTGAGCAAGAAGGTAAATTTGTTCGTCAGTCTGGTGGTCGTGGTCAGTATGGTCACTGCTGGCTCCGTATTGAGCCTTTAGAGCAGGGCAAGGGTTATGAATTCGTCAACGAAGTTGTCGGTGGCGTTGTTCCTAAAGAGTACATCCCTGCAATTGATAAGGGCGTACAGGAGCAGATCGCTAACGGCGTTATTGCAGGTTATCCTGTAGTTGACGTTAAGGTTACTGTCTATGACGGTTCCTACCATGAGGTTGACTCTTCAGAAATGGCATTTAAGATCGCCGCTTCTATGGCCTTCAAGGAAGGCTTTAAGAAAGCTCAGCCGGTTTTATTAGAGCCTTTAATGAAGGTTGAAGTTGATACTCCTGAGGAGTATATGGGTGATGTTATCGGTGATTTAAACCGTCGTCGTGCTCTAGTTGAGGGAATGGAAGATGGTCCTATGGGTAAGATCGTCCATGCTATGGTTCCTCTTGGAGAGATGTTCGGTTATGCTACCGATTTACGTTCTCAGACTCAAGGCCGTGCTTCTTATGTAATGGAATTCGGTCATTATGCTGAGGCTCCTAAGAATATCGCAGAGGCAGTTATTGCTGAGCGTCAGACCAAATCTGAATAATCTTCTTTGAAACCACAGGGTGTGGTAATAACTGCACCCTATAATTTAGGAATTAAAAAATGGCAAAAGAAAAGTTTGTCCGTGACAGAGTTCACGTAAACGTTGGCACCATCGGTCACGTTGACCACGGTAAGACCACCTTAACTGCTGCTATCACCACTGTTCTTGCAAAGAAATACGGCGGTGCAGCATTAAAGTTCGACCAGATCGATAACGCTCCGGAAGAGAAGGCACGTGGTATTACCATTAACACCTCTCACGTAGAGTACGATACTGCAAAGCGTCACTATGCACACGTTGACTGCCCGGGCCACGCTGACTATGTTAAAAACATGATCACCGGTGCAGCACAGATGGACGGTGCAATCTTAGTAGTAGCAGCAACTGATGGTCCTATGCCACAGACCCGTGAGCACATTCTGTTAGCTCGTCAGGTAGGCGTACCGTACATTATCGTCTTCTTAAACAAGTGCGATATGGTAGACGATGAGGAATTATTAGAGTTAGTTGAGATGGACGTACGTGACCTTCTCAGCCAGTATCAGTTCCCAGGTGATGATACACCGATTATCCGCGGTTCAGCATTAGGTGCATTAAACGGCGAGGAGAAGTGGGAGCAGGCTATTTTAGAGTTAGCAGATACTTTAGACAGCTATATTCCAGATCCTAAGCGTGATATTGACGATCCGTTCTTACTTCCGATTGAAGATATCTTCTCCATTTCCGGACGTGGTACAGTAGTAACAGGTCGTGTAGAGCGCGGAATTATACACGTAGGTGATGAAGTAGAAATCGTAGGTATTCGTCCTACTGTTAAGACCGTAGTAACTGGCGTAGAAATGTTCCGCAAGTTATTAGACGAGGGTCGTGCAGGTGATAACGTAGGTATCTTGTTACGTGGTACCAAGCGTGAGGACGTAGAGCGCGGACAGGTATTAGCAGCACCAGGCACAATTACCCCGCACACCAAGTTCACCGGTCAGGTATACGTATTAAGCAAGGACGAGGGTGGCCGTCATACTCCGTTCTTCAAGGGCTATCGTCCGCAGTTCTTCTTCCGTACAACAGATATTACCGGAACAATCGAGCTGAAGGAAGGCGTAGAGATGGTAATGCCAGGTGATAACACCGACATGATCGTAACCTTAATTCACCCGGTAGCAATGGCTAAGGGCGAGCGCTTTGCAATTCGTGAAGGCGGCCGTACTGTTGGCGCCGGCGTTGTTGGCGAAGTTCTTGAATAATGATAAGAAGAGTGCTTAAGCACTCTTCAGATCCGCAGTATTTATCTTAATGATAAAATACTGCGGATTTATTTGATCTTATAGCAATATATTCTCCTTAGAATCCAAAAGGATTTAAATATGGCAGAACCCACTGTAAATAAGGTGGAAACAGCTCAGCCTAAAAATGCTCCTAAGAAAGAGCAGAAAAAAAAGGGTGTCACTGTTGCCGCGAAGGAAGAAAAGACTGTTTCTCCTTTTGTTAATACCGTTTTATGGATTTTCTCTTTAGCAATTATCGTTGGAGCCATTTTCGGTAACTATTATTATTCTAATTATGTTTTGATCGATGAAAGCTCTCTTGCACGATTAGCTCGTGTTGCTGCAGTTATTGTGGCTATTGTCATCGGTCTTGGAATACTTATTTTTACTAATAAGGGTCACGCATTTTTAAACTTTGCCCGCCTCTCTTATGTTGAGTTGCGTAAAGTTGTATGGCCTACACGTCAGGAATCTTTACAGACTACATTTATTGTCTTTGCAGCTGTTTGTGTAGTAAGTCTATTCCTTTATTTGTGTGATATTGTTTTTTTACAACTCGTACGAGCCATTACTCTCTAAGTTCATAAAGGGTTAAATAAGATGTCAGACAAAGAATTATTCGATGCCCCAGAAGCTACTGATGCTCCTGAGGCTATGGTATCTGAGAATACAGGAAATCCTGTAGTCGATGAGACCCCTGTGGATAAAGAAGCATTAAGAAAGAAGAAACTTGAAGAATTTAATAAGGCCATGCATTGGTATGTTATTCAAGCTTTTTCTGGTTTTGAACAGCGTGTTGCTTTGACTTTACGTGAAAGAATTAAAATACATCACATGGAAGAAGATTTTGGTGAAATTCTTGTTCCAAAAGAGAAAGTCAAAGAAATTAAAGATGGAAAAAAACGCGAAAGCGAGCGTAAATTCTTTCCCGGCTATGTTTTAGTCCATATGCGCATGAATTCTGAGACCTGGCAGCTTGTTAAGCATACTGATAGGGTTTTAGGCTTTATTGGAGGAAGTCCAGACCATCCTCTTCCAATTAGCGAGGCAGAGGCAGCTAAGATTTTAAGTCGTCTTAGAGAGAGCGAAGAGTCTCCAAGACCTAAGACTATTTTTGAAGTTGGTGAGCAAGTTCGCGCTATTGACGGAGCCTTTAAAGACTTTGTCGGTACTGTTGAAAAAGTCGACTATGAAAAGAATAGACTTACAGTATCTATTGCTATTTTCGGTAGAGCAACACCAGTTGATCTGGAATTTAGCCAGGTAGAAAAAGATCTTTAGTTTTAGCCAGACTTTTATTCATTATTTATGTGTTTCAGGCCTATTTCTTAAATTAGAAATAGGCCTGTTTATTTAGTGTCCCGGATTTTCCTTAAAAAATGGAAATTCTAATTCTCTTTATTTCTATAAATAAGAAAATTATAAAATAATCT